>DASZJZ010000283.1:0-21829 GCA_035947555.1 Thermoleophilaceae bacterium | reverse complement strand
CGCGTCGAGCACGCGCGGCTCGACGCGGGAGGAGGTAGCGCGCCATGGCTGAGAACAGGGGCGTCGCCTACATGGGGCCAGGGAAGGTCGAGGTGCACGACATCGACTTCCCGACCTTCGAGCTGCAGGATGGGCCGGGTGTCAACCCCGCCAACGTGGGCCGCAAGCTGCCCCACGCGGCGATCCTCAGAGTGGTCTCCACGAACATCTGCGGATCGGACCAGCACATGGTCCGCGGCCGCACCACCGCTCCCGAGGGGTTGATCCTCGGGCACGAGATCACCGGCGAGGTGATCGAGACCGGCCCGGGCGTCGAGTACATCAAGGAGGGGGATCTCTGCTCGGTGCCCTTCAACATCGCCTGCGGCCGCTGTCGCATGTGCAAGACGGGCAACACCGGGGTCTGCCTGAACGTGAACCCCGACCGTCCGGGCTCCGCGTACGGCTACGTGGACATGGGAGGCTGGGTCGGCGGCCAGGCCGAGTACGTGCTCGTGCCGTACGCCGACTGGAACCTCCTGAAGTTCCCCGACAAGGACCAGGCGATGGACAAGATCCTCGACCTGACCATGCTGTCGGACATCTTCCCGACCGGCTATCACGGCTGCTACACGGCCGGGGTGACGTCGGGCTCGACGGTTTACATCGCAGGCGCCGGCCCGGTCGGACTTGCCGCGGCCCACTCGGCTCAGCTGCTCGGAGCCGCCGTGGTCATCGTCGGCGACCTGATCCCCGAGCGGCTCGAGCAGGCCCGCAGCTTCGGCTGCGAGGCGATCGACGTCTCGAAGGGAGACCCGAAGGACCAGATCGAGCAGATCCTCGGCGTGCCCGAGGTGGACGCCGCCGTGGACGCGGTCGGCTTCGAGGCCCGCGGTCACGGCGCCGACGCAGAGCACGAGGCGCCGGCGACGGTGCTCAACTCGATCATGGACGTGACCCGGGTGGCCGGCAAGCTGGGCATCCCGGGGCTCTACGTCACCGGCGACCCCGGCGCCGTCGACGAGGCGGCGAAGGTCGGCTCGCTGTCGATCCGGATCGGACTGGGCTGGGCGAAGTCGCACAGCTTCACGACGGGCCAGTGCCCGGTGATGCGGTACCACTACGGCCTCATGCAGATGATCCTCCACGACCGCGCGCAGATCGCGAAGGCGGTGAACGCGACGATCATCTCGCTCGACGAGGCACCCCAAGGCTACAAGGACTTCGACCAGGGAGCCGCGAGGAAGTACGTCTTCAACCCGAACGGGCTGATCAAGACCTGACGCCCACTACGCAGCACGCGCGCCGCGGCGATGCCCGCGGCGCGCCCGCTGCTTGTCCAGAACGCACATCGTCCCGGCGCAAGGACAAGCTCATCTGCGCCTAGTCGGTGGCTCTTCCCCCTCGCGGTAGGCTGCACGCAGGAGCGTCCCCGAGGAGAGTTGCGGTGCACGTCAAGGTGCGTCTGGGGTCCGGCCTCGCGAGCGCCGCCGGCAGCCGCCGGCTCAACGTAGAGCTGCCGCGGGAGGCGACGGTCGACAGTCTGATCGAGCGTCTGCGCGAGACGGAGCCGTCGATCGCGCCGGCGCTCGGCTCCGCTCTACCGGTGCTGCGCGGCGCCCATGCGAGCGGCGGGGAGCCGCTCGCGGACGGCGACGAGGTGGCGCTCCTTGTCCCCGTGGCCGGCGGCGCCAGCCGCGGCCGCACCCAACCCGAGAGGAGGAGCCCATGGCCATAGAGCCTGCGGTGCGCGCGCCGGCGCGCGAGGCGCACCCCACGGTCTTCGTCGACACCTTCACCGACGGCCTGCTCGGCCCGGACGTCGAGATGCTCGGGCCCGTCGACGACGGCGGTCACATCGTCGTCAACACCACACCTGGCTGCTGGGGGCCGATGATCACGCCATCGCTGCGTGGCGGCCACGAGGTTGCGCAGCCGGTGGCGGTGGCGGGAGCCGAGCCCGGCGACGCGGTCGCCATCCGGATCAGGGACATCGAGGTCACATCGGTGGCCACCGCGTCAGGCAACGACTGGTGGCCGGACGGCAGCTACAACGGTGATCCCTACTGCGCGGCGGTGTGCCCGGGCTGCGGCACCGAGTACCCGGAGACGCGGCTCGAGGGAATCGGGCAGGACGCTGTGCGCTGCGTGAAGTGCGGCGCGGACGCCACGCCGTTCAAGTTCACGAACGGCTACACGATCGCGTTCGACCACGGCCGCAGGGTGGGCGTCACGCTCCCCGGCGAGGCGGCCGAGCGGATAGCGCACGATGCCCACCGCTACGCCGCGCTCCCCGAGAACTCCGTGCAGAATCCGATCCTGGCCTTCGCGCCACACGACCTCGTGGCGCTCGCCACGCGGCTGCGGCCGTTCATGGGGCAGCTCGGCACGACCCCGTCGACCACGATCCCCGACTCCCACAACGCCGGCGACTTCGGCTCGTTCCTGATCGACGCGCCACACGGCTACGCGCTGACCGCCGAGGAGCTCCGTGAGCACCGCACCGACGGGCACATGGACATCGACGCCGTACGGGCCGGGGCCATCCTGATCTGCCCTGTCAAGCTGCCCGGCGGCGGCGTCTACCTGGGCGACATGCACGCGATGCAGGGCGACGGCGAGATCGCCGGCCACACCACCGACGTGTCGGGCACGGTGACGCTCCAGGTCGAGGTGCTCAAGGGCCTCCCCATCGAGGGCCCGCTTCTGCTGCCGCTCGAGGAGGACCTGCCCTTCCTGGCCCGCCCGCTCTCAGGTGACGAGCGCGCGCGCTGCGAGGCGCTCGCCCGCGAATGGGGGCTCGGCGGGCTCGAGGAGTCGGCGCCCATCTCCGTGATCGGCACCGGCCCGGACCTGAACAGCGCCACCGAGAACGGACTCGAGCGCGCCGCCCGGCTGCTCGAGATGGAGGTCCCGGAGGTGCGAAACCGCGCCACGATCAGCGGCGCCATCGAGATCGGCCGGCACCCGGGCGTCGTGCAGGTGACCTTCCGGGCGCCACTCGACCGCCTGGAGGCCCGCGGGCTGCTGCCGTACGTCCGCGACCAGTACGGCATGGCTTAGGTTCCCACCGCACCGCTTGCGTTCCGTGAGGACTCGGATGGCGAGGGCGACGGCCTCGCCATTTGCCGAGCGAGGCGCCCGCCAGCCAAGGAAGCAGGCCCGAAGCGGTACTAGGTACCGCGAGGGCCGATGACGCCGGCTGGCGATGCGCCGCAGCCGGGAAATGGCGAGGCCCGGAATCGAACCGGGGACACCACGATTTTCAGTCGTGTGCTCTACCGACTGAGCTACCTCGCCGAAGCAGTCCGTTGATCGTAGCCTCAGCGCTCCTGAACCGCCCACATGTTTCCGTCGAGATCCTCGAAGAAGCAGAAGCGCGAGCCGGGGGCGCCCTCGGGGCCCAGCTGCTGCACCTCGCCGACCGGCACGCCGCGGTCGGCCAGGGTCGCGCGGACGGCGTCTATGTCCTCGACCACGAGCTGCACGCCCTTCACCGACCCTGGCTCGCCGAGCGGCAGGCCCTCGCCGATGACCACCGAGCAGGCCGAGCCTGGTGGCGTCATCTGGACGACGCGCATCCCGTTGCCGGGCTCGATGTCGTGGTCGAGGTTGAAGCCCACCTTCTCGGTGTAGAACGCCTTGGCCGCGTCCACGTCCGAGACCGGCATGGGGACGACTTCGAGTTTCAGGTCCATGGCGCGCACCATAGACCTGCAGCCGGTGCGGCGCCTAAGCGAGTCCCTCGGCGGCGTACTCGCGCAGGAAGCCCTCGAACAGGCGGCGGTGGCCCTCCTCGTCGTGAAGGATGTCGATCACCATGTCCTGCGTCACGAGGTCCTTGTCGTCGCAGAACTCGACGATCCGGTTGTAGTGCTCGATCGCGCCGGTCTCGGCCTCGATCACGCCCTTGATGACGTGGACGATGTCGGTCTGCTCGTCGGGCGGCTGCAGGTAGGACTGCTCGGCGTGGAAGTCGAGTGAGCCGGGCACGACGCCGTAGAGCTCCTTGATGCGCTCGCCGAAGCGCCGGGCGTGGCCGAGCTCCTCCTGGATGTCCTCCTCGAGCGACTCGATGATCTCCTGGGCCCGCACGCCGTCCGGGTTGATCGAGTTGGCGACGTAGCTCATGACTGTCTCGATCTCCATCCAGTAGGCCCTGGTGAGCATCTCGATCAGCTGCTCGCGCTCGGCCCGCATCTCCTCGCTGAGGATGCCGTGGCGGGGTGTTGTGGTCGTGTCTGCCATGGTCTGAGGGTACCTCGCACATGGCGACTGAAACCGAGCACATCCCGCATCTCGAGCGCCCTCCCAAGTCGCTCTGGGAGCGCATCCTCGCCCAGCCCGAGCGGGCGCCCGAGCTGATCGCGCTGGCCGCGTCCGAGCGCTTCGGACCGCAGGCCGAGGAATGGGTCCGGACAGCGGGCGCGGGGCACACCCCGGAGCACCTGGCCAAGGTCGCTTACAAGAAGCACGTGCGGCTCGCGCGCGTCGAGGGCGGCGTGCTGGGTCTCGGCGGAGCGCTCACCGCTGCGCCCGACATCGTCGCGCTCATATGGATCCAGAGCCGGATGGTGTTCTACATCGCCGCGGCCTACGGCTACGACCCGCGCCACCCGATGCGCCCCGCCGAGCTGCTCGCCCTCCAGGGCGTGTACGAGACCCCCGAGCAGGCCCGCGAGGCGCTCGACGGCATCGGCAAGCTGATGGCGCAGGCGATGGTCGAGAAGGCGCTCGCCGGGCGCACCACCGACCGGTTGCACCGCCGCCTCCTCAAGTACCTCGCCAAGCGGATGGCGCGCCGCTACGCCGGCCGGTTGATCCCGTTCATCGGAGCACCTCTCGGCGCGATTCAGAACGGGAGCGCAACCAAAGAGGTTGGGCGACTGGCGCTGTCGTATTACGCGCGGCCGTAGACGGGCACTGCCGCCCCGCTCGTCACAGCCGACTCGTCCGAGAGCAGGAAGCGCACCACCCGCGCGATCTCCTCCGGCTCCACCCACTTCGAGTGGTCCGCGTCCGGCTGCGCCTCGCGGTTGGCGGGCGTGTCGATCACGCTCGGCAGGACCGCGTTGCAGCGCACGCCGTCCCGGCGGTATTCCACGTCGAGCGCGTTCACCAGCGCCAGCACCGACGCCTTCGCCACCGAGTACGCCCCGCCGCCCGGGTAGGGCCGCAGCGCCGTGCGCGCCGACACGCACACGAACGCCCCCCCGCCGCGCTCGACCAAGCGGGGCATCGTCGCCCGCGCGAGCAGGAACGCCGGCGTCAGGTTGAGCCGCATCAGCCGGTCGAACTCGGCCGGGTCGGTCTCGTGCAGGAGCGGCCCGTCGGCGAAGCCGCCGACGAGGTTCGCCACGGCCTCGAGGTCGTCCACCGCCGCGACGGCGGCGTCCGCCGCCCCGGCGTCGAACAGGTCCGCCTCGATCAGCTCGACCGGCTCCGACGACAGCCGCTCGCGCTCCGCCTCGACCACCCAGGTCGCCGCAACGTCGCGTCCCGACCGGACCAGCTCCCGCACCACGGCGGTGCCGAGGAAGCCCGTCCCGCCCGCCACCAGCACGGTCATGTCAGGACCTCCCGTCGGGGGGCGACTCCATCGGCGTGCACCCTATCCCGTCCGGATCCGAGATTACCGTGGCATCCCCGATGGAGCAGCCCCCTCTCACTCCCGCGAAGACCTTCGTGCGCGACCTCACGGACGGCCAGGAGGTCAACTCCTTCTTCGTCGTGCGAGGCCACAGCCGGCGCCTGCGGCGCACGGGCGAGGCCTTCCTGAAGCTGCGCCTGGGCGACGTGACGGGCTCGGTGGAGGCCGTCGTCTGGGACGACGTGGACCGGCTCGCTCCGCTCTGCCCGAGCGGGGCCATCGTGCGGGTGCTCGGGCACTACTGCGTCGACGAGCGGTACGGCGGCGCCCTCACCATCAAGCGGATGCGCGCCGCGGTCGAAGGCGAGTACGACCTGGCCGACCTGATGGAGGGCTCCCCCGTCCCGTACGAGAAGCTCTGCGCCCGCCTCGACTCGCTCGTGGAGACGATCCAGCGCCCCCACCTGCGTGCCCTGCTCGCCCGCCTGATCGGGCCTGCGTATCACGAGGCGCCCGCGGCGAAGTACTACCACCAGGCCTACCGCCACGGACTGCTCGAGCACTGCCTGTCGGTGGCCGAGGGAGTCAGCGCCCTGGCCGCCAAGTTCCCGGGCATCGACAGGGACGTCGCCGTGGCCGGCGCCCTTCTGCACGACATCGGGAAGGTCGAGGCCTACACCTCGGTGAACGGCGCCATCGAGCTCACCGACGCCGGCAAGCTTCTCGGCGAGATCGCGCTCGGCTACTACATGGTCCGGCGCGTGATCGAGGACATGGAGGCCTTCCCGCGCGAGGACGCCGACGCTCTGCTGCACATCGTCCTCAGCCACCACGGCAAGCTCGAGCACGGCAGCCCAGTCGTCCCGTGCACGCGCGAGGCCACCCTCGTGCACTTCATCGACAACCTAGGCGGGAACCTGGGCAGCTTCGACCGGATCGAGCGCACGCTGGCCGACGGCGCGCGCTGGTCGGACTTCGACAGGGGGATCTCCACCTCGGCGTACTTCGCGCAGCGGGTGGAGGAGGGCGTGGCCGAGCGCTTCGGGGGCGGGCGCCCGCGGGCGGCCTAGCAACCGACGCGCGGCGAGCGCTCACCGAGCGCCGCCTGGCGCCTACACCAGCGCCAGCGGCCTCGCTCCGACCTCCGCCTCGAGCGCCTCCACCACGGCCGGGTCGAACTGGTCGCCGGCCAGGTCGCGCAGCTCCGAGAGCGCCTCCTCGGGCTCCCGCTGCCGCCGGTACGGGCGCGGCTCGGTCATCGCGCCGTAGGCGTCGCAGACGGCCATGATCCGCGACGCCGCCGGGATCCGCACCCCGAAGAGCCCACTCGGGTAGCCGCTCCCGTCGATCCGCTCGTGGTGGTGCCGCACGATCAGCGCCACCGCCTGCAGCCCCGGCACGCCCGACACCAGATCGGCGCCCCAGGCCGGGTGGTTGCGCATCAGGAGCTCCTCGGCCTCGGTCAGCGGGGCCGGCTTGCGGAGGATCTCGCGCGGCACGCGCAACTTGCCGACGTCGTGCAGCAGCGCGGCCAGCTCGAGCTCGAGCAGCTCCATCGCGTCGAGTCCCATCCGGGCGCCGGTTGTGCGCGCGAGCTCCACCACGGTGTCCGAGTGGCGGCGCGTCTCGCCGTCCCAGACGGACAGGGCGGTGGCGAGCGCGTCGACCTGCGAGGCCACGGTGGCCGCCATCTCCGCCCGCCGGTCGTGCCCCGCCAGCGCGGCGCCCGAGAGCCAGGCCACCTCGCCGAGCAGCTCGAGGTCGTCCACGCCGAACTCCCGCTCGAGGTCGCGCGTGCCGACGGCCAGCGCGCCGAGCACCGTGCCCTCCCAGGCGACCGGCGCCGTGGCCACCATCCGCACGCCGCGCGTCATCGACGTGCCCGGGTCCTCAGAGG
Source organism: Thermoleophilaceae bacterium (assembly GCA_035947555.1). Classification (GTDB taxonomy): domain Bacteria; phylum Actinomycetota; class Thermoleophilia; order Solirubrobacterales; family Thermoleophilaceae; genus JACVRW01. The sequence continues at coordinate 14,363 of DASZJZ010000283.1, read as the reverse complement.
AGGAGGCCTCGCCCGGTGGCAGCACCTCCGGCCGCGCGGCGTGCATGAGCCGGCCGATCGCACCGGAGTCGGCCGGAAGCCGCCGGCCGATCTGCTCGGGATCGCTGCCCCGGGCCGAGACCACCACCACCTCGCCGTGATGGCCGGGGTCGCGGAGCAGCAGCCAGCTCCGCTCGACGCCGAGCAGCACGCGCGCGTAGCCGCACAGACGGTCGTGCACGAGGCCGAGGTAGCCCGTCTCCACGAGGTGCGAGGCCCGCTCGTGCGGGGCGGCGAGACGAGCGACCGGCGCGCGCGGCGGCGCCAGCGACGCCGCGCTCGCGATCAGCTCGTCAGCAGCCCGCGCGTGGAACGCGTCCTCGCGCCGGCCGACCCGCAAAGCCGGCCGCACCACGGCGAACACGACGACCGCCACGAGGCACCACGCGACGGCCACGAGCACGATCTCATCCAAGGACGTTCCCTCCGAACGGGGGTGGGCCCGAGATGTTCCCGCCCGGACCGGCGTTTTCGCCCACCCGCTCGATCTTGCATGGCCCACGGAGGCAAATCCGCGCAAACGCTGCGCTTTCGCGCAAATTGCGGGGGCGCATCGGCGGGGGGCGGCCCTGCCCGGGTTTCCACCTTATCCTCGTGGATGGCCGGGAGCCCCCGGGCGCGCGCGACAGGAACATGGCAAAGGACACCGAAAAGCTGATCCGCCAGCTCTCGCTGATCTCCTTCTTGATGGCGGAGCGCAGACCGGTGTCCGCGCTCGAGATCAAGCAGGACGTCGAGGGCTACTCCCAGATGAACGACGAGGCCTTCGCGCGCCGCTTCTACGCCGATCGCGCGGAGCTCGAGTCGCTCGGAATCCACCTGAAGGTCGACAAGCCGGCCGAGGGTTACTACGAGGCCGAGAACTACTCGCTCCCGCCCGAGAACTTCTACCTGTCGGCGATCGAGTTCACCGACGAGGAGCTCGCCGCCCTGCGCATGGCACTCTCGCTCCTAGACGGCGAGTTCGCCTACGCCGAGCCGCTGCGCCTCGCACTGCAGCAGCTCTCGTGGGGAAAGCCGTCGCCGCTCGACTCCCCGGAGGAGCGCACGGTCACGCTGGCGGTCAAGGCGAGCGCCGGCAGCCGCGACCTGTCGCAGCGGCTGTCGAAGCTCGAGACCGCCATCTTCAGGCGCAAGACGATCGTGTTCGACTACTACACGATCGGACGCGACGCGCTCGAGACCCGCAAGGTCGACCCCTATCACCTGCTCTACAAGGCCGGCCAGTTCTATTTGATCGGCCGCTCCCACGAGCGCGATGCGCTGCGCGTCTTCCGCGTCTCGCGGATCCGCGGCAAGGTCGGCTACTCGTCCAAGGCCGAGCACGACTTCAACCGCCCCGAGGACTTCGACCCGCGCGACTACGCGATCCGCACCGACTGGCAGCTGGGCGACCCGATCGGCCGCGCCCGAATCTGGCTGTCGGACCGGATCGACTGGCTCGCGCTGCGTCACTTCGGCCACGCCGGCGAGGTCACCGAGGTGGACGACGGCGTGATCTTCGAGACCGACTACGCGAACTCCCGCCAGATGGTGTCGTGGGTGCTGGGCCTCGGCGAGCACGCGCGGATCGAGGGCCCGCCGGAGCTGGAGCAGGAGGCGCGGGAGCGGCTCGAGATGGTGATCGAGCGCCACACGGAGCCGCCCGAGCTGGCCGCGCCAATTCCGCGTGCGCCCGTGCCGGCCGAGGAGGACGGCGACCGCGAGTCCTCACCGATCCGGCCGGAGCGCTTCGCGCGGCTCGTCACGCTGGCGGGCATCCTGATCGACGCCGCCCGCGGAGGTCACAAGCTCGACGTGGCCGCGCTGTGCGAGCGGCTTCAGGTGACCGAGCACGAGTTGCGCCAGGACATCGACGTCCTCAACGTCGTGAACTTCGGCGGCGGCTCGTACGTGCTGTACGCCGAGGTGCAGGGCGACCAGATCGAGGTGGACCCCGAGCCCTACGGCGACAACTTCGCCCAGCCCGCCCGCCTGCTGCCGCTCGAGGCCAAGGCCCTTGTGGCCGCGATCGATCTCATCGGCGAGCACCTGCCGGAGGGCTCGCTCGCGACGGCGCGCCAGAAGATCGTGGACGCGCTGGGCCAGGACCCGGCCAACGAGGGTCTCCAGATCACCACCGCGAAGGGCGACTCTTCCGAGGTGGCCCGGGTGGTGAGCCGGGCGATCACGGAGCGCCGCATGCTCGAGCTCGAGCACTACAAGGAGGAGCTCGACGAGTTCACCGTCCGCCGCGTGGAGCCGTACAAGCTGATGAACGGCCAGGAGGGCTGGTACGTCCACACCTGGGACCCGGACAAGGACGACACGCGCTCCTTCCGGCTCGACCGGATCCGCTCCGCCACCGTTCTCGACGAGACCTTCGAGCCGCGCCCCGGGATCGAGCCCGACATCCACGGTTGGCCGAGCACGGGCGAGGTGGCCGACTCGCGCATCGCACGCGTCTGGGTGGCCCCCGAGCCGGCCCGCTGGGCGCGCGAGGACAAGCGCGTGGTGGAGGAGCTGGAGGACGGCGCGGTGATCGTGGAGCTGCGCTTCGCCGGCAACCACTACCTGGCGCGCGAGATCCTGAAGGGCGCCGGCGACGCCGTGGTGCTCGAGCCCGACGACGCCCGCCAGGCAGTTCTCGAAGCCGCCGAGGCCCTGGCGGGCGCCGCCAAGCGCTGACGGTGCGCGCACACGCTGTCGCTGCACACGCGTGCGGCGTGTAGTCCCCCTCACCCCTTAGGGTCAATCCGGACCTACCCCCGCTAGCGACACTCGACACGAAGTTCTGCCCCAGCGGCCAACCCCCCGCCCGGGGTTGGGACGGTCAGGCGCAGCGCCGCCGGGTACGCTGGCGCGCGCATGCCGTCGCGGCGGGCCCAGATCGAGATGACCGAGGAGGAGGTGCACGCCTTCCTCGACGAGCAGATGGTGATGCAGTGCGCCACGATCGGCCCGCGCGGACTGCCGCACATGGTGCCGCTCTGGTACGTGCGCGACGGCTCCAAGCTGCGGGGATGGACCTACGCCAAGTCGCAGAAGGCCAGGAACCTGGAGCGGGACCCGCGCGCCACGCTCGGGATCGAGACTGGAGTGGAGTACCAGGAGCTGCGCGGCGTGATGCTCGAGTGCGACGTGGTGCTGGAGCGGGACACCGAGAAGGTCGCGGAGCACGGGGTGGAGCTGGTCGACAGGTACGGCGGCGGGGCGCCGGAGATGAGGGAGCTCTTCCGCGAGCAGGCGCGCAAGCGCGTGGGGCTGACGTTCGTTCCCTCGCGTGTCGTGAGCTGGGACCACCGGAAACTGGGGGGCACGTACTGAAGGGGCTGATCCTGTCCGGCGGGAAGGGCACCCGCCTGCGCCCGCTCACCCACACGAGCGCCAAGCAGCTCGTGCCGGTTGCCAACAAGCCCGTGCTCTTCTACGGCATCGAGGCGATGGCCGCCGCGGGCATCCGCGAGGTGGGCATCATCATCGCGCCCGAGACGGGCGACGAGATCCGTGCGGCGGCGGGCGACGGCTCCCGCTTCGGCGTCTCGATCGAGTACATCGAGCAGGACGAGCCGCTCGGCCTTGCCCACGCGGTGCTCACGGCCGAGCCGTTCCTACACGGCTCGCCGTTCGTCATGTACCTGGGCGACAACCTGCTGCGCGACGGCATCGTCGAGCTGGTCGAGACCTTCCGCACCGAGCAGCCGGATGCCCTGATCCTCCTCACACCGGTGCCGGATCCCGAGCACTACGGCGTGGCGGAGCTCGAGGACGGCCGCGTCGCGCGGCTCGTGGAGAAGCCGAAGGAGCCGAAGACCAACCTGGCGCTGGTCGGCGTGTACATGTTCACGCCGTCGATCTTCGAGGCCGCCCGCGCGATCGAGCCCTCCTGGCGCGGCGAGCTCGAGATCACCGACGCGATCCAGACGCTGGTGGACCGCGGCCGCCGGGTGGACCCGCACATCGTGCACGGGTGGTGGAAGGACACGGGGCAGGTGCAGGACATGCTCGAGGCCAACCGGCTGATCCTCGATGACCTGATGGAGCGTGTGGACGGCGAGCTCGTCGAGTCCCGCGTGGAGGGACGCGTCGTGATCGCCGAGGGGGCGCGGCTCGAGCGGACGACCGTGCGCGGGCCGGCCGTGATCGGGCGCGGCTCGCAGCTGACCGACGCCTACGTCGGCCCGTACACGGCGATCGGCGACGACGTGACGATCGAGAAGGCGGAGCTCGAGCACTCGATCGTGATGTCCGGCTCGGCGATCTCGGACCTCGAATTCCGCATCGAAGCCAGCCTGATCGGGAAGAACGTGCGCATCGGGCGGGGGCCGGCGCTCCCGAAGGCTTATCGCTTCGTGGTCGGTGACAACGCAGACGTGCAGATTCTTTAGGGCCCTCTTTTTGATGGGAGCCTTGACGCTGGGCGCAGCAGCCTCAGCCGACGCTGCGGCGCTCCGCGCGGGCGCCGGCAAGGCCGACATCACGCCGCGCACCGGCTACTACCTCGGCGGCTGGACGCGCGCCGACCGCGTCGCGCAGGGCCAGCACACCCGCCTCTGGGCGCGAGCGCTCGTGCTCGAGCAGGGCGGGCGCAAGGTCGCGCTCGTCGCCGTCGACCTGTTCATGGTCCCCGGCGGCCTCGTCAAGCACGTCGGCGACGCGCTCGCGAGCCGCGGGCTGTCCGAGCAGACGATCCTCATGTCCGCCTCGCACACCCACTCGGGCCCCGGCGGCTACGCCAACTTCGAGACCTTCAACACCGCCGCCCCGAGCCCGGCCACGGTCAGCGACCCGTTCAGCTTCTACCGCCTCCTCGATCCCAAGCCGGCCGACCCGCAGCTCTACTCGTTCCTGGTTCGCCGCATCGCCACCGCGATCCGGCGCGCAGACGCCGATCTCGGGCCAGCCGCTGCGGGCTGGGGATCCGCCGAGCTCCACGGCCTGACGATGAACCGCTCGATCGAGGCGCACCTTGCGAATCACGGCATGTCGCTCGAGCGCGGGCAGGGCTCCGCCCAGCAGGACCCCGCCGGCGTGGCGCACACCATCGATCCGTCGGTGAACGTGCTGCGCGTGGACAAGATCGTGCGCGGTCGGCGCGTGCCGATCGGCGGCTGGTCCACCTTCGCCGACCACGGCACGGTCACCAAGTCGAGCTTCCCCTACTACAACCAGGACCACCACGGGTCGGCCCTCCAGGTGTTCGAGCGGCGCGTGCGCCGCGCCGGGCGCGTGCCCCGCCGGCAGGAGGTGCTGAACGTGTACGGGAACTCGAACGAGGGCGACCAGTCGGCCGGCCTGGTACGGGACGGACCGGCGGCCTCGGACTACGTCGGCCGCGTGGAGGCCGCGGCGATGCTGCGCGCGTGGCGAGCGGCGCGACCCATCCGCGGCCCCGTGCTGGACTCGCGCTGGACGCGCGTGTGCTTCTGCGGCCAGCCCACCGAGGGCGGCAACGTGGCCGACTACGCGATGATCGGCATCCCGTTCCTGACGGGGTCGGAGGAGGAGCGCGGGCCGCTGTTCGACCTCACGCGGGTGCCGTTCGAGGGCACGCGCAACCCGCTGCCGGTGCCAGGCCAGGGCCACAAGCTCGGCATCCCGCTCAGCGCCGACAGCGTGCCGAAGGCCGTGCCGCTGATGGCGGTGCGGGTGGGCGACGGCGTGATCGTGACCCTGCCCGGCGAGCCGACCGCCGAGGTGGGCGCGCGGCTGCGGGCGGCGATCTCCGGGGTCGGCCGCGTGGTCGTCTCCGGGGTCGCAAACGAGTTCATCCAGTACCTCACCACGCCGGAGGAGTACGAGCGCCAGCACTACGAGGGCGGCTCGACCCTGTACGGCCCGTTCTCCTCCAACCTGCTGGGCGGCGAGCTGGCGGAGCTGACGCGGCGCCTGATGAGCGGCGAGCCGGCGCAGGCGGCGTACCCGTTCGACCCCACGAACGGCGTCTCGCCGCAGGGTGAGCCCTTCGGCCCGGGCGCCGCCTCCGCCACGGTCGGCGGGCAGCCGCGGCGCCGTTACCGGCGACTCGAGCGGGTCTCCTTTACGTGGCAGGGCGGGGCCTACGGGGTCGACCGGCCGCTCGACCGCCCGTTCGTGAGGATCGAGCGGCTCACGAGCAGCGGGCGCCGCACCGTGGACTCGGACCTCGGCCTGGGCACCCTCTGGAAGGTCGACGACAAGGGCCGGTACGAGGCGCTATGGGAGGTCCCGCTCCACGTGCGCGCCGGCCGCTACCGCATGCTCGTCACCGCCAAGCGCTACCGGCTCGCCTCGAGGGCGTTCCGGATAGCCCCGGCGCGCTCGCTCACCGTGCGCCGCGTCGAGGGCGGCGTGACCATCGACTACCCCGCCGCGGTGCGCGATCAGGATCTGCGCCACCGCCCGGCGAGCGCCAGCGGCGGCGTCGTGCGCTACCGCGAGGGCAACCGCACGGTCACGCTGCGCCGCCGGCGCGGCACCGTCTTCCCGGTGCCCGGCGGCGCCACGCTGGTGAGCGCCCGTGACCGCTACGGGAATCGCGCCCTGACATCCTCTGCCCCGTGAGAACCGTCGTCACCGGGGCGGGCGGCATGCTCGGCCAGGACGTGGCGCGCCTGTCGGGCGGCGTCGCGCTGCCGCGTGCCGAGCTCGACGTGACCGACCGCGCCGCTGTCCAGACCGCGATCGGCCCCGACGACCTCGTGTTCAACTGCGCCGCCTGGACCGACGTGGACGGCGCGGAGGAGCACGAGGAGGAGGCCACGCGGGTGAACGGCGACGGCGCTCGCAACGTGGCCGAGGCCGCGGGCACGGTCGTGTACGTGTCGAGTGACTACGTGTTCGACGGTCGCAAGCGCCAGCCGTACGTGGAGAGCGACCCGGTGGCGCCGCTGTCGGCCTACGGGCGCTCCAAGCTGGCCGGCGAGCGCGCCACCGCCGAGGCCAATCCCCGCCACTTCGTGGTGCGCTCCTCGTGGGTGTTCGGGCCGGGCGGGCGCAACTTCGTCGAGACGATGCTCGGGCTCGGCCCCGACGTGCGGGTGGTGGACGACCAGGTGGGCTGTCCCACCTTCACCGGCCATCTCGCCGAGGCGCTGGTGCGGCTCGCCGGGACGGAGGACTACGGACTGCACCACATGGCGGCTTCGGGCTCGTGCTCGTGGTACGAGTTCGCGCGGGAGATCTTCGCCAGGTCGGGCGTTGACACCCGCGTGACCCCCTGCACGACGGAGGAGTTCCCACGCCCGGCGCCCCGGCCCGCCTTCTCCGTGCTGGAGAGCGAGCGCGGGCACCGCCTGCCGCACTGGCGGGAGGGGCTCGAGGCCTACCTCGGAGTGCGGGTGTGAAGCTGCTCGTAACCGGCGCCGCCGGCTTCATCGGCTCCACCTTCGTCCACCTGCTCCACCCGTGGCACGACCTCGTGGTGCTCGACAAGCTCACCTACGCCGGCCGGCGGGAGAACCTGCCCGAGGACGTGGAGCTGGTCGTCGGGGCGATCGAGGACCGCGACGTCGTGCTCGAGCTGGCCGAGGGCATGGACGCGATCGTGAACTTCGCGGCCGAGTCGCACGTGGACCGCTCGATCGCCGACCAGAACGCGTTCGCCCGCACCCACGTGATCGGGACCGGCGTGCTGCTCGACGCCGTGCGGGAGCGCGGCGTGGCGCGCTTCCTCCAGGTCTCCACCGACGAGGTGTACGGCTCGATCGAGGACGGCTCCTTCACCGAGAGCTCGCCGCTCGACCCCTCCTCCCCCTACTCGGCCACCAAGGCGGGCGGCGACCTGCTCGTGTCCGCCCACGCCCACACCTACGGGATCGAGGCCGTGATCTGCCGCGGCTCGAACAACTACGGCCCGCGTCAGTACCCCGAGAAGCTGATCCCTCTGATGATCCTGAACGCCCTGCACGGCGATCCGCTGCCGGTCTACGGCGACGGGCGCCAAGTGCGCAACTGGCTCTACGTGGAGGACTTCTGCCGCGGCATCCTGGCGGTGCTCGAGCACGGGCGGGCCGGGGAGGCCTACAACGTCGGCGGGCCGGACGAGTGCGAGAACATCGACGTCGTGCGCCGCATCCTCGAGCTGACCGGCGCGGACGAGTCGCTGGTGGAGCACGTGACCGACCGTCCCGGCCACGATCGCCGTTACTCCCTGTCGAGCGCCAAGCTGCGCGACGAGATCGGCTGGGAGGCGGAGGTGCGGTTCGAGGAGGGGCTGCGACGCACCGTCGAGTGGTACCGAGAGAACGAGTCCTGGTGGGGCCCGATCCGCTCTGGCGAGTACCGCGACTACTACGAGAGGCATTACGGCAGACCGCTAGCCTCGTAGCGGTGTTCAGAGAGCACCCGGCCCTTCTCCTCGAGAACCTCAGCAAGCAGTACGACGACGGCACGGTCGCCCTCGAAGGCTTCGATCTGGAGATCCCCGCCGGCGCGTTCTTCGGCCTGCTCGGCCCCAACGGCGCGGGCAAGACGACGCTGATCAGTGCCGTCTGCAACCTCCTGCGGATCAGCGACGGCGAGATCTCCGTCTTCGGCCATCCCCACGACTCGATGGAGGCGCGCCGCTCGATCGGGCTGGCCGAGCAGGACATCAACCTCGACCGCTTCCTCACGGCGCGCGAGACGCTGATCTACCACGGCGGCTACTTCGGGATGGACGACCTGGAGGCGCGCGCCGACGAGATGATCGAGGCCTTCGGCCTGCAGTCGAAGCGCGACGTTCGCGCGCCGAAGCTCTCCGGCGGCCAGCGCCGCCGCCTCCTGCTGGCGCGTGCGCTGATGCACCGTCCCCGCCTGGTCATCCTCGACGAGCCCACCGCCGGAGTGGACTTCGAGCTGCGGACCGAGCTGTGGCGCTACATCCGGCGGCTCCACGCCGAGGGCACGACGATCCTGCTCACGACGCACTACCTCGAGGAGGCCGAGGAGCTCTGTGACGAGATCGCGCTCATCCGCGGCGGTCGCCTGATCGCTCGCGACACGGCCGACGGACTGCGTGACCACTTCGCCGTCGACCGGCTCCAAGACGTGTACGTGAAGGCAATGGCGTCGTGAGCGGGCTGGTCTGGCTCTGCAAGCGCGAGACCCTGCGCGTCTCCAAGCTCTGGACGCAGACGGTGCTTGCGCCCGTGATCTCGTCGATCCTCTTCATCCTCGTGTTCGGGCTGTCGCTCGGCGGTCGGATCCAGGGAGTGAGCGACGTGGACTACGAGATCTTCATCGTGCCCGGGCTGATCACGATGGGGATGGTGCAGGCGGCCTACGCGAACAACGCGTCGTCGATCTTCCAGGCCCGCTTCGACCGCTACATCCACGACGTGCTGTCCGCGCCGATGCGGCCCTGGCAGATCACGCTGGGCTACACGGTCGGCGGCATCTTCCGGGCGCTCGCGATCGGGGTCTCGCTGCTGGTGCTCTCGGTGCTGCTGGTGGACGTGCCGATCGAGCGGCCCTTCGCGCTGGTGGCGGCCGTGTCGCTCGGGCTGGTGCTGTTCAGCGCTCTCGGCGTGGTGGCGGGGATCTACGCCGAGGTGTGGGATCACACCACCTTCATCGCCAACATCGTGATCCTGCCGCTGGCGTTCGTGGGCGGCGTCTTCTACTCGGTCGAGGTGCTGCCCTCCCCGTGGGAGGAGCTGTCGCACTTCAACCCGGTGTTCTACCTCGTCAACGCGGTACGGTTCGGCTTCCTCGGGGAGAGCGACGTGTCGGTCTGGCTCTCGCTCGGCGTGACGGCGGCGCTGGCTCTGCCCGTGTACGCGTGGTCGCAGTGGCTGTTCACGACCGGCAAGCGCTTGAAGGACTAGAGCGGCGGGTTACGCGCTGCCGGCGGTGCCCCCGTCTGGTCGAGTGGCGCGAGCGGGTGGCGCGCGAGAAGCGGGCGGCCTTCCGCGACGAGAACTATTGGGGGCGGCCGGTGCCGGGCTTCGGTGACCCCGACGCGGGCGTCTTCGTGCTCGGCCTCGCCCCCGCCGCCCACGGCGGCAACCGCACCGGACGGATCTTCACCGGCGACCGCTCCGGCGACTGGCTGTTCGCCTCTCTCCATCGCACCGGCTTCGCCAACCAGCCGACCTCGATCCACGCGGACGACGGCCTGCGACTCGAGGGCGCCTGGATCGCCGCGGCCGTGCGCTGCGCTCCGCCGGCGAACAAGCCGCTGCCGTCGGAGCGCGACAACTGCCTCCCCTACGCGGCCGAGGAGCTCGAGCTCATCCGGCCGGCGGTGATCGTCTGCCTCGGCGCATATGCCTGGGACGCGGCCTGCCGGCTGCTGGGCCTGCGTCCGAAGCCGCGCTTCGGCCACGGCGTGGAGTACGAGGTGGAGGACGGCCCCGTCCTCCTGGGCACCTACCACCCGAGCCAGCAGAACACGTTCACGGGCAAGCTCACCGAGCCGATGCTTGACGCCGTGTTCGCCCGGGCGAGTTGTATAGTGCCCGCCCGTACGGAGCCATAGCCGAGTCCCCGGCCGCGCCGTGGCCGGGGAGCGGGGGACCCAATCGCCGTGCGCAGCTTCGTGCGTGCGGCGGATATGGGGCGAATCGCGGCCTCGGCCGCGTAGCGCCGCTCTTCTGGCGCGAGCCCGTCAGCTAACCCCGTAGGCGTTCGAGAAGAGATTGGAGCACCTACGCATGCATGGATCGCTGCGGATGGGGGTTGCCGTAGCCGCCCTTGCCTTGATCCCGGCCGCCGATGCCGCGGCGGCCGCCTATGGATCGCGCACGCTGCGGCAGGGGTCGACCGGGAGCGACGTGAAGCGCCTCCAGCGCTACCTCGACCGGGTCGGGTACGACACGTCGGCCGACGGCATCTTCGGCCCGGCCACCGCCCGCAGCGTCAAGAGCTTCGAGCTCGACGAGGACAGGCGCCCGAACGGCGCCGCCACCCGCTTCGAGCAGCGCCTGGTGCGCGCCCGGGCGGCGGATGCGTCCGAGGAGGAGGTCGAGGCCGCCCCCGCGCCGGCCGGCGAGGAGGCCTACATCGACGAGAACGGCCTCGCGGTGGCGCCCGCCTCCGCGCCTGCGGAGGTGCAGGCGATCATCGCCGCCGCGAACGAGATCGCGACCGAGCCGTACAAGTACGGCGGCGGCCACGGCAGGTGGAACGACAGCGGCTACGACTGCTCGGGCTCCATCTCCTACGCACTGCACGGGGCCGGGCTGCTCGACACCGCGCTCGACTCGAGCGGCTTCATGAGCTGGGGCGCGGCGGGACGCGGAGAATGGGTCACGATCTACGCGCACGGGGGTCACGCCTACATGGTCGTGGCCGGATTGCGCTTCGACACCAGCGCCCGCAGGCAGACCGGGAACCGCTGGAGCGACGAGATGCGCTCGCCGCGGGGCTACACGATCCGGCACCCGGAGGGGCTCTAGCCATGGCGGTGATCGCACTGCTGGTCCTCCTGCTCGGGTCCTTCGCCGGCCTCCTTCTCGGACGCTGGCAGCCCGCGCTGGCGGTCGCCGCGGCGATCCCCGCCGGGGCGCTGCTCGGGGGTCCCGAGGCCGCGGCACTCGGAGCACTCGGCGTGGCCGGCTATCTTGCCGGCCTGCATCTGCACCGAATCGTCGCCGAGCAGTACGTTCCGCGATAGCCGAGGGGTCAACGCGGTACGCTCGAGGGTCGGTGTCAACCGACCCACTCGCATCCTTCACCCCGCAGGTACGTGACTGGTTCACGCGCTCGTTCGAGCGACCCACGCCTGCCCAGAACGAGGCCTGGCCCGCGATCGCCAGCGGCGAGAACGTCCTCGTGTCGGCTCCCACCGGCTCCGGAAAGACGCTCGCGGCCTTCCTCTGGGCGCTCGACCGCCTCGTGGCCGAGCCGGGCAAGGGGCGGCTGGTCTACGTCTCGCCGCTGAAGGCGCTCTCGTATGACGTCGAGAAGAACCTCCGGGCGCCGCTGAAGGGGATCGGCGGCGACATCGACGTCGCGATCCGCACCGGGGACACGCCGCAGAAGGAGCGCGCGGCCATGCTGCGCCGGCCGCCGGACGTGCTGATCACCACGCCGGAGTCGCTCTACCTCATGCTCACCTCGCGGGCGCGCGAGTTCATGACGGACACGGACACCGTGATCGTCGACGAGATCCACGCCGTGGCCCGCACCAAGCGGGGCGCTCACCTCGCGCTCACGCTCGAGCGGCTCGAGGACGTGGCGGGGCGGCCGCTGCAGCGCATCGGGCTGTCGGCCACGCAGCGGCCGCTCGAGGAGGTGGGCCGGTTCCTGGTCGGTTCCGGGCGCCGGTGCCGAATCGTCGACGCCGGGGTGCGCAAGCCGCTCGACCTCAAGATCCGCGTGCCCGTGGAGAGCATGTCCGAGCCGGACGCGCACGACATCGGCGCGCCGGGCGTGGACGGGTACGGCACAGCGGCCGGCGGCGGCGACCTCGCCGGCACCGGCCTCGGCGAGCGCCCGGCGACCTCCCGCTCGATCTGGCCGGCGATCTACCCCGAGCTGCTCCAGCTGATCCGGCAGCACCGCTCGACGATCGTGTTCGTTAACAGCCGCCGCGGGGCGGAGCGGCTAGCGGTGCGGCTGAACGAGCTGGCCGCGGAGCAGCACGAGGCGGAGCGAGACGAGCGCGCGGCCCCTGCGGACGCATCCGCCCCGCGCGGCGGCGCTGGCGCAGCCCAGGCGGGCGCAGCCGCCACCGGCGACGGCCCACCGCCTGCCTACATCGCCCGCGCCCACCACGGATCGCTTGCCCGCGAGGAGCGGCTCGTCGTCGAGGATCTGCTCAAGTCTGGTCAGCTGCCCTGCCTCGTCGCCACCAGCTCGCTCGAGCTCGGCATCGACATGGGCGCCGTGGACCTCGTCGTCCAGGTCGAGTCGCCCAAGTCGGTCACCGCCGGCCTGCAGCGGATCGGTCGCGCCGGTCACGGCGTGGGCGAGGTGTCGCGCGGGCGCATCTTCCCCAAGTTCCGTGCCGACCTCCTGGAGTGCGCCGTCGTCGCCAAACGCATGCGGGACGGCGACATCGAGCCCACCGTCGTGCCGCGCAACCCGCTCGACGTGCTCGCCCAGCAGATCGTGGCCGTCACCGCCACCGGGGACGAGTGGAAGGTCCCCGAGCTGCACGACATGATCCGCCGGGCCCACCCCTTCGCCGAGCTGAGCCGCGAGCTCCTCGACTCGGTGCTCGACATGCTCGACGGGCGCTACCCGTCCGAGGAGTTCGCCGAGCTGCGCCCGCGCATCGTCTGGGACCGGGTCGCCGACACGATCAGGGCGCGCAAGGGAGCGCTCCAGCTCGCCGTGACCAACGCGGGCACGATCCCCGACCGCGGCCTCTACGGCGTTCACCTGCCCGACGGCCGCCGCGTCGGCGAGCTCGACGAAGAGATGGTCTACGAGGCCCGCCCCGGCCAGACCTTCCTGCTGGGCGCCTCGACCTGGCGGATCGAGGAGATCACCCGCGACCGGGTGATCGTCACCCCCGCGCCCGGCACGCCCGGCGCCGTGCCGTTCTGGCGCGGCGACGGCGTGGGCCGCCCGAAGGAGCTCGGCGAGGCGATCGGCGCCTTCGCCCGCGAGTCGGTCGAGCGCGATCCGGGCGAGCTGGCCGCCGACTACGACCTCGACGAGCGGGCGGCGAAGAACCTCTCCGCCTTCCTGCGCGAGCAGCGCGACGCCACGCGCGTCGTGCCGAGCGACCGAACCATCGTGATCGAGCGCTTCCGCGACGAGATCGGCGACTGGCGCCTGTGCGTCCTGAGCCCGTACGGCGGCCGCGTGCACGCGGCGTGGGCGCTGGCTCTCTCCGCACGGATCCGCAATGAGTTCGGCCTCGAGTCCGATGCCATCTGGTCGGACGACGGCATCATCGTCCACCTCCCCGACGCCGACGAGCCACCCAGCTCCGAGCTCGTGCTCGTGCAGCCCGACGAGCTCGAGGAGCTGGTGGTGCGCGAGCTGTCGAGCTCTGCGCTGTTCGGCGCACGCTTCCGCGAGAACGCAGCCCGGGCCCTGCTGCTGCCGCGCGCCCGCCCCGGCAAGCGCACGCCGCTCTGGCAGCAGCGCCTCAAGGCCCAGTCGCTCCTCGAGGTGGCCAAGCGCTACGGCCAGTTCCCCATTGTCCTCGAGACCTACCGCGAGTGCCTGCGCGACGTGTTCGACCTGCCCGGGCTCGAGGCGCTCCTGCGCGGCCTCCACACGCGCGAGCTGTCGCTGGTGGAGGTGGAGACCCAGCGGGCCTCGCCGTTCGCCTCGTCGCTGCTGTTCGACTACGTCGCCACCTACATGTACGAGGGCGACACGCCCAACGCCGAGCGGCGCGCCGCGGCGCTGTCCCTGGACCGCGAGCTGCTGCGCGAGCTGCTGGGTCAGGAGGAGCTGCGCGAGCTCATCGACCCCGGCGC
>DASZJZ010000282.1:0-8154 GCA_035947555.1 Thermoleophilaceae bacterium | reverse complement strand
GGAGAGCACCACGCCCTCGCCCTCGCAGGTGGGGCAGGCCTTGGTGAGGATCTCGCGCACGCCGTCCGTGACGTTCTGGCGCGTCATCTCGACCAGCCCGAGCGGCGAGATCTCGACCACGTAGGTCTTGGTGCGGTCCTCATCGAGCGCCTTGCGCAGCACCTTCAGCACGGCGTCGCGGTTGCGCGCGCGGGACATGTCGATGAAGTCGATGACGATGATCCCGCCGATGTCGCGCAGCCGCAGCTGGCGCACCACTTCCTCGGCGGCCTCGAGGTTGGTCCGCGTGATCGTGTCCTCGAGCTTGGCGCCCTTGCCGCGCCCGGTGAACGAGCCCGAGTTGACGTCGATCACCGTCATCGCCTCGGCGTAGTCGATCATCAGGTAGCCGCCGCTCGGCAGGTCCACCCGGCGCCTGAGCACGGACTGGATAGCGTCATCCACGGCGTAGCGCTCGAAGAGGGGCTCCTTCTCCTGGTAGTAGACGAGGCGCTCGAGCAGCTCCGGCGCGGTGCGGTTGAAGAACGACTCGAGCCGGTGGTGCTGCTTCTGGTCGTCCACGATCGCCTTCTCGAACTCGCCCGAGAAGATGTCACGCGCGACCCGGACCGACAGGTCGGCCTCCTGGAACACCATCGCCGGCGCCGGTGTCTCCCTGCCCCGCTGCTGCAGGACGTCGTGCAGCTTGTGCAGGTACTTGATCTCGCGCTCGAAGTCCTCGCGCTTGGCGCCCTGGGCCGCGGTGCGGACGATCACGCCGCCGTCGCCCAGCTCCGCCTTGCCGGCGGCACGGCGCAGACGGTCGCGCTCCTTGTCCTCGAGCCGGCGCGACACGCCGACGCCCTCGCCCTGCGGCACGTACACGAGGTAGCGCCCGGCGATCGACAGCTGCATCGAAAGGCGTGGGCCCTTCGTCTTCAGCGGGTCCTTGATCGCCTGGACCAGGATCTCCTGGCCCGGCTTCAGCAGCTCGGTGATCCGCTTGCCCTTGCCCCCGCGCCCGCCGCGGCCGCGGCGGGCCACCTCGACGCCGGGGAACACCACGTCGTCGGCGTGCAGGAAGCCGTTCTTCTCCAGCCCGATGTCGACGAACGCCGCCTCGAGCCCGGGCAGGACGTTGTCGACCTTGCCCTTGTAGACGTTTCCGACGATGGACCGCGATCCGCGGCGCTCGATGTAGAGCTCCGCGACGCGCCAGTCGTCGCTCTGCTTTTGCTTGGCGCGACCCCTACCGCCGGAGGTGGAACCCTCCGACTCGAGGATCGCGACCCTCGTTTCGCCACGGTCGACCGTGACGAGCAACTGCTTTCTCAACAGGAAGTCCTCTCATAGCTTCTACAGGCCCTTCGCGGCAGCCGTTTCGCGCGCCTGCGCGTAGATCGACTGCAGTAGGCCTATGGCCATCAGCGTGGTGAGCACCGACGACCCTCCATATGACATTAGTGGGAGCGGGATCCCGGTGATCGGCATGATCCCGATAGTCATCCCCACGTTGACGAAGACCTGGAACATCAACATGGCGGTTATCCCGCCGGCGACAAGCGCCCCGTAGAAGTTCTTGGACATCGTCAAAATCCTCAGCGCCCTCCAGATCATGAGCGCGAACAGGGATAGAACGAGCGCGGCGCCCACGAAGCCGAACTCCTCTCCCACCACGGAGAAGATGAAGTCCGTGTGGTGCTCCGGCAGGAAGTCGAGCTCGGTCTGGGTGGCCTCCTCGCGACCGGTCTTGCCGCCCGCGCCGATCGCGGTCAGCGACTGTCTGATCTGATAACCCTCTTCGGCAGGATCGTCCGAAGGGTTGAGAAAAGCCGTCAGGCGGTCCTGCTGGTACGGCTTCAGCACGTCCACCCCGACCGCCGGCGCCGCGATCAGCACGGCCGCGATCGCGACCGCTCCGAGCGCCCCCAGGGCGGCGAAATGCGTCCACGGGGTGCCGGCGACGAACAGCACGGCGAGCACGATGGCCAGGTAGACGAGCCCCGAGCCCAGGTCCGGCTGGGCGATCACGAGCATGGCGGGCACGAGGGCCAGCAGCACGATCCGGCTGGTCGTCTCGCGCTCCCCCAGGCGCCGCATGCGGTCGACCGTGAACGCCGACAGCGCAAGCACCAGCAGCAGCTTCCCGAGCTCCGAGGCCTGGAAGTTGAAGAACGGGAACTCGATCGCCCGCTTCGACCCGCGCGCGGAGAACCCCAGCGCGTAGACGAGAAGGATCGTCACGAGCATCAGCCCGTAGATGCCGAACTTCCAGTCCCGCAAGCGGGAGTAGTCGAAGCGCGACAGCAGCAGCATCAGCACGACGCCCACGCCGGCGTAGGTGAGCTGCCGATACAGGTAGTAGTTGGGCTGGTCGGGGATGTCGTTCGCGGTGCCGACGCCCACGGTGTAGACGCTCGCCGCCACGAGCCCGAATGTGGCCAGCAGCAGGAGCGGGTCGAGCCGCAGCAGGACGCGCGGCACGTCCTCCTCGCGGAACTCCTGGACCGGGATGGCGCTCACCGGATCCCGCCCATCAGTCCGCCGAGCCGCCGCCGGCCACCAGCTGCTTCTCGTTCACGTTGAAGAGCTCGGCGAGGATCAGCCGCGCCATCGGCGCCGCGGTGTCGGCGCCGAAGCCGCCGGCCTCGTCGGTCACGGCCACGACGTACTTCGGGTCGGGCCACGGGGCCAGCGCGACGTACCAGGACTGGTCGGCACGCCCCAGCCCCTTCTCCGCCGTGCCGGTCTTGCCCGCGATCTCGACCGGGAAGCCCTCGAAGACGGCGGTTGAAGTGCCGCCCGGGGCGCTCGCGGCGCCGCGCAGGCCGTCGAGGATCGCCTGCCGGTACTCGGCGGGGATGTCGAGCTTGCGTGCGACGGGCGCCTTCACGTTCTGCTCCGCCTGTCCGGCCGAGTTCTCGATCCGCAGGCCGAGCCGGGGCCGCAGGATCTTGCCGCCGTTGGCGATCGCCGCGTAGGCCACGGCCATCTGCAGCGGGTTGGCGGCGAGGTCGCCCTGGCCCACGGACAGGTTCACGTTGTCGCCCACCGACCAGGGCCGGTCCTGCCAGCCGCACACGCCGAGGGAGATCTCCGTGGGAGTCGGCTTACGACGCTCGCGACAGCGCTCGAACTTGCGCCACTGGCGGTTGCGCCACTGCCGCGTGGGCACGAACCCCGGCGCCTCCTCGGGGAGGTCGATGCCGGTGAGCCGCCCGAGACCGAGCTTGCGCGCCCAGCGCTGCAGCGCGTTGCCGTCGCCGCGGCTGTCCATGTCGCGCCCGAGCTGGTAGAAGAACACGTCGCTCGACACCGTCAGCGCCGTGCGGAGCGCGATCGATCCGTGGGCGACGTTGCCTGCGTTGTTGAAGACCTGGTTGCCGACGGTCAGCGAGCCCGGGTCGTGGAGCACGGTGTCCGGCGTGATCAGATTGCTCTGCAGCGCGGCCACGGCGGTAACGAGCTTGAAGGTGGAGCCCGTGGGGTAGCCGCCGGCCACGGCCCGGTTGGTGAGCGGCGCGCCGTTGTCCTCGGCGGTGAGTGCCTTGTAGTCGGACTCGCGGACCACCTCGGCGAACAGGTTGGGGTCGAACGAGGGATGTGAGCCGAGGCCCAGCACCTCGCCGTTGTGGATGTCCATCACGGCGAACGCACCGAGGCCCGTGCCGCCCGCCAGGGCGGCCTGGCCGGTGCGCTGCACGTCCAGGTCGAGCGCTAGGCGGAGCTGCCTGCCCTGCACCGTCTCCTCCGTCTCGAGGCGGCCCTTGAGGTTGCCCAGCGCGTCCACCTTGACCCGGCTGGCTCCGTTGCGGCCGCGCAGCACGCTGTCGTACTCCTGCTCGATGCCCGCCTTGCCGAGGCGGTCGCCCATCTCGACGCCCTCGAACTGCGGGTCGTCGAGGTCCTCCTTGCTCGCCTCGCCGAGGTGGCCGAAGAGGTGCGCACCGATCTCGCGGTGCGGGTACTCGCGCAGGAAGACCGGCTCGATCTCCACGCCGGGGAAGTCCTCGCGGCGCTCCCCGATGTACATGAAGGTCTCGCGCTGCACGTCCTGTTTCACGGTGGCCATCGAGAACGGCAGCTCGTCGAGCTGCTCCTCCACGCGCCGGCGCACCACCCGCGGGCGCATCCGGAGCAGCTTGGCGAGGCGCCGGTAGAGGCCGCGGCGCTCGCCCTCGTCCTCGGGGAGGCGGTCGGGTGTGACCCTCACGGCGTAGCCCACCCGGTTGCGCACCAGCACGCGACCGTGGCGATCCACGATCTCGCCGCGCGGGGCCTGCACCTTGATCTCGCGCAGCTGGTTGTTCTGCGCCTCGGCGACGTACTTGTCGCCAGACAGCACCTGCAGGTACCAGAGCCGGAAGAAGATGATCGCGAAGGCGGCCAGCGCGATCCCGCCGATGATCGCAACTCGGAAGGCGAGCTTCGGGGTGAGCGTCGGACGGCGCTCGTTGTCGAGGTACATGCCCGGCTAGACCTCCATGCCCCGCAGGCCGAGCGGGCCCGCCTCGCGCGGAGGCTGGCGGCGGCGGCGCACCTCGAGCGGGTCGCGCGCGAGCGACGGGCGCAGCAGCTTGCGGATGCCGGTGAAGATCGGGAAGGCGAGCAGCGCGTTCACCAGCACCGTCACGACCATGTCGCGCAGCACGAGCGGGCTGACCCGTGCGCCGATGTCGAGCATCAGCGACACGGCCGCGAACGCCGTGACCCACGCCGCCGTGGCGGCCGCGCCGACCGCGATCGGCAGCAGGCCGTGGCTCGGGTCGCGCACCTCGCGGTAGCGCCCGACCCCATAGCCCACGGCTGTGAGGACCAGCGAGGACGCGCCCATCGTGGCGCCCGTCAGGAGGTCGAGCAGGAAACCGGCGGCGAAGCCGGTGGCGGACCCGGGGATGCTCCCGGCGTAGTAGGCCACGGCGGCTACCGCGAGCACCACGAGGTCGGCGTGCCCTCCGGCGATGTCGATCAGGCTGAGCGCGGACAGCTGCACGACGACTGCGAGCAACAGCAGCACGCCGACCCGCACGAACGCCCCTGGGGAGAGGATCACCCGCCGCCCCCGGCCAGCGAGGCGGCCTCGGTGGCCACGCCCTTCTTGGTGAGCACCTGGACGATGTCGAGCTGGCGGAGGTCGGCGAAGGGCTTCACGTGCACGCGCTGATACGTCTCGAGCTCGTCGAAGTCCACCTTGGTCACGCGGCCGATCGGGATGCCGCGCTGGAACAGCGACTCGAGCCGCGAGGACGTGAAGCCGGAGGTGATCACCAGCGTGCCCTCGGTCACGCGGCGGCCACTCTCGACGTTCTCGAGCAGGAGGTCGTCGGGGTTGCCCACCTCGGGGCGGACGACGCCCGTCACCCCCGCCGGGAACACCTGCGCCGACACACCACTCTGGCCGTCGGTGATCAGGCGCACCTGCGACGTGCCGCCGGTGGCGCTCATCACCTTCCCGACCAGGCCGCCCGCCGCGATAACCGGCTGGTCCACACGCACGCCGTCGCCGGTGCCCTTGTCGATCGTCACGCTCGAGTGCCATACGGTCGGCGACTTGGCGATCACGCGGGCGGTCACCGGGCGCGTGGCCTGCGGGAAGTAGTTCTCGGCGTGCAGCTCGGCGATCGCCTTCAGCTGGCCCGAGTCGCGCACGGCGGTCTGCGCCTTGGCGAGCTCGGCGCGGAGCTGCTCGACCTCCTTCTTCAGCTGCTCGTTCTGGTCCTTGGCGTCGATCGTGTCGCCGGCCCAACCGAACAGGTCGCGCACCGGCTTGAGGGCGCGGCTGGCGCCGGTCTCGATCGGCGCGAAGGCCTCCTGGGCGCCGCGCTGCAGCGTGTGGAACGCGCCGCCGCCCGACTCGCCGAAGTAGGCGGTGAGGATGGCGATCGACAGGGCCACGAAGATGGCGAGCACCGCCCGCCGCCTGCGGATCGCCTTCCTGTCGTACATCGCTAGGCCTCGACCGCCGGCCCGGCGCCCGTCAGCGCCGCCGGCTCGTTCGGGAATTCTTGTTGGCGCGGTGAATCGCCTCGAACTCCTCGAGGCTGCGGCCCGAGCCCACCGCCACGCAGGTGAGCGGCGACTCGGCCAGGTGTGCGGGCATCTGCGTCTCGTCGCGCAGGCGCTCGTCGAGCCCCTGCAGCAGCGCGCCGCCGCCCGCGAGCATGATGCCGCGGTCCATGATGTCGCTGGCCAGCTCCGGCGGCGTGCGATCCAAGGTCTCCTTGACCGCGTCGATGATCGCCTGGAGCGGCTCCTCGAGCGCCATCCGGACCTCTTCGCTCGTGAGCACGATCGTCTTGGGCAGGCCGGAGACGAGGTCGCGCCCGCGAATCTCCGCCTGCACCTCCTCGTCGAGCGGGAAGGCCGAGCCGATCTCGAGCTTGACCTCTTCCGCCGTCTGCTGCCCGATCATCAGCTTGTACTCGCGCTTGACGTAGTTGATGATCGCCTCGTCGAGCTCGTCGCCGCCGATCCGGATCGACTGCGACACCACGATTCCGCCGAGCGAGATCACCGCCACCTCGCTCGTGCCTCCCCCCACGTCCACCACCATGTTGCCGGTGGGCTCGCCGACCGGCAGCCCGGCCCCGATGGCGGCCGCCATCGGCTCCTCGATCAGGTAGGCCTGGCGCGCGCCGGCGCTCAGGCAGGCCTCCTCCACCGCGCGCTTCTCCACCCCCGTGACCCCGCTCGGCACGCACACCACCACGCGCGGATGCGCCCAGCGGTTCTGGTGCACCTTCTGGATGAAGTGGCGGAGCATCTGCTCGGTGACGTCGAAGTCGGCGATGACGCCGTCCTTCAGGGGCCGGATCGCCTGGATCGTGCCGGGCGTGCGGCCCAGCATCCGCTTCGCCTCGATCCCCACGGCGTGCACCTCAGAGGTGCGCGAGTCGATCGCCACCACCGACGGCTCGGACAGCACGATGCCGCGGCCGCGGACGTAGACCAGCGTGTTGGCGGTCCCCAGGTCGACGGCCATGTCGCGGCCGCCCATGCCTGTGAGGTACGAGAAGAAGCCCATTCGCGCTGTGGATGGTGAGGATAGGCGCCGGTGCGGCAGCACGGCATGCCGGCACCCGCTTGGTCGGGCGCCCGTGCACTGCGCCCGGCCGGAGGGGCAGTCTAGCGGCCTCTCAGCAGGCCGGGAACGAGGCGCAACAGAGCGGCCACCGGAAGGCCCACGACATTCCAGTAATCGCCCTCGATCTCCTCTATCAGCGCGGCTCCGCGGCCCTGGATCGCGTAGGCGCCGGCGCGGTCGCTCCACTCGCCGGTGGCGAGGTACCAATCGAGGTCTTGCCGCTCGAGCCGGCGGAAGCGGACGTTGGTGACGGCCACGTCGCTGCGCTCGGCGCCGCCTGGCTCGCGGACCGCGATGCCGCTCATCACCTCGTGCGTGCGCCCGGAGAGGCGCCGCAGGAAGGTCTCGGCCTCGGCGCGGTCGCGGGGTTTGCCGAAGGCACGGCCGTCGAGGACGACGGCGGTGTCGGCGCCGAGGACTCGATCGCCGCCGGCCGCGACGGCGCGCGCCTTCCGCAGCGCGTTCTCCCGCACCAGGCTTCGTGGATCTCCCTTCGTCAGCTCCTCCACCTCCGGGACCTCCACCCGGAAGTCGACGCCGAGCTGCTCGAGGATTGCCCTCCGCTGGGGCGACTGCGAGGCCAGTATCAAAGCTCGGGGAAGAAGAGTCCGATCTCGCGAGCGGAGGACTCCGCCGAGTCGGAGCCGTGCACGAGGTTCGTCTGGACCTCGAGGCCGAACTCGCCGCGGATCGATCCCGCGTCTGCCTGGAGCGGGTTGGTGGCGCCGATCACCTGGCGCGCCGCGGTGACGGCCTCGTAGCCCTCGAGCACCAGGGCCACCAGCGGCCCACCCGTGATGAAGTCCACCAGGTCGCCGAAGAACGGCTTCTCGGCATGCTCGGCGTAGTGCCGCTCGGCCAGGTCGCGCTCGACGGTCATGTGCTTCATCGCGACGATCACCAGGCCCTTGCGCTCGAAGCGGGCGATGATCTCGCCGGTCAGGCGGCGTTCGAAGGCGTCCGGCTTGACCAGGATCAGCGTGCGGTCCATCGGTCTCCTCTCGGATCGGTGTCGTCAGGCCCCGCGGAGCTCAGCCCGCCGAGGGCGGGCGCTCGCGCTGGGCGCGGGCCGGGCGCTCGGCCCGCTCGGC
>DASZJZ010000281.1:0-9179 GCA_035947555.1 Thermoleophilaceae bacterium | reverse complement strand
CGACTTCGTGAGCACGTCGACCAGCCCGGTGACTGCCAGCACGGTTGCCACCAGGGTGAGCACCGATGCCGCGGTCACCGGCGCACCCTGCCCAGCCTTCGAATCAGCGCTGCCGCCAGCAGCTGCAGGAAGATTGCGATTCCCACGAGCCACCCGGTCAAGAACGAGCTCCAGAGCCCCGCGAACCAGCCCGGACTAGCCAGCTCTGCCAGCAACGCGCCGCCCAGCGGCAGCATCACGACCAGTACTCCCGTGAAGCGGGCCTGCGCGGTGGCCGCCCTCAGCTCGCCGGTGAGCCTGGTCTCCTCCTCCATCGCCCTCGCGGTCTGGCGCAGGAGGCGCGCCAGGTCTCCGCCGGCGCGGCGCTGGAGCAGGCAGGCGGCCACCACCGTGTCGAGCCGTGCCGAGCGGACGCGCGCCTGCATGGCCTCGAGGGCGACGTCGGTCGGCGCACCGGCCGCCAGCTCGCCCTGCGTGCGGCGGAGCTCGTGTCCGGCCGCGCCGCTGAGCGAACGGGTCGCCTCGCCCAGGGCGCCGCGGGGCGAGTGGCCGCCCGCGAGGGCGTCCGCCAGGGCTAGCGCCAACGCGGGCAGCTCGGCGTCGACCGCCCGGCGGTAGCGATCGCGCCGTGCCCGCAGCAGCCTGGAGACTGCCCACGGGCCGCCGGCCGCCACGGCAAGACCGACGACCGGACCGGCTACCAGCGTGCCGACCCCAAGGCCGACCACGGCACCCACGAGCAGCAGCCGGCGCCGCTCGACGACCCCGGGATCGCGCCCCTCCCGGCCGAGCGTGACGACCACGTCGACAAGGCCGGCTAGGCCCCGAACCGCGCCCGCACCCTTCGAGACCACACCGGGCGCGAGCAGATCCCAGACGGCGAGGGCGCCCGCGGCGCCCGCGATGGCGGCAAGCCCTGTGGCGGCGGTCACGCTCTGCCCTCCCGGTGGCGCTCCGCTCCGGCGGGCGCGTCGTCTCGGCCGGAGCGAACGGCGGCAATCAAGGGGAGGCCTCCGCATGCGCGGATTAGCCGGGCCATACTTGACCCACCCCCCGCACTGGCGGGAGGCGATCCGACTTTTGTCCGGTATGCGGACGGAAGACGGATCGGCGTCGACATCGCGTGGGGGTGGGCGGTGTTATTGCGGGCCCTCGCGGCGCAACAGGGCGATCCGGTCCGCGAGGCGCCCATCGGCCGGCGCGCGAAGGGGAGCGCCGCGGCGATAGAGCCCTCTCACCTCGCTGCCGTCGTTCGTACGCACCACCTCGACGACCGAATCCACCACCCGCGACCCGTCCCCCAGCCGTGCCTGGTGCACCACCACGTCGATCGCACTCCCCACCTGCTCACGAACCGCCGCATGCGGCAGTCCCACCCCTGCCATCAGCGCCAACGTCTCCACCCGGCGCAGCGCGTCCGGCGGCGAGTTCGCGTGCACGGTCGTCAGCGAGCCGTCGTGGCCGGTGTTCAGCGCCTGCAGCATGTCCAGCGCCTCCGCGCCGCGGACCTCCCCCACCACGATCCGGTCGGGCCGCATCCGCAGCGCGTTCTTCACGAGCTGCCGGATCGTCACCTCGCCGCGGCCCTCCAGGTTCGCGGGCCGCGACTCCAGCCGGATCACGTGCCGCTGGCGCAGCCGGAGCTCGGCGGCGTCCTCGATCGTCACGATCCGCTCCTCGCCGGGGATCGCCCCGGACAGCGCCCCGAGCGTCGTGGTCTTTCCCGACCCCGTGCCGCCGCTCACCAGGATCGACGCTCGCGCCGCCACGCACACCGCCAGCAGCTCGGCCACAGCCGCGGGCAGCGTGCCCCGGGCCACCAGGTCGCGCAGCGAGAAGCCCTCGCGGCGGAAGCGCCGGATCGTCAGGCACGGGCCGGTCAGCGAGAGCGGTGGGATCACCACGTTCACGCGCGAGCCGTCGGGAAGCCGCGCGTCGCACAGCGGCGCAGCTTCGTCCACCCTCCGCCCGAGCGGGGCCAGTACACGCTCGATCGCGTGCATCAGCTCTTCCTCGCCGGCGAACTCAACGCCCACGCGCTCGACCCGGCCGGCGCGCTCCACGTACACCGACTCCGGGCCGTTGACCATCACCTCGTCGACCGCCGGATCGGCGAGCAGGGGCTCCAGCGGACCCAGTCCGGTGGCGAGCAGCACGACCCGCTCGCAGAGCGCCTCGCGCTCGACCTCGGGGAGCGGCGCGGCCTCGTGCTCGACCAGGCGGCGGACCTCGGAGTCGAGATCGGCGGTGTCCGCCTCTCCGCAGCGGGCGCGCTCGACGAGGCGCGCGCGAAGCGCCCCCGCGAGTTCGTCCAGAGCTTCCATGTGCTGGAAAGGCGGCGGGGCGGGCGCCTCGCCCCCGCCGGGCAGCGGGCAAAGCCCACGCCGGGGGGCCGCCCACCCACCGCTCGGTACCCTCGCCCCGTGACCCTCCCCCTCACCGGCGGCTGCATGTGCGGCGGCGTCCGCTACGAGGTGAGCGCGCCGCCGGAGTACGCGGGCTACTGCCATTGCACGCGCTGCCAGCGTCGCACGGGCGGGGCGGCCTCCGTCAGTGCCCGCCTTCGGCCCGGCTCGTTCGCCATCGTCGAGGGAAATGAGC
The DNA here is from genome assembly GCA_035947555.1 of Thermoleophilaceae bacterium. Classification (GTDB taxonomy): domain Bacteria; phylum Actinomycetota; class Thermoleophilia; order Solirubrobacterales; family Thermoleophilaceae; genus JACVRW01. The sequence goes on along the minus strand of DASZJZ010000281.1, from coordinate 6,578 downwards.
TCATCGGCGTTTACCGCCCGCCCGACGGCTTCGAGAAGGCCTTCTGCACTCACTGCGGCTCCGCTCTCTTCAGCCGCAACCCCCAGAACACTGACGAGATCGGCGTCCGCATGGGCACCTTCGACGACGACCCCGGCGTGCGCCCCTCCTACCACCAGTACGTCGGCTACGCGGCGCCCTGGGAGCCCATCCCCGACGACGGCCTGCCCCGCCACCCCGAGAGCCGGCCCCGCTAGAAGCAAGAGTGGACCTCACCCTCCTCCCCCTCGACCAGCCCACCGAGACGCGCACCTTCGACAAGGGCCGCTTCGAGCTCTACGAGGTCGGCCCCATGACGCTCGGGCGCGCCACGTACGAGCCGGGCTGGCGCTGGTCGGAGCACGTCGGCGCCGCGACCGGCGAGAGCCTCTGCCAGGTGGAGCACGTCGGCCTCGTGCTCAGCGGCCAGGCGGCAGTGAAGATGGCCGACGGCACGGAGCGGGTCATGCGCGAGGGCGAGTTCTTCTACGTACCGCCGGGCCACGACAGCTGGGTGGTCGGGGACGAGCCGTATGTCTCGCTGCATCTCATGGGCAGCGAGGGCTACGCGTTGAAGCCGTCATGAGCCTCCGCCTGCACGACTACGCCGCCTCCGCCAACTGCTACAAGGTCCGGCTCCTCCTCGCCCAGCTCGGCCACGACTACGAGCGCGTGCCGGTCGACATCTTCGGCGGCGACACCTTGACGGACGAGTACGCCCGCCTCAATCCACAGCGCCAGACGCCCGTCCTCGAAATGGACGGCGCCGAGCCGCTGACCGAGTCCGGGGCCATCCTCGTGCGCCTCGCCGACGGCACCGAGTATCTCCCGGAGGACCCGAACGACCGCGCCCAGGTCCTCAAGTGGCTCTTCTTCGAGCAAACCGAGGTCATCCAGGGCATCGCCGGCCTGCGCTTTCGCCTCGTGACCCAGCGCATCCGGGCCGACGGCCGGGAAGCGCTGTGGCGCAGGAGCGTGGGCGAAGCCGCGCTGCGCCTCCTGGACGACAGGCTCGGGAACAGGGACTGGCTCGCCGGAGACGGCTACTCGATCGCGGACATCTCCCTCTTCGCCTACGTGCACGTCGCACACGAAGCCGGGTTCGAGCTGAGCGAATACCCGAACATCGGAGAATGGACCCGCCGGGTCGAGGGTACCCGCGGATACATGAACGACCTCGAGCCCTACCCGCCCAACTCCATGGCGGGAGAGAGCCGCTCGATCTACGACTGATGCCCAAGTCAATCTGGAACGGCACGATCAGCTTCGGCCTCGCCCACGTGCCGATCAAGCTCTACTCGGCGACCGAGTCCAAGACCGTCTCCTTCCGCGAGGTCCACCTCAGCGACGGAGCGCCCATCGAGCACCGCCGCCTCTGCTCGGAGGAGGGCAAGGAGGTCCCGTACAAGGAGGTCGTGAAGGGCTACGAGGTCTCCGAGGGCGAGTACGTGGTGCTCGAGAAGGACGAGGTCAAGGCGGCCGCGGGCGCACGCGGCAAGGTGATCGAGATCGAGGACTTCGTGCCCGGCGACGACATCGACCCGATCTTCGTGGAGAAGACGTACTACGTCGGCTGCCGCGACGACGGCGACGCGTACAAGGTCTTCCAGGCCGCACTCGAGGAGACCGGCCGCGTCGGGATCGGCCGCTTCACCTTCCACGACCGCGAATACCTCGCCGCCGTGCGCCCGCTCGACGGCGTGCTCGCCCTCCACACGCTGCGCTTTCACGACGAGATCGTCGACGCGGGCGATCTCGAGGTCACGATCCCGCGCAAGGGCCCGAGCAAGCAGGAAGCCAAGATGGCCGAGCAGCTCGTCGACTCGCTCCACGAGGACTTCGATCCGACCGACTACGAGGACACCTACCGCGAGGCCGTGCTCGATCTCATCGACCGCAAGGCCAAGGGCAAGAAGATCGAGCGCCCCGAGTTCGAGGAGCGCGAGGAGACGGACGACCTCGCCGCGGCGCTGAAGGCGAGCCTGAAGGGCAGGAAGTCCTGATGCCGCGCCCGCTCTGGAACGGATCGCTCTCGTTCGGGCTCGTCAACGTGCCCGTGCAGCTGACCAGCGGCACCCGCGACCTCGACCTGCACTTCCGCCAGCTCCACAAGAAGGACGGCGCGCCGATCGAGCAGCGCCGCTACTGCTCGCAGGACGAGGTGGAGGTCGACTGGGAGGAGATCGGGCGCGGCTTCGAGCTCGACGACGGCAAGCAGGTCGTGCTCACGGACGAGGAGCTCGCCTCGGTGCAGCCCGAGAAGACGCGCACGATCGACGTGCAGGCGTTCGTCGATCTCGAGGACGTCGACCCGATCTACTTCGACAACACCTGGTTCCTCGTGCCCGCCGGCGACAGCCAGGGCACCCGCCGCGCCTACCGGCTGCTGGTCGAGGTGATGGAGTCGACCCAGCGGGCGGCGCTCGGGCGCTTCGTGATGCGCACCAAGGAGTACCTCGTGCTGGTTCGCCCGCGCGACGGCCTGCTGTCGCTCACCACGATGCGCTTCCACGACGAGGTGCGCCCCACCGACGGCATCGCCCCCGGCGGTCGCAAGCCGGCCAAGGACAAGATCGAGCAGGCGGTGGCGGTGATCGAGTCGCTCGGTACCGACTGGGACCCGGAGCGCTACACCGACTGCTACCGCGAGCGGCTGAAGCGCGTGGTGGAGGAGAAGAAGAAGGGCAAGAAGATCAAGGCGCCGACGGAGCCCAAGGAACCGAAGCCCGCGCCGGATCTGATGGAGGCGCTGCAGGCGACCCTGGAGCGGATGGGGTCGGGGAAGGGTGGCGGGAACGGGAAGGGCAAGGCAAAGGGCGGGCGGCGCCAGAAGGCGGGCGCGAAGAGCTAGTCCGGGAACGTTTCCGGCCGCTCCACCGCTCGGCGGTGCAGCTGCTCGTCGATGTTCCGGCCCGTCACAACCAAGACGACTGGGCCGTCCGGAGCGTCGAGAGCGTCGAGCGCCGCGAGGGCGGCCGCCGCCGAGCCCTCCACGCGCAGCCCCGTCTCCGCGAACGCGCCCACCGCCCGCGCGATGGCCCGCTCCGACACCTCCACCAACGGCGTGCCCAGCCGCACCAGCTCCTTCACCGCAAGCGGCACCGCCACCCGTACGGCCATGCCGTCGGCGAAGGTGCCCATCCGATCGCACTCCACCGGCCGTCCGGCCCGGACGCTGAGCGCCATGACCGGCGCCGCCTTCGAGACCACGCCTACGGCGCCGTGCGCGTGCGGCGAGCCGGCTCCCTCGGCGAGCCCGCGTGCCACCCCCACTAGAAGCGCCCCGTTCCCCACGGGGACGACCGTGAGCGCCGGCCGCTCCCCCAGCTGCTCGACGATCTCCCGGCCGATCGCCGTGTAGCCCTCGAACTGCATGTCCTCGGCCCCGTCCTCGAAGAACGGCAGCCCGCTCTCCCGGGCGTAGGCGCGGGCGGCGTCCTTCGCCTCGTCAACGTCGGCGCCGGCGTGCCGCACCTCGGCGCCGAGTTCCTCGATAAGCCTCAGCTTGGGCCGGCTGGCCTTGTCGGGCACGAACACCAGCGCCCGCAGCCCGGTCCGCTGCGCCGCCCAGGCGGTCGCCGCGCCGTGGTTGCCCGTCGAGGCGGTCACCACCGTCGCGGCGCCGTGGTCGCGGTAGGCCGCCAGCGTCGGCAGCGCCCCGCGCCACTTGAAGGCCCCGAGCTCGTGGCGGTCCTCACGCTTCAGCAGCAGCCGGCGGCCCCCGGCGAGCGCCGGCGGCGCGTGCTCGAGCGGCGTCGCGGCCTCCACCACGGCGCACACTAATCTCGACGCAATGAGCACCGCCACCGATTCCGCCCTCGAATCCGCCGCCTGGGACCTCGAACCGCTGGTAGACGGGCGCGGCGCCGACGGCGTCGCGCAGCTCCTCGCCGACGCCCGCGAGCGCGCCGCCGCCTTCGCCGAACGCCATCGCGGAAAGCTCGGCGAGCTGGACGCCGGCGCGCTCGCCGAAGCCATGCGCAAGCTGGCCGAGATCCACGACCTCGCTGGACGCGCGGGCTCCTACGCCATGCTCGACTTCACGCTCGACACAACCGACCCGGCCCGCGGCGCCCTCGTGCAGAAGGCGCGCGAGATGAGCGCGGCGATCGAGACAGAGCTGCTCTTCTTCGAGCTCGAGTGGAACCAGCTGCCGGACGAGCACGCCGACCGCCTGCTCGAGTCCGACCCCCTCGCCTTCTGCTCTCACTACCTCCGCACGCTCCGCCGCTACCGCCCCCACCAGTTGAGCGAGCCCGAGGAGCGGGTGGTGACGGAGCTGGACGTGACCGGCTCCTCGGCCTTCCGCCGCCTCTTCACCGAGCAGATCTCGGCGCTCGACGTGGCCCTCCCCGGCACCGACGAGCCCACCTCCCTCGAGGAGGCCCTCAGCCGGCTGCAGCATCCGGACCGCTCGACGCGCGAGGCCGCCGCCGGCGCCGTGACCGAGGCGCTGCGGCCCGGCCTGCGCACGCGGGCGTACGTCCTCAACACGCTGCTGGCCGACAAGTCCACCAAGGACCGGCTGCGCGACTACCCGCACTGGCTCGCCTCACGCAACCTCGCCAACGAGGCCAGCGACGAGTCGGTGGAGGCCCTGATCCAGGCTGTGGCCGGCCGCTACGAGCTGGCCCGGCGCTGGTACCGGCTGAAGGCGCGGCTGCTCGGCCTCGACCGGCTTGCCCATTGGGATCGCATGGCGCCGCTGAGCGACACCGACGAGCGCATCGCCTACGACGAGGCACGCGAGATCGTGCTCGACTGCTACACCGGCTTCTCGCCCGAGCTGGGCGCCGCGGCCGGGGCCTTCTTCGAGAACGGCTACATCGACGGTCCGCCGCGGCCGGGCAAGCGCGGCGGGGCATTCTGCTCGTACACGGTGCCATCTCGGCATCCGTATGTGATGCTCAACTACACGTCGCGCCCGCACGACGTGCTCGTGCTCGCCCACGAGCTCGGCCACGGCGTGCATGCCTCGCTGGCGCGCCCGCAGGGCATCTTCCAGTTCACCACGCCGCTGACGATGGCGGAGACCGCCTCGATCTTCGGCGAGACGATCGTGCTGGAGCGGCTGCTCGAGCGGGCGCCGGATGCGGCCGAGCGGCTGTCGCTGCTGGCGGGGTCGCTGGACGGCGTCGTCGCGGCGGTGTTCCGCCAGGTGGCGATGAACCGCTTCGAGCACGGAATCCACACCGCCCGGCGCGAGGACGGCGAGCTGCCGGTCGAGCGCTTCGCGGAGCTCTGGCTCGGGACGCAGGCGGACCTGCTCGGCGACGCGGTCGAGCTGAACGACGACTACGGGCTGTGGTGGTCCTACGTGCCGCACTTCGTCGACGTGCCGGGCTACGTGTACGCGTACGCGTACGGGAACCTGCTGGCGCTGTCGGTCTACCGCCGCTACGAGGAGGAGGGCGCGGGCTTCGTGGACGCCTACCTCGAGCTGCTGCGCGCGGGCGGCTCGCGGCCGCCCGAGGAGCTCGGCAGGATCGTGGGCGTGGACCTGACCGACCCCGGCTTCTGGAGCTCGGGCCTGGACCTGATCGAGCGGCAGCTGGAGGCCGCGGAGCGGGCGGCCGAGGAGGCCGGCCGGAGCCGGGACGGCGACGGGGCCCGGGCCGCATCCGAGGAGGCCGGCCGGACCGCATGATCGATACCGTCGAGGAGCTGATCCCGCTTCCGGTCGGCGAGGTCGCGCTCACACGGCCGCGCGACGCCGACGCCCTCCTGTCCGAGGAGCAGTTCGAGTACGAGGAGTTCCTGCCCTACTGGGCCGAGCTGTGGTCGAGCGGCGTGGCGCTCGCGCACGACGTGGCGCGCCGCTCCCTGCGCGGCGCGAGCGTGCTCGAGCTGGGCTGCGGGCTCGGGCTGCCGAGCATCGCCGCCGCGCTCGCCGGCGGGCGGGTGCTGGCGACCGACTGGTCACCCGAGGCGGTGAAGGCGACGGCCGAGAACGCCCGCCGCAACCGCGCCGAGGTGGAGACGGCGGTGGTGGCGTGGGGCGCGCCCGAGCCGATCGTGGAGCGCGCGCCGTGGCGGTACGTGCTGGCCTCGGACGTGCTCTACGAGCAGCGCAACGTGGACCTGTTGCTCGACCTCCTGCCGTGCCTCGTGGACCGCACCGGCGAGGTCCTGATCGCCGACCCGAGCCGGCGGCCGGCGGAGCGCTTCCTCGACCGCGCCGGCGAGCGGTGGGAGGTGCGAAGCAGCGTGAGCCCGCGCGCCGCGCGAGCGCAGATCCACCGGCTGCGCCGGAAGCCGCGCGGCTAAGCCGCCCGGCAAGCGCGCGCGGCACCGCGCCGCGCGCCCGCCCCAGGCCGCGCGCCGCTCCGACATCAGCCCGCCGGCAGCTCGGACAGCGTCCGATACAGCTCGCGCGCCGTCGCTTCCCCCAGGCGCAGGCTCTCCAGCCGGTAGCTCTCGTTCGGCGCGTGGAACGCGTCCTCCGGGAGCGCGAATCCGCTTACGATCGCAGGGATTCCGCGATCCGCCAGCACCGACAGCAGCGGCAGCGTGCCGCCCAGCCGCACCAGCGCCGGCGGCTCTCCGCAGGCGCGCTCCAT
>DASZJZ010000280.1:0-4441 GCA_035947555.1 Thermoleophilaceae bacterium | reverse complement strand
GTCTCGCTGCACGGGACGCTCGAGCCGCCCACGAACTGCATCGGGGTCGCGGTGTCACCACGGCCCGAGGGGCCCTACCGCGAACTGGGCCCGCTGACGTTCACCGGCGGTGGCGTGGACGCGAGCGGTCGCCCGCCCGGCTGCGGCGACGACGCCGGATACAGCAACATCGACCCGGCGCCGTTCGTGGACGGCGACGGCCGGGCCTACCTCTACGTGTCGACCGGCCGTCGCTGCGAGGCGCCGGCCCCGGGCGCGGTGTGCCCGTGGGATCGAACGATCTCGGTGATCCCGCTGGCCCACGACCTGCTCACCGCCTCAGGGCCCCGGCTGCCGTTGTTCGACGCAGAGAGCGCCGGCTGGGAGGTCGGCTCCTTCGGCCCTGTCGTGGAGAACCCGTGGCCGGTGAAGAGCGGATCGACGTACGTGCTGCTCTACTCGGGCGGCGCCTACACGGGCAGGTATGGGATGGGGTATGCCACGTCGAGCTCGCCCACCGGTCCGTTCGTCAAGTCCGCCGGAAATCCGGTGCTCGCCGAGGCCGCCGGCGTGTTGAGCCCGGGCGGAGGCATGCTCGCCACCGGCCCGCGGGGCGGTTCGTGGCTCGTCTACCACGGCCGGCAAGGCAGCCGCTCGAACCCGCGCGAGCTGCGGATCGACCCGGTGCGCTTCCCCACGGAGTCGACCGTGGCCGTGGACGGCCCTACGAGCGCTCTTCAGGCAGGGGCGCCGTAACCAGCCGGTCAAGCTCGTCGGCCGCCCGCTCCACGAGGACCCGCACCTCGTCCTTCGGCTCGCTGAAGCGGCCGAGAACGTGGGCGGAGACGATGTCGGGGTCGGTCGTGTCGGGACGCCCCACGCCGACCCGCACTCTCCAAAACTCATCGCTACCAAGCCCCCGCTTCAGCGACTTCAAGCCGTTGTGACCGGCAAGCCCTCCCTGGAACCTCGCTTGCACCCTCCCGAAGGGAAGATCGATCTCGTCGTGGAGGGCGACGACTCGATCCAGCTCCACACCAAGCGCGCCTCGCGCAGGACCGACGGCCTTACCCGAGTCGTTCATGTAGGTCTGCGGCAAGAGGACGGCCACCCGCGGTCCGCCAGGTCCCGCCCTGCCTTCGGTGATCAGCGCGTTGAACTTCTTCTTCGCCTTCGGCAATCCCCAGCGCTCCGCGGCCAGCGCCGCCACTTCGAAGCCCACGTTGTGGCGGCTGCCCTTGTAGCGGTCGCCCGGATTCCCGAGCCCTACCACGAGCCAGTCAGCTCGGCCGCCGCCCTCGCGGCGCCGAAAGAGGCTCACTCGGAGCCCTCGGCCTCCTCGGCGGCGGCCTCCCCGGTCGCCTCGGCCTCCTCGCGGGTCGCGCCCTCGGCGGCAGCCTCGGCCTCCGCCTCCTCGCCGACCAGCTCCGTCTCCTCCTCGATCTCCTCCGGCTCCTCGACCTCGGTGGGCACGACCACCGAGGCGATGATCGTCTCCTCGGGGTCGTCGAGGAACGTCACGCCCTCGGGCGGGTCGATCTCGGAGAGGTGCATGGTGGCGGCGATCTGCATGCCGCTCACGTCCACGACGATGGCATCGGGGATCGAGGTGGGGAGGGCCTCGATGTTGAGCTGGTGCGTCACGTGCTCGAGCACGCCGCCCTCCTTCACGCCGGGCGCGTCCTCGGCGCCCTCGACCTGCACGCCGACGACGGTCTGGATCTTCTCGTCCAGCCGCACCTCGAGGAGATCGATGTGCATGACCTCGTCGCGCACCGGATGGATCTGCTGGTCCTTGACGATGACCGGCCGGGTCGTGCCCCCGACCTGGAGGTCGATCAGGGCCGAGCCGTCCACCAGGACCTGCCGGAGCACGCGGGAGTCGACCTTGAAGGAGACCGCGTCGCCGCTGCCGTCGCCGTAGACGACGCCGGGGACGAGGCCCTCGCGGCGCAGCCGCTTGGTCGCCCGGGTGCCGCGCTCGAGGCGCTCCTCGGCGGTCAGCGTGGGTCGCGATCCGTCTGCCATACGACCGGCCAGTGTAGCCGCCGCCGCGTGGGCTCTGCCGTGCGGCGGTCCTTATCCTCGGACGAGGTGGCGTCGAAGGACGACAGCGCGATCCCCACCGGCCGCGTCCGGCGTACGGCCCAGGTGGGGTCCGTGGTGGGCACGCAGGGTGCCCGCTACGCCGGCACGCGGGCGGCCAACATCGCGCGCTCGAGAGAGGAGGCGGCAGACGCGCTCGAACGGCGCCACCTGGAGGCCGCGCAGCGCATGGTGGAGACCCTCGGCCGCATGAAGGGCGCTGCCATGAAGATCGGCCAGCTCGCCTCGTTCATCGACACCGAGTTCCTCCCGCCGGAGTACCGCGACCTCTATCAGGAGCAGCTGGCGTCGCTGCGGACCGAGGCACCGTCGATGCCGTGGGAGAAGGTGCGCAAGGTGCTCGACGAGGAGTGGGCCGAGCCGTGCGAGGAGTTGTTCGAGCACTTCGAGCACGAGGCCGCGGCGGCGGCCTCGATCGGCCAGGTGCACCGGGCGGTGCTGCCGGACGGGCGCCGCGTGGCGGTGAAGATCCAGTACCCCGGCGTGGCCGAGGCGATCGCGGCCGACATGCAGAACGCCGGGATGATCTTCCGGATGGCAAAGGCGCTCGCGCCGGGCCTCGACGCCAAGGCGGCCGCCGCGGAGCTGAAGGAGCGCGTGATGGAGGAGCTCGACTACGAGCTCGAGGCGCAGAACCAGCGCTCCTTCGCCCGCGGTTACCGCGGGCACCCGTTCATCTACGTGCCGGACGTGGTCACGCGTTTGTCGACCACGCGCGTGCTGGTGACCGAATGGGTGGACGGGCTCGGCTTCGAGGACGTCAAGCGGCTGCCCCAGCCGGAGCGCGACCGCTTCGGCGAGATCGTGTTTCGCTTCTGCTTCGGCTCGATCTACCACCTCCAGCACTTCAACGCCGACGCCCATCCCGGCAACTACCTGCTGATGGAGGACGGGAAGGTCGCGTTCCTCGACTTCGGGATGACCAAGCACCTCGACAGGGACCAGATCGAGCTCGAGATCACGGCGCTGGAGGCGATCTTCGACTCCGATCCCGAGCGGCTGCGCGTGGCCCTGCACGACCTGGGCTTCCTCAACAACCCGAAGAAGATCGACGCCGAGCAGCTGATGGTGCACGTGAAGACGGTCGGCGGCTGGTACATGGAGGACCGCGAGGTGACGGTGGACTCGCGCCGGGTGATGGACGCGATCGCCGCGGTCTCCGACCCGCGCTCCGAGTTCTACCGCCTGATGCGGCGCGAGAACCTGCCTGCGAACGAGCTGATGGGTCGGCGCATGGAGTCGGGCGTGCTCGCCGTGCTCGGTCAGCTCGAGGCCACGCGCAACTGGTACCGGATCGGGCGCGAGTGGTGGTTCGCCGATCCCCCCTGCACGGAGCTCGGCAAGGAGGAGTGGCGCTACTTCGAGTCGCGCGGGGAGCGGCGGGTGCGGCGGTACTCGGCGCGCTAGCTGACCCCGCGCCGCGCCGGCAGCTTGCGTGGCGCGACCGCCGAGCGCTTGTGTAGCTTGCGCGCGACCGGTGTACGACTGGCTGCTCTTCCTGCACCTGCTCGCGGCCTTCCTGCTGGCCGTCACGGCGGTGACATACAGCGCGGTGGCGTTCGGCGCTCCCGCGAGCGGGCGCACCCTGTTCGTCGCGGACCGGTGCTGGGACGTGGGCGGTCTCGGCACTTTGATCCTCGGCGTGTGGCTTGCCCTCTACCTCGACGAGTATGAGATCTGGGATGGCTGGATCATCGGAGCGATTGTGCTTTGGCTGGTTGCTACCGGTCTCGGTGAGAGTGTTCGCAAGCGGATCGCTGAGGCGGAGGCGGTAGACAACCGCGTTGCGCTCACGCACTGGCTTCGCACGCTCGCGGTGCTCGGCCTGCTCGTCCTGATGATCTGGAAGCCGGGCGCGTGAGCGCGCTCGCCGCCATCCGGCCGGACGAGTGGAACTTCCCACTGTTCCTCCACGTGCTCAGCGCGATGGTGCTGTTCGGGGCGGTGGTGCTCGCGGCGGTCTCGGTCGGCGGCAACTCGGAGGCCGGCCTTCGGCTCGGCTTCCGCTCCCTCCTGATCGGCGCCATACCCGCATGGATCGCGATGCGCCTGTCCGCTCAGTGGATCGCGTCGGAGGAGAACCTGCTCGAGGAGGACGTGGACGCGCCCGCCTGGGTCGACATCGGCTTCATGACGTCCGAGGGCAGCCTCGTGATCCTGTTAGCGGGAACCGTGTGCGCGGGTTTCGCGGCGCGCCGCGGGCGCGGCGGCGGCCTTCGCACGGCCACGGTGGTGCTCGTCGGGATCACGATCGTCGCGTACGTCGTCGCGATCTGGGCGATGTCGACGAAGCCGACGTAGGTCGGCGCTCGGCGCGGCCGGCCAGGAATCAGCGGGGGTCCGGGGGGGCGTGCGC
>DASZJZ010000279.1:0-2754 GCA_035947555.1 Thermoleophilaceae bacterium | reverse complement strand
CGCCATGAACGGATCCCTCACATACGCGTCGGCCTCGCTGCACCAGGCCGAGCTGCGCGCGGCCGCCGAGCGCAGGCGCCGCGTGCCGCGCAAGCCGCGCGCCGAGCGCCGGCTGCCAGCGCTGCCGTGGCGGCGCCCCCGCAGGGCCTACGCCTGAGCGATGGATAATGGCCGCATGCGGCGCGTCTCCAGCCCGACGTTCGTGGGCCGGGCCGCGCAGCTGGCGACCTTCGACCAGGCGCTTGCGCGCGCGGCCCAGGGCGAACCGGCGGCACTGCTGGTGGCCGGGGAGTCCGGCGTAGGCAAGAGCCGTCTGGTGGCCGAGTTCGGCGAACGCGCCCGCGCCGCGGGCGCCTCGGTGCTGACGGGCGACTGCGTCGAGCTCGGCGAGGGCGAGCTGCCCTACGCCCCGCTGCTCGGCGCGCTGCGGCCGCTGCTGCGCGACGGCCACCCCGCCCTCGACGGCCTGCCCGAGCCTCTCCGGGCGGCGCTCGGGGCGGTGCTGCCCGGCTTCGGCGACCGGCCGGCCGGCGGCGGCGAGGCCTCCCAGGCAAGCGTCTTCGAGGCGCTCCTCGCGCTGCTGGAGGGGCTCGCCGAGGAGCGCCTGCTCCTGCTCGCCATCGAGGACCTCCACTGGGCCGACAGCTCCACGCGCCAGTTCCTCAGCTTCCTCTCACGCACCCTGTGCGGCGAGCGCATCGTGGTGGTCGGCACCTACCGCTCCGACGAGCTGCATCGCCGCCACCCGCTGCGGCCGCTGCTGGCCGAGCTGACCCGCGACCCCGCCACACGCCTGATCGAACTGCCGCCCTTCACGCGCGAGGAGCTGGCCGAGCAGCTCGAGGGCATCTTGGCCGCCGCGCCCGACCAGAGCATGCTGGAGCGGATCTGGCACCGCAGCGAGGGGAACGCGCTGTTCACCGAGGAGATCCTGGCCGCCGGCCTGGACGGTCGCGGCCCCCTTCCTCCCACGCTCAGCGATGCCCTCATGCTGCGCGTGGAGCAACTCTCGCCCACGACCCAGGAGGTCCTGCGCTGGCTCTCCTGCCACTCGCCGGTGAGCCACGAGCTGCTGGCCGAGGTGACCGGTCTCGACGGAGACGTCCTGCTCGACGCTCTGCGTGAGGCCACCGCGGCCCACATCGTTATCGCCACCGCCGACGGCACCTACGCCTACCGCCACGCCCTCCTGCGTGAGGTGGTCCACGACGACCTCCTCCCCGGCGAGCGCACCCGTTTCCACACGGTGCTCGCACGCGCGCTCGAGGACCACATCGCCGCAGGGGACTCCGGCGCGCACATCACCGGCAAGGCAGCGCACCACTGGAAGGAGGCGGGCGACCAGGCCGCGGCGATGGCGGCGGCCGTGCGCGCGGCCAAGGCCGCCGAGCGCGTGGACGCCTATGCCGAGGCGCACGCGCTGTTCGAGCGGGCGCTCGGGTTGTGGGACCGGGTGGACGACCCCGAGGCGTTGGCGGGCACCGACCGCCGAGACCTCTTGCTGCGCGCGGCCAACGCCGCCGACCTGGGCCACGAGATGGGCCGCTTCGAGGCGCTCGTGAAGGGCGCGCTCGAGCTGGTGGACCCCGAGGCCGAGCCGAAGGCCGCGGCGTCGATGCTCACGCAGCTCCACCGCGCCCAGTGGGAGCTCGGCCGGCAGGACGAATCCATCGAGACGCTCGACCAAGCGATGGCGCTGCTCGACGCCTGCGAGGACTCCGGCGAGCGCGCCGAGCTGCTGGCAAGGAAGTCCCGCGCGCGGATGCTCCAGGGCCGCAACCGGGACGCCATCGAGGCGGGCCGCGAGGCCCTCGCGGTGGCCCGCTCCGTGGACGATCGCGGCGCGGAGCTGCTCGCCCTGACCTCCATCGGCGTCGCGCTCGCCGCCGCGCGCGAGGTGGAGGAAGGCATCGCCACGCTGCGCGAGGCGGTGGCGCTGGTGCACGAGCACGGCTTCGTCGAGCACATCGGCCGTGCCACGATCAACCTGGCCGACGTGCTGCACCTCGATGGGCGCAGCGAGGAGGCGCTGGAGGTTGCCCGCGAGGGGCTCGCGGAGGTCCGCGCCAGCGGGCGGCCCGCCACGTGGTCGGAGCTGCTCGTAGCGGAGATCGAGTTCGAGGTCGGCAACTGGCGCGCCGCCGCCGCGGCCATGCCGACCGAGCGCCGTCGCTACTGGGCCTCCACCCTCCTCAACCACCGCCTGCGGAGGATCGAGCAGGCGCTCGGGCGCGGGGACTTGGACGCCGCCCGGACCGACCTGGACGTTTCCGAGCGCGTGGCCGTGGACTCGACCGAGCCGCAGTTCCTGGCGCCGATGTACGCCTTCCGGGCGGAGCTGGAACGCAGGGTCGGCGACGCGACGGCTGCGCGCCGCGCCGTCGACGAGGGCCTCGACCGCATCGAGTTCTGCACCGACGACCTGGCCCGGATCGCATACGTGGCGAGCTCGGGCCTGCGGGTGGAGGCGGACGAGGCGCAGCGTGCCCGCGACCGGCACGATCAGGACGCCGAGCACACCGCCGTCGAACGGGCGGGCGCGATGGCGGAGCGCGTTCGGCTGGCCGCGCTGGACGCCGGGCCGGTGGTGAAGGCGGCGGGCGTGCTGGCGGAGGCGGAGCTGGCGCGTGCCGAGGGCCGCGACGACGTCGAGGTCTGGGAGCGCGCCGCGGCGGCGTGGGACGGGGTCGGCCGTCCGTACCCGGGCGCCTACTCGCGCTGGCGAGGCGCGGAGGCGGCGGCGCGGGCGCGCGA
>DASZJZ010000278.1:0-4703 GCA_035947555.1 Thermoleophilaceae bacterium | reverse complement strand
ACCCGCGAGCCGCGATCGCCCGCCCCTACGGACTGCTGGTACTCACCCTCGAGGGCGACAAGGCCTCGGCGATCACCTGGTTCACGGACACCGCCGTCTTCCGGCACTTCGGGCTGCCGCGGACGCTCCGCTCGTAGGCCGGACACCGCTCGCAGCCTCCGCAGCGGCAAGCTGCTCTGGCCGATCGCGCGCGGCATCACCCGCCGGCGCGCGATTCAGCGCTCCTCCGCCGGCGCGCCCTCGAGCAGGAGCTCCAGGACCGCCCGTTCGTAGGCGGCACGCTCGCGTCCGAGCGGCGTCCGGTGCGGCGCGACCCGCCGGAGCTCGAACCAGCCGAGGAAGGCGCTGTACCCGATCCGCGCCCGCTGGCGGGACTCGCGGGCCGTGAAGCCGATGTCGCGGAAGATGCGCTCGAGGAAGTCGAGCCGCTTGTCGGCGACCCGCCGCAGCACGGGGCCGACGACCGGATCGTTCGCGGCGGCGAGCAGGCCCACGTCCGCCTGGCCCGCGGCATCGTCCTCCTCGTAGCCGATGGCGATCTCGAGCAGGCGGCGGAGCCGCTCGAATGGGTCGGAGACCGGGGCGAGCTCCGCGATCACGTCGTCCGTCCCGTCGCGCTCCCAGAACTCGAGCGCTTCGGCGACCAGCTGCTCGCGGTTTCGGAAGTGCCAGTAGAAGCTGCCCTTGGTGGCGCCCAGCTGCGCGGCGAGCGGCTCGACCGCGACCGCGCCGGCGCCGCCCTCGGCGATCGCGAACAGGGCCGCGCGGACCCAGTCGTCCTTTGACAGACCCACGCTCCATACGCTACCGTATGGCAGACCGTACGCCACCGTATGGAAGGAAATGAGATGAGCACGATCTACAACGTCCACCACCGCGAGATCGCGGCTCCCGTCACCGTGGTCGGCGAGATCCTCGACACGGTCGGAAGCGCCGACGATCGGCTCTGGGCGGGCGACATCTGGGTGGCCGAGCCCGTGGTCTTCGACCGCCCGCTCGGTGTCGGCGCCGCGGGCGGGCACGGACCGATCCGCTACTCGGTCGTCGAGTACGAGCCGGGCCGGCGGGCCGTCTTCGAGTTCGCCCCCGACAGCGGCCTGTCCGGCACGCACCGCTTCGAGCTCGAAGAGCTCGGGCCCGACCGCTGCCGGCTGACGCATGTCCTCGAGGCGGAGACGAGTCGCTGGATGCGACCGCTCGTGCCGATCCTGATCGGCTGGCACGACGCGATGGTCGAGACCGCGATGGATCGGGCCGAGCGCGAGGCGACGGGATCGCTCGAGCGGCGCACTCGCATCCCGATCTGGCTGCGGATCGTGAACGGCGCCGAGATCGCCATCGCCCGCGCACTCAGAAAACTGCCGCCTCGCCGCGAGAGCTGGTCCTACTCGGGTGCGAGGTAGGACGGGAAGACCCCGTTGGGGTCGACGTCGCGCCTGAGCTCCTGCAGCCGATCCCAGTTGGGCTGGGCGAACGAGCGCTCCGCCCGGGAGTGGGCCGCGGTCAGGTCGGTTTCGGCCAGGTAGTGGCCGATCGCGAGTGGCTCGAGCTCGGCCATGAGGGAGGGGAGCCAGCGCTGGTTCGCCGCGTCTTCGGCCTCGTCCTCCCACATCGCGTAGCAGGACACGAAGGCGCGTCCGACCATGGAGAACGCCATGTCCGGGAGCTCCTTCTCGGGCGCGTCCTCGCGTGGCTCGGGTCCGACCACCGCGAACGCGAACGACTCGGGGCTCGGCGCCTGGGTCAGGTGCGCGCGCATGCGCGGCAGGACGTCGGTGAAGTCGGCATCCGCCCAGACGTTGTCGGAGGCGTAGCGACGCCCTTCGCGCCAGAGGCCGCCGAAGTCGCGGAACAGCACCTCGAACGGCGTCGGCTCGTTCACCCGCCGTGCGAGAGCCCGGTCCAGGACCGGCGAGCCCTCCAGTGGCGCGAGCGCTGCCGCTGCCTCCTCGGCCGAGTCCTCGAAGGCCGTGGCGGCGACGATCAGGACCCTGCCCTCAGGACCGGCCTCTACGTCCGGGGGAGCGGCGGCGACCAACAGGGTCAGCTCGACCGTCGGGGGCAGCGAGTTCACGACGCCGGAAGCCCAGTCGGCCACCGCCTCGAGATCTGAAAGCGCGTACACGTGGGTGCTGGACGTGATCGCCCGGGGCAGCGGCTGGAGCGCGAGATGGAAGCGCGTGACCACGCCCGGGAAGCCCGGCCCCGCGCCGCGCGCCGCCCATAGCAGCTCCATGTTCTGGTGCTCGTCCGCGTGCACGAGCTCGCCGTCGGGTGTGACGACGTCGATCGCCTGGAGGCTCATGCAGGCGGGGCCCCAGGCGCCGGAGTTCCAGCCAAGTCCGCCGCTCAGCAGGAAGCCGCTGATGCCGACCGACGGGCAGTGTCCGACCGGAAACGCCAGGTCCCGCGCGGCCAGCGCCTCTGCCAACTTCGAGCTCGTGACCGCCGGCTGCACTGCGGCGGTGCCCCGCGCCTCGTCGACGGCCAGCTCGCGCAGCGACGAGAGGTCGATCAGGAGGGTCGCGTCGCGCAGCGGCGACCCCACCCAGCTGTGGCCGCCGGCCCGCACTGCCACATGGAGGCCGCGCGAGCGGGCCAGCTCGACAGCGGCCACCACGTCCGCCTCGGAGGCGGCGCTGACGATCGCCTCGGGAAAGCGCGCGGGCTTCAGCGCGTTCCAGAGCATGCTCTGCCTGGTCGCCTCGTACTGCCCGTCGCCGCGCCAGACGACAGGGCCTTCGATCGCGGGAGCCATGACGTGTCCCTTCTCTTGGTCCGGTGGCTCAGTAGAGGACTGACGGGATCCAGGCGCCCTGGGGGCGGCGGTAGGGGCCCATGACCATGTAGTTCATGGGCTTGACGATCCGCAGCCCCGCGGCCAGACACCAGCGCAGCAGGTCGTGCTGGTGGAGCGGGAGCAGGAACGACGCCGGCGGGCCGTCGGGGACGACCGCCCCGGCGATCAGGGCGGCCATGTCGTCCTCCGACTCGGCAACCGCATAGGCGGCGCCGAACTTGTCGAACGTGGCGGCGTACGCCACGATCCGACCGCCACGCAGCGCGACGTACGGGCTGAGACCCGGCGAGTCGAGCGCGTCGCGGAGCTCGCGTGTGCGCTCGAACCCGTGCACGGAAACGCAGAGCGCCTCGCAGGCCGGGATGTCGTCCTCGCCAAGAGGCCGCACCACGACACCCCGGGTGGAGCTGGCGCTCGGCGTGCCGGCCACCAGCGCGACCGGCTCCTCGACCCTGAAGCCGAGCGACGAGTAGAGCGCCAGCGAAGCGGAGTTGAACGAGTCCTGCAGCAGCCGGATCCCGTCGCCCCGCGCTCCCCGCTCGATGACGGCCTCCATAAGCAGCCGGCCGATACCTGCGGCCTGGGCGCCGGGATCGACGGTGATCGGCCCGACGCCGCGGACCGGGCCGCGCTCGTCGAGGAAGTTCGAGCCCACCACCCGCCCGTCGGACTCGGCCACCACGCCCCAGATCGACGGGTGGGTGCTGAAGGCCGCGACGAGCTCGCGGGCGACGTCGAGCGACGGGAAGTCGCGCGGGAAGCGGTGGCGGTCGTGTATGCCCGCGAAGGCCTCGTACGTGATGCGAGCGGCGACCTCGTGGTCGCCGGGCGAGATGCCGCGCAACCGGACACCCGGCGCGCGGCGGGGGGTGGCGTGATCCTTGGCGGCGGGGTGGGTGGCGATGGACATCTGGTCTCCTCGGTTGAGTTTGCGAGGCCAGAATCGCCCGAGGCTGGTATCGATGCAACAGATATTGTCGCAAGTAGTATGCGATCTATAGATGTACGACCTGCGCCGCCTCCGCGCTTTCCACGCCGTCGCCCAGACCGGCTCCTTCTCGGCGGCCGGGCTGGAGCTCGGTTACGCCCAGTCGGTCGTGTCGCACCACGTCGCGGCGCTCGAGCGGGAGTTCGGGCTGACGCTCGTCAACCGCGGCACCCGCCCCGTCAGCATCACCGACGCCGGCGCCCGGCTGCTGCGCCACGCCGAAGCGGTTCTTGGCCACGTGACGGCGGCCGAGGACGAGCTGCACGCGATCGCCGGGCTGCACGGTGGCACGCTGCGGGTCGGGGCCTTTCTGTCTGCCTGCAACTCGTTCCTCCCGGCGGCGCTGGCTCGCTTCGAGGAGGAGCATCCCGAGGTGGAGGTCAACTTCGAGCAGCTCGAGGAGCCCGCGGCGCTGCGACGCATCCGCTCCGGGGACCTCGACGTGGCGGTCGTCTGGCGAATTCCCGGCTTTCCCGGCCCGGGCGGAGGGACGCGCGACGAGGGCTTCGACCAGCTCCACTTGGTCGACGACCCCTACCTCGTCGTGCTGCCCCCGAAGCACCAGCTGGCCCGCCGCAGTCAGGTTCGCCTGGCGGATCTGGCGGGCGAGCGCTTCACCGCGCCGGCGGCCGCAGGCCATGCGCTGCCCTACCGGGAGATGCTCGACCGCTTCTGCACCGAGGCCGGCTTCGAGCCCCGCATCCACCAGGTCGAGGACGTCACCGTGGCCCGCGCGACCATCGCCGCCGGCCTGAGTGTGGGGCTCCTGTCAGAGCTGACGATGCCCGAGCCGCGACCCGACATCGCCCTGCGCCCGCCGCGCGACATCAGCCCGTATCGCTCCATCCACGCGACCTGGATGCGCGGCCGGCGCGTTCCGGCGGTCTCACGGATGGTCCGGTATCTCGCCGAGGC
>DASZJZ010000277.1:0-3897 GCA_035947555.1 Thermoleophilaceae bacterium | reverse complement strand
CGGTTCCGATGTGTGAGCCCCAGTGCATCGGGACCGCGATGCGGGGTTGGATCCGGCGGGCCGCCTCCGCGGCTTCCTGGGGCGTCATCACGTACACGCCGCTCACCGGCAGCAGGGCCACGTCCACGCCGGTCACGCTGTCCATCTCGGGGATCACGTCGGTGTCGCCGGAGTGGTAGAGGCGCTCGCCGCGGAGGTTCAGCTCGTAGCCGACCCAGCCGGCCTCGCGCGGGTGGAAGACCCTTCCCTCCGCGTTGCGCTTCGAGGTGTTGTACGCGGCCACCGCGGCCACGTGCACCCCACGCACCAGCTCGTCCTCGAGCAGCTCGCCCGGCGCGATCGAGTGCACCTGCCCGCTCACGCGCTCGGCCACCGCGGCCGGTCCGACGAGCCATGTCCGGCGCGTCGAGAGGCGCTCCACGTCCTGCGGCGAGAAGTGGTCGTAGTGGCCGTGGGTGATCAGGATGAGGTCGGCGGGCGGCGAGCCGTCGGGCACGCGATAGGGATCGATGTACACGAAGGACCGCCCCACCCTGATGCGAAAGCCGGAATGGCCGAGCCAGTCGATGTGGTCCAGCAGCACGCGCCGAAGACTAGGAGCGAGCCACCCCGCGCTCCATGCGCACCGTCGTGCCGCCCCCCTCGTGCGACACCTGCACCGCGTCCATCAGCGCCCTCATGAGCGCAAGGCCCCGCCCGCGGTGCGGCAGCCCGCCCTCGGGGCGGTCGATCCAACCGCCCCTGTCGGTGACCTCCAGCAACACCTTGCCGTTGGACATCCGCGCGTCGATCGTGAAGCTGCCCTCGCCGAACCCGTAGCCGTGCTCGATCGCGTTCGAGCACGCCTCGTGGCACGCCATCTGCGCTATCTCCACGTCCTCCTCGGTCGCGCCGCTGCGGCGCATCCAGCCGGCGAGGTGGCGGCGCACGTCGCGCAGCCGGGTGGGGTCCGTGGACACCTCGAGGTGCAGCGGCTCGGTCCGGCCCGGCAGGCCCTGGAGCGCCAGCACCGCGATGTCGTCGTGGGCCGGATGGATCGCGAGCATCGAGTCGACGAGGTGGTCGCACAGCTCCTCGGGATCGCGCGGCTGCTCGGCGGCCCGGCGCAGCGCCTCGAGGCCGGCGTCGATCGACACGCCGCGCTGCTCCACCAGCCCGTCGGTGTAGAGCACGACCGTCGAGCCGGGCTCGAGCTCGACGGTGAGCTCCTCGTGCCCGGAGGTGTCGAACACGCCCAACGGCGGGTTCGGCGCGCCCTCGAGGAAGCGCGCCGGGGCGCCGGGCGCGACGACCAGCGGCGGCACATGGCCGGCGCTCGCGAAGCTGAGCCTCCGCACGTCGGGGTCGACGACCATGTAGAGCAGCGTCGCCATCTGGGCGCCCGGCAGGCTGCGCACGAGCCTGTCGAGGCGGTCGAGCACGGCCGGCGGCGAGTGGCCCTCGAGCGCGTAGGCCCGCGCGGCGTGCCTGAGCTGGCCCATCAGCGCCGCCGCGCCGAGGCCGTGGCCGACCACGTCGCCCATCGCCAACCCAACCCTGCCGTCGTCGAGTTGGACGGCGTCGTACCAGTCGCCCCCCACGTTCACGCCCGCCGTGCCGGGCATGTAGCGGGCCGCGATCCTCGCGCCCGGCAGGAGCGGCAGCTTGTCCGGCAGCAGGCTGCGCTGCAGCATCTCCACGGTGCCGAGCTCGCGCTCGTACGCGCGCGCGTGCTCGATTGCGAGCCCTGCCCGGTCGGCCATGAGCACCAGCAGGCTCTCCTCCTCCGGCGTGAAGCGGCGCTCCCTGCGCACGGCGATCTCGACCACGCCGGCCATTCGGCCCTTCACGGTCAGCGGCGAGGCCATCAGCGCGCGGGGCCCGGCGGCGCCCAGCATCGGGTCGAGGCCGGCGCCGCTCTGAAGCCCGTCGAGGATCACCGGACGCCCCTCGGAGACGACCTGCGACAGCACGTCGCCGATCGGGACGCTGGCCGGCTTCGGGCCGGACCCGAAGCCCGTGGCCGCCCCCACTATCAGCTCGGCCTCGCGGTTCGGGTCGAGCAGCAGGACGCGGGCCATGTCGGCCCGGAAGGCCTCCCGGATGCGCTCCACCAGCAGCCCCATCAGCTCGCCCGGCTCGAGGTGCTCGAGCGCCGCCTCGGTGACCTGCTGCAGCTTGCCGATCGTGACCGCCACCGCTTCGGCCTCGGTCCGGGCGGCCCGCTCGGCCTCGGCGCGGCGCTGCTCCGTCACGTCCACGACCTGCCAGAGGAAGCCCATCGGCGCGCCGCGGGCGTCCATCGTCAGCGACACGTTCACGAGCGCATGCACGACCTTGCCGTCGTGGCGCATGAACCGCTTCTCCGACTGGTCGAGCCGGGGCTGCTCGCGCAGCAGCCGCCGCCAGGCCTCGCGCTCCCGCTCGCGGTCGGCCGGGTGGGCGAGCTCCCACAGCGGCTGCTCGAGCAGCTGCACCGGCGAGCGGCCGACCAGGTCGCAGAGCGCGGCGTTCACCTCGAGCCAGCGTCCCTCGACGGTGCACAGGCCCATTCCGATCGGGGCGTCCTCGAAGGCCGTCCGGAAGCGCTCCTCGGACTCGCGCAGCTCCGCGTTCTTGCTCTGCAGCTCGAGCAGGACGGCCACCTTCGAGCGCAGCACGTCGGGGTCGACCGGCTTCACGATGTAGTCGATCGCCCCCGCGGAGTAGCCGCGCGTGACCTGCTCTCCGTCGTCGCCGGCCCCCGTCAGGAAGATCACCGACACATCCTCGTTGCGACGCCGCTGCTTGATCATCTCCACGGTCTCGACCCCGTCGAGCCCCGGCATCCGGACGTCCATCACGATCACGGCGAAGTCCCGCTCGAGCAGGCAGCGCAGCGCCTCCTCGCCGGACCCGGCGGTCACGACCCGGTGGCCGAGCGGCGCGAGCACCGTCTCGAGCGCGACAAGGCTGTCGGCCTGGTCGTCGACGACCAGGATGTCCGCCGTGGCGCCCGCCCGCTCGAGCGCCACCGCCGTCACCGGTGAAGCCAGACGCGCATCAGCGACAGCAGCTGCTCCACGTCGACCGGCTTCGTGATGTAGTCGGACGCACCACTGGCGAGGCTCTTCTCGCGGTCGCCCTTCATCGCCTTGGCGGTCAGGGCCAGGATCGGCAGCCGCTCGAACTCGGGCATCTCGCGCACGGTGCGGGTGGCCTCGTAGCCGTCCATCTCCGGCATCATGATGTCCATCAGCACGAGCGAGACGTCGGGGTGGCGCCTCAGCGCCTCGATGCCCTCGCGGCCGTTCTCGGCGAACACCACGTGCATCCCGCGGCGCTCGAAGACGCTGGCGAGCGCGAAGACGTTGCGCACGTCGTCGTCGACGATCAGCACCTTCTTGCCCTCGAACACCTCGTCCCCCGAGTGGAGCCGCTCGAGCATGCGGCGCTTCTCGGCCGGCAGGCGGGCCTCGGCCCGGTGCAGGTAGAGCGAGGTCTCCTCGAGCAGCCGCTCAGGTGAGCGGGCGTCCTTCAGCACGACCGCCTCGGCGTAGCGGCGCAGCCGCGCCTCCTCGCGCGGGGTCAGTTCGCGGGTCGAGTGCACGATCACGGGCAGTCCGCGGAAGCGCTTCGCCCGCTTGATCCGCTCGAGGACGGCGAAGCCCTCGCCGTCCGAGAGGCCCAGGTCCACCACCAGGCAGTCGAAGCGGCGCGCATCGAGCTGGGCCACGGCCTCGTCGCGCGAGGCGGCGGTGGCCACCTCCACGTCCACCCCGCCAACCAGCTCGGCGAGCTTGCGCCGCTCGTCGCCGTCCGCCGTGACCAGAAGGACCGAGCCGCCCCGCCGGTCGAGGAACGCGCCCAGCTCCTCGAACACGCCGCCCAGCGCCTCGCGCGTGACCGGCGCCGCCACGAGCCCGAGCGCGCCCGACG
>DASZJZ010000276.1:0-2046 GCA_035947555.1 Thermoleophilaceae bacterium | reverse complement strand
GTCGAGAGCAACACCTTCGTCCAGAACGCGATGCCGATCCACATCTACGGCTCGCACCGCAACGTCATCCGCAACAACGACGTCAGCGGGATCATCCTCGACCCGACGCTGGACTCCGACGCGGGCATCGTTGTCGAGGCTGGCTCGCGCGACAACATCCTCGAGGACAACAACGTAAGTGACACCGGCGACGCGGGGGTGAAGATCCACGAGGGCTCGCACGGCACGCAGGTGATCGGAGGCGTCTACGTCCGCAATGGCGACGCGGGCGTCATCGCCGAGCTGTCGGACCGGATCGTGATCGACGACATCGTGTCGCATCAGCAGTCGGACGGCGGCGTAGTCATCGGCGACTCGAGTGACAGCATCGTCAAGAACAGCGACCTCCGTTACAACCCGTCCGGCATCCAGGCGTCGAATACGAACCGCCTGATCGTCGACGGCAACGACGCCTCCGAGTCGCTCCAGGCCGGGATCGAGGTCGGCAACGGCCTGAGCATGCGGATCACGAACAACGTCGCGAACCTGAGCGGCGGCTCCGGCATCTCGGTCGAGGGCGGCACCTTCGACTCGAACGGAGTCGCTCACGCCGGCGCGCGCATCGCGGGTAACACGACGAACGAGAACGCCGAGGACGGTATCTCGGTCGCCGAGAACGCGAAGCACACGATCGCCGACAACGTCGCGAACAGCAACGCCGGCTACGGCATCCGCGCGGGCGGGGAGCCCGCTCCGGGTGAGCCGGTCGACCCGAACGCGAACATCGACGGCGGCGGCAACAAGGCGAGCGGCAACCATGCCGAGCTCGGGGTCGCGCCGGGGGCGGCGGGTCTCGTCCAGTGCCTGGGCGTCGTCTGCCAGGACGACGACAACGCCGAGATCAGCGAGGTCGACCTCACGCCGCCAAACACGATCATCGACGACGGTCCCGTCGGCCCGACTCCGTCGCCCACCGCGTCCACGGGGAGCGAGACCGCGGTCTTCGAGTTCCACGGCGTGGACAACGCGACCGCGACGAGCGCGATGGTCTTCGAGTGCCGGGTCGACGCGCCGCCGGATCCGCCGCTGCCGCCGGAGGACCCCGACCTCGAGCCGCCGGATCCGCTCGAGCAGCCTGAGCTGCCCGAGCCGCCGGAGGGCGCGAACTGGGGCGAGTGCGTCAGCCCGCACACCCTCCTCAGCCTCGAGCCGGGCGAGCACGTGCTTGAGGTCCGCGCCCATGACTGGGCCGGCAACTTCGACCTCACCCCCGCGGTGTACAAGTGGACGATCCACGCGGGCGTCGACGAAGAAGGCCGCGTGGAGGTGCCGCCGGTCGCGCCGGAGACCCGCATCACGGCCGCGCCCGGTGAGCTGATCACAGACGAGGCGGGCACGCGCTACGACACGACGAACCACTCCGCCACCTTCAAGTTCACGGGCAGCGACAACCTGACGTCTGGCTACAACCTCGCCTACGAGTGCAGGCTCTATTACGACGAGTTCAACGACGAGCTCACGCCCGCCGACATCCCCGACGGGTCGGACCCGGCGAAGCCCGAGCCCCAGTGGGAGTCGTGCACCTCGCCCAAGCTCTACTCGGATCTCGAGTACGGGGGTCACATCTTCGAGGCGCGCGCCGTGGATCTCGCGGGCAACAAGGACGTCACGCCCGCGTGGCACTCGTGGTGGATCCATCCGCCGCCCCCGGACGTCACGCCTCCGGACACGGAGATTACCTCGGGCCCGGACCCGGTCACGGTCCAGACCACGGCGACCTTCGAGTTCACCGGGAGCGACAACCAGACGCCGGTCGAGGAGGTCAAGTTCCAGTGCAGGCTCGACGGCGCGATGTCGGCCGCCGGCGAGCCGGAGTGGACCGAGTGCTCGTCGCCGCACGCCGTCACCGTGAGCAGCTCGGCGACCGCGACGGAGCACGTGCTTCAGGTGCGCGCCGTCGACCTGGCCGGCAACGTGGACGGCGTCAACGGCACGAACGCCGACGACCTGACGGACGGCACCCCGGCCGCCTACGTGTGGACCGTCGGCGCCGCCCCGGTGACGAAG
>DASZJZ010000275.1:0-4051 GCA_035947555.1 Thermoleophilaceae bacterium | reverse complement strand
CGCATCGCCTGCACGACCTCCATGCGCCTTCTGGCGCGGGCGGCCGTGTCCATCAGTGTCGTCGACTCGGTTGTGTCGGCGATGCCGATCGCGCAGGTCAGTGGCGCGGCCGGGTGCAGGGCTGCCGAGCTCTCGAGCTGGTCCTCGAAGCGGCGTGCCCACGTGGTCGCGCTTCGGGCATCGGTCGCGTGCAGCAGCACCGAGAACTCGTCGGGGCCGGTGCGGGCGAGGTCGTCCACGGCGCGCAGGCTCTGCGTGAGCGCCTCGGCGCAGCGGCGCAGCGCCTCGGTGCCGGCCGCCGCGCCGTGGCGCGAGTTGGCCTCGCGCAGGCCGTCCAGGTCGAGCACGGCCACCACGAGCGTCTCGTCCGTCCGGCCCCTCCGCAGCTCCTCGCGTGCGAGCAGCGCCTGGAAGTCGTCCGCGCCGGGCAGTTCGGCGAGCGGGTCGGTCGTCGCGGCGAGCGGGTCGGTCCCGTCGGTCATCGGGTCCATCTCCCCGTTCATCGGCCCGGCGCCCCCCACTTTGAAATCCTGCCGCCTGTGTCGAACGCCCGTCTGTGGTGGCAGAAGTGGCGCTGGTACGAGCAGAACTCGCTTCCGTGGAACCGCGCCCGCATCCACAGGGAGTTCGCTCGCCGGCGCGCCTTCGCCCGTTGGCCCCTCCACGGCAACGTCCTCGAGGCGTTCGCCGACGGCCGCCTCGAGGTGGGCGAGCACACCCTCCTCGAGCCGCACGTGTGGCTCACAGCCCCGGGCCAGGCGCGCATCCGCATCGGCTCCGGCAGCTTCCTCAACATCGCCGTGATGGTCGCCGCGATCGACCTCGTCGAGATCGGCGACCACTGCATGTTCGCCAACGGCTGCTTCATAACGGACGGCAACCACCGCTTCGACGACCCGGACCGGCCCGTGCCCTGGCAGGGGTTCTCGAGCAAGGGGCCGACCCGGGTCGGTGACAACGTCTGGTGCGGCGCCAACGTGGTGATCACCAGCGGGGTGACCGTGGGCGAGCGGTCGGTGCTCGGCGCCAACAGCGTCGTCACCGCCGACATCCCGCCGTTCTCCATCGCTGCGGGGGCGCCCGCCCGGGTGCTGCGCCAGGTGGAGTACCCCGAGCGGGTCAGCACATGACGATCAGGTGGAACGGGCGGTTGGCCTCGGACCCGTTGTTGCCGTTCTCGGTCCGGACCGACACGCCGTTCACGTTGGACGCGAGCGACGCCAGGCTGATCTGGCTGTTCTGCGGCGGCCCCGCGGCGCTCTCGTGGGCGACCGTCGCGTAGTAGCCGCACCCGCGGACGTCACCGTTGAAGATCACCTGGTACCGGCCGTCCCCGGTGCGCGCAACCGAGCTGACGTCGCGGCCGCGGACGACCTGGCCGTTCCCGTTCACCACCGCGTAGCGCGCGCCCGCGTGGGCCACGATCGCGGCGGGCACGGTGCCCAGGGTCGCCTCCTTGATCGACGCGCCGCCGATCTTGTCCCTGCGGATGTCGTTCCCGGTGAGGGCGCGGTTGCGGATGTCTCTGCCGGTGAGCGAGCGGTTCCGGATGTCCTTCGTCGTGACCGAGTTGTTGCGGATCTGCTTCCCGGTGACAACGAGCGCGTAGGCGGAACCGCCCAGCGACATGACGAGGGCCACGAGGGCCACCACCATGGAGGGCGAAGGAAGCAAGCGTCGGAACATCGGGAACCTCCCCGTCAGGGCATGGAATGGGCGTCCGGTTAACCCATTCCATGCGCCGAAGTTGCTTCCTCTCAGGAGGAGGTGTGCGTCAGCCGATCACCTGAGCTCCACCTGCGTCAGAGCGAGAAGCCGCCCGTGAACGGCTCGCCGGTGCCCTCGCCGATCAGCGCGTGCAGCCGCTCGAGCTCGTCCGGCGCCATCGTGTAGCCGTGCTCGGGCTCGGGATAGCGGCGTGCGCGCACGTCGTTGGCGAACGCGGTCACGCCCTCGATCATCTGCTCGCGGACGTCGGCGTAGCGCTTGACGAACCGCGCCTTGTGCCCGGCGTACATCCCGAGCAGGTCATGGAAGACGAGCACCTGGCCGTCGGCCGCGCCGCCGGCGCCGATGCCGATCACCGGGATGCGCATGCGCGGCATGATGAACTCCGTGAGCGGGGAGGGGATGGCCTCGAAGACCACGGCGAAGGCGCCGGCCTCCTGCAGGCCCAGCGCGTCGTGCATCACCTCGACCGCGCGCTCAGCCGTGCGCCCCTGCGAGCGGTAGCCGCCGAGCGCGGTGGCGTTCTGCGGGGTGAGCCCCACGTGGCCCATCACCGGGATGCCGGCGCCCACGATCGCGCGGGTCCGCTCGATCGAGGTGCCGCCGCGCTCCAGCTTGACGGCGTCCACGCCGGCCTCCTTCACGAAGCGCTGGGCGTTGTGGATCGCGTCCTCGTTGGACGCCTCGTAGGAGCCGAACGGCATGTCGCCCACCAGCAGCGGGGTGGATAGCCCGCGGCGCACCGCGGCGGCGAGCATGAGCAGCTCGTCGAGGGTCACCGGCACCGTGGAGGGATAGCCGAGCACGGTCATGGCGCCGGAGTCACCCACGAGGACCACGTCCACGCCGGCCTCCTCGGCCACCTGGGCGCTCGGGAAGTCGTACGCCGTGACCATCGCGATCGGCTCGCCGAGAGCCTTCTTCTCGGCCAGCTTGGTCAGCGTGATGGCCGGACGCTGGGTGGGACGGTGGCTCATTTCGTTCCTCCGAGGATGGTGTTGTCGATCAGCCGCGCGCGGCCGACCTTGGCCGCCACGGCGAGCAGCGTCGAGCCGTTCACGCGCTCGACTGGGGAGAGGTCCGTTGTGGAGCGAAGCTCGAGATACTCGGGCTCGATGCCGTAGGCGTCGAGCTCGCCGCGGGCGGCGGCGAGCACGGCCTGGGCGTCGATCTGGCCGGAGTCGACGGCCGCCTCGGCGGCCCGCAGGGCGCGCGCGAGCCCGAGGGCGCGCTGCCGCTCCGCGGGGGAGAGGTAGGCGTTGCGCGAGGAGAGCGCCAGGCCGTCGCCGTCGCGCACGGTGGGGCAGACTTCGATCCGCACGGGGAAGTCGAGGTCGCGCACGAGCTTGCGGATCACGAGTGCCTGCTGGGCGTCCTTCTGGCCGAAGTAGGCCACGTCCGGGCCGGCCATGTTGAAGAGCTTCGTCACGACGGTGGCCACGCCGGCGAAGTGCCCGACCCCGCGCTGGCCGGGCGCGCCGTCCAGCACGTCGGTGAGGCCGGCGACGGTGACGGTCGTGGCGAAGCCGTCGGGGTAGACCTCCTCGACGGGCGGTGCGAAGAGCAGGTCGACACCCTCTTGCTCGGCCAGCCGCGCGTCGCGCGCCTCGTCGCGCGGGTACGCATGCAGGTCCTCGCCGGGGCCGAACTGGGCGGGGTTCACGAAGAGCGAGACGACCACGACGTCGCACTGCTCGCGCGCGCGGCGGATCAGCGAGAGGTGGCCGTCGTGGAAGGCGCCCATGGTGGGGACCAGGCCGATGCCGCGACCGGCGCGACGCTCCGGCGCCAGTGCCTCGCGCAGCTCCCTGACGGTCCGCACGGTCCTCACGCGGTCACCTCGTGCCCGGCGAGCGCCCGGGTATGCCGAACGAGCTCGTCGAAGAGGTCGAGCAGCTCGGGCGCGACGTCCTCGATCGCACGCCGCTGGGCCTCGACGGTTCCGTGATCGCCGCGCGCGACGGGGCCGGTGAGGGCGCTCGCCGGGTCGAGCTCGGCCACGCTCTCGACGGTGCGCCGGACGAGCGGCGCGAGGAGGGCACGGGCCTCGTGGGGCGCGAGGCCGGCGCCCCTGAACGTCTCCGGCCCGGAACCAGGGGGGAAGGTCTGCAGCGGGTGCAGCCCGAAGGCGGCGCCGCCCGCCGGCTCCAGGGCGTCCAGCCGGGTGGCGCCGCTGGTGTGGCCGGTTAGCGGCGCGGCCCCCGCCACGGTCGCGGCCGCGGCCGGGATCTCGGCGTCCGGCACGCACAGCACGATCGCGTCGCAGTCGCGTGGGACCTCGCCACGGCCGGCCGGTCCCTCCACCGCGACACCCGCTTCGCGC
>DASZJZ010000274.1:0-5006 GCA_035947555.1 Thermoleophilaceae bacterium | reverse complement strand
GTCGAGATGACCTCGCTGACGATCCCGAAGCCCGGCAGCATCATGATGTAGACGGCCGGGTGGGAGTAGAACCAGAAGACGTGCTGGTACATCAGCACGTCCCCGTTCGCCGACGGCGCGAAGAAGTGCGTGCCGATCGTGCGGTCCAGCAGCACGAAGAACTGCGAGCCGGCGATGAACGGCGTGGCGATCACCACCAGCAGGGAGGTCGTGAAGTTCGCCCACACGAGCAGCGGCATGCGCCAGAACGTCATGCCGGGCGCGCGCATGGTGATGATCGTGACCAGGAAGTTGAGCGCGGTCGCGATCGATGACGCTCCCGCGAACTGCACGCCGACCGTGAAGAACTGCTGGCCGAGCGGGGTCTCGGTCGAGAGGGGGGCGTAGGCCGTCCAGCCGGTGGCGAAGGCGCCACCCTCGGCGAAGTAGCTCGCCAGCATCATCACCCCGCCGATCGGCAGCATCCAGAACGACAGGGCGTTCAGGCGCGGGAACGCCATGTCCGGCGCCCCGATCATCAGCGGGATCACGTAGTTCGCGATCCCGGCGAACACCGGGATGATGAACAGGAAGATCATCAGCGAGGCGTGGACCGAGAACAGCCCGTTGAAGGTGTTCGGGTCCACGAACTGCGTGCCGGGGGTGGCCAGCTCGGCGCGCATCAGCATGGCCATCAGGCCGCCGGCGACGAAGAAGAAGAACGTCGTGACGATGTACTGGATGCCGATGACCTTGTGGTCGGTGTTCACGCGGAAGTAGTCGCGCCAGCTGTACGCCCCGTGGCCCGAGTGGTCCTCCGGGCGGGTGGGCTTTCCGGAGGCCCAGTAGAACCAGTAGTCGAAGCAGCCGATCCCGACCAGGTAGCCGAGCGGCGCCGCGATCAGGGCGCCGACCGTGACGATCGCGTCCCAGTTGAGGATCGGGTCCCACCCGTAGAGGGCCCGGGTGAGGACGACGAGGCCCATGCCCAGGCCGAATCCGGCCACGGTGCCCAGTGTGGCGCGGTACCAGCCGGGGGCGAGGAGACGACGGGTGAGAGTCATCGCTGCGCGCTCACAAGGTACCCAATCACGGTGTCCCGTCCCCCTCAGGGGAGCCCCCGCCGCCGCCCGCCGGGGCCTCCTCGCGCTGCTCGTCGAGCCAGCTGTCGAACTCGTCCTCCGGCACCACGCGCACGCGCTGGCGCATCGTGGCGTGTCCGATGCCGCACAGCTCGGCGCACACCACCTGGTACTGACCGACGCGGTCCGGCGTGAGCCGGATCTTGGTGGTCAGTCCCGGCACGGCGTCGGACTTCAGCCGGAACTCGGGGACCCAGAAGGAGTGGATCACGTCGTTCGTACGGATCCGGAAGTCCACCGGGCGGTCCTCCGGCAGCACGAGCTCGGTCGAGCTCACCTCCTCGCCGGGATACTCGAAGGTCCAGGTGAACTGCCGGCCGGTCACGTTCACCGGGAGCTGGTCGGGCTGGGCGGCCTCGATGTCGTCGAGCACGACCCAGGCATATATCGCAAGCGCCGTGACCATGATGAACGGGATCGTCACCCAGATGACCTCGAGCCGGGTGTTGCCGTGGATCGGCGGGCCGTCGCGCATGTCGCCCGGCAGCGCCCGGAAGCGGACGACCGAGTAGATCGCGATCGTCATCACGAGCACGAAGACCGGGACCGAGCAGATCAGCAGGACGTCGTAGACGGTGTCGATCTGGTCGGCGGCGCCCGACGCGTCGGCGGGGAACCAGTCGATCGCGAGGCAGATCGCCACACCGATCACCGAGGCCACGATCCCGAGCCCGATCATCCGGGCGACCGGGTGCTTCTCGCCCTCGATGCGCGGATCGGTCTCGGGCGGGCCTACCGTCGTGCCCGCCTGGGGGTCCTTCTCGCTCACGGCGGGCGATGTTATTGGAGCGGGCCGCTGGGAGGGAAGCTAGGCCGCGAGCTGGCGCGGCTGCGCGCGAAGCTCCGACGGGGGCACGCCGTGGTGACGCCTGAAGGCCTTCGAGAACTGGGCCGGCTGGCGGTACCCGACCGCCCGGGCCACCGAGGCGATGGGCATCCCGCCCTGGCGCAGGAGCTGGGCTGCGCGGGTCATCCGGACGCGCAGAAGCTCGCCGCGGAAGCTGGTCTGGCGCTCGCCGAACACCCGCTGGAGCTGGCGACGCGAGGTGGCGATCGAGTGGGCGACCGCGCCGAGCGAGAGCGTCTCGTCGGCGTAGTCGCGCTCGATCGCCTCGAGGGCCTCCTGGAACAGGGTGCTGCGCCGGTGGAAGGTCGATTGACGCATTCGGACCTATTACGGTCCTGGCGCGCGAACGGATGGGTTGTGTCGTGGATGTCGGGTAGTCTCAACTTGAGCCGATCGTCACGAGCCCCCGAGGAGGTTGCATGCAGGTCCGTTCCGGAATGAGCGACGTGGTCCTCACGGTCAATCCGGGGCACTCCCTGCGCGACGCCGCGCGAGCCATGGCAGGGCGCGGGGTGGGCGCCGCGGTCGTGATGGACCCGGAGCAGCCGGGGCCCGGCATCATCACCGAGCGCGACATCCTCCAGTCCATCGGGCAGGGCCAGGACCCCGACCGCGAGCTGGTCTCCGAGCACCTCTCGACCGACCTGACCTTCGCAGCGCCCGGCTGGTCCTTGGAGCGCGCCGCCGAGGCGATGGTCCGCGGCGGCTTCCGTCACCTCGTGGTGGTGGAGGGGGGCGAGATGATCGGGGTGCTGTCGATGCGCGACATCGTGCGCTGCTGGGTGCAGGACGGGGCGACGAGCGAGCTTCCGCGGGACTATCAGGCCGCCGGCTAGTGCCGATGCTCCAGGGGGAGCTCGGCGATGTCCTCGCGCGTCTCGCGGATCCAGCGCCAGACGGCGATCAGCGTGATCACCACGCCGATCGCGACGATGATCCACGACTGCACCACGCCGACCACGGCGATCGTGATGCCCACCGCAGTGATGATCGGGAGGTAAGTGGGTCCGGGCAGGTGGATGGCCTCGCCTGAGGGCGGCGCCTCCGGCCCGCCGGTGTGGATCCGCTCGTCCTCGGCCATCAGTAGACGAGGCCCACGACCCACGACAGCGCGAACACGACGACGGCGATGGCACCGGCGATGAGGCCGGTGCGGAGGTTCTTGTTGGCGAGCCGTCGGTCCACGGGCCGCCCCGTTGTATCAGACGGGGGGCTCGGGGTTCGCGTCAGCCGGCGGGTCCGCGTTCGCGTCAGCGGCAGCACTGGTCGTGGCGCCGGGGCCCGGCTCAACCTTGACTGCCCCGAAAGGCGGCTCGGCTCCCGGTGGGAACAGCGCCAGCACCGAGCCGCCGAAGCCGCCGCCCATGATGCGGGCGCCGAGTGCGCCGGACTCCTTGCACGCATCTATGGCGCGCTCGACGGCCGCGACCGACGCCTCGTAGTCGTCGCGGAGGCTCCGGTGGGAGGCGTCGAGCAGGCGCCCCACCCCGGGGAGGTCGCTCGCGGCGAGGGCGGCCACGGTGGCGTCGACGCGCTCGTTCTCGCTGAGCACGTGGCGCACGCGGCGGTTGAGCGGCGCGGGGAGCCCCTCGGCGCTATGGGCATCGCGTAGCGACTCGACGCCCAGAGCGCGACACGCCGCCCGGCACTCCTCGCGCCGCTCGTTGTAGCCGGAGGCCGCGAGGCTGCGGCCGGCGCCGGAGTCGAGCGTGGCGAGCACGTGGTCCCCGAGCTCGAGGGAAACGGGCTCGAGCGCCGGCCCGCGCATGTCGATGCGGAGCGCCCGTCCGCGTTCTCCGAAGAGGGAGGCGAGCTGGTCGAGGAGACCCGTCTCCGCGCCGCACCAGTCCCGCTCGATCCGCGAGCAGAGCCGAGCCAGCTCGAGCCGGGGCGGCGGCTCGGAGCCGGCCACGGCGCAGAGGGCGAGGCAGAGCGCGACCGACAGCGCCGCCGAGGACGACAGACCGGCGCCGCGGGGAAGGTCGCCCGAGATCTCGAGGTGACAGGGCCGCAGCTCGATGCCCTCGCGGAGCAGCTCGGCGGCCGCGCCCCGCACGAAACCCCGCCAGCCGGGCGCATGACCCGGCGCCCCCGCCAGCCCGAAACGGTCGCTCTCCCCGAGGTCCAGCGCATGCACCTCGATTTCGCTTCCCCGCAGGGGATCGGCGGCCACCGTCACGCCGAGGTGGATCGCGAAAGGGAGGCAGACGCCGTCGTTGTAATCGGTGTGCTCCCCGATCAGGTTCACCCGTCCCGGGGCGAATGCCTGGACGGCCGGGCCGTCCGGCGAGCCGTGTTCTAGACGGATGGCCGAGTGGCGCATGGGGGCACTCGATCCTAGGGTCACGAGGTGATCGGAGAGCAGCGCGCCGTGCGCGCATTCCTCAGGGGCAGCGAGTTCGTCCGCGGAGAGCTCGAGGTGGAGGTGCGGGAGTGCCTGCCCACCACCGACCCGCGCTCGGACCGTGTGATGCCGGTGCCCCCGCTGGTGATCCTCTGGTCCGGCGAGCGCCCGCTCGCGGTGCGCCTGCGCTCGGTGGTGGCGGTCAGCCGCTTCCCCACGATGCCGCACCTTGTGAGCCTCCTCGACGGCGAGGCCCGCTCCGCCGGCTTCGCCGTCGAGCAGATGCCCGAGGCGGGACTGTGGCGGCTGTTCGCCCAGCCGCCGCGGCCGCGCCCCGTCGGTCTCTGAGACGCCTCAGGGCCGCGGCGCGATCCGCGCGTGGATGTGGTTGTCGTGGTGGATCAGCGGCGCGACCACGCCCGGCGGGCCTGTCAACCCGGTGTTCGGCCCCACGAACACCTTGACCGCGCCCGCCTCGACGAACCGGTCGACGAGGTCCTGAGACAGACGGCGGTTGATCTGCGTGGCGTCCCGGGGCGCCCGCTCGCGGCGGTCCTTGCGCGGGTAGTAGACGTCCACATCGAGCCCGTTCTGGTGGCTCGCGTGGCCGATGTAGCCGAACTGGGGGCCGAAGTCGCCGCCGCGCGGGCGGCTCAGGTCGCCGACCGACATCCGCGGGGCGTGGGGGTGCGCC
>DASZJZ010000273.1:0-3692 GCA_035947555.1 Thermoleophilaceae bacterium | reverse complement strand
GGGGCTGCCGTACCGCCTGGGGTCGGACCTGTTCGGCGACTTCGTCCCCGGCCACGACGCCTTCACGGTTCGGCGGCTGCGCGACGCCGGTTTCGTGATCGTCGGGAAGACGAACCTGCCCGAGTACGGGATCCTGCCGGTCACCGAGCCGCGCCGCTTCGGCCCGACGCGCAACCCATGGAACCACGAGAGGACGCCCGGGGGCTCCTCCGGCGGCGCCGCCGCGGCCGTCGCGGCGGGAATGGTGCCGCTGGCGCACGGCTCCGACGGCGGCGGCTCGATCCGCATCCCGGCCGCCTGCTGTGGCCTCGTGGGGCTCAAGCCGAGCCGCGGGCGCATCTCGCGCGGGCCCGAACAGGGCGACGACTTCCTCGTGCAGGACGGTGTGCTCACGCGCACCGTGGCGGACACCGCGGAGCTGCTCGACGTGCTGGCCGGCTACGAGCCCGGTGACGCGAGCTGGGCGCCGCCGCCCCCCGAGCCGTTCGCCCGGACCGCGGCGCGTGAGCCCGGCCGGCTGCGGATCGGCGTCACCACCGTGCCTGCCATCGAGTCCGCCGATCTCGATCCCTTGTGTGAGCGCGCTCTGCGCGACGCCGCGGATCTGCTCGGCTCCCTCGGCCACCACGTGGACGAGGTCGTGCACCCGCCATGGGAGGGGCGGGAGCTGCTGCGGGCCTTCACGCTCGTGTTCGGCACGCCGGTGGCGTTGGGCATGTGGTTCGGGGGGCAGGCGACCGGCCGCGAGCCGAGCGCCGAGCTGGTGGAGCCGCTCAGCTGGACGATCTGGGAGGGGGTCCGGCAGCGCGACCCGCTCGAGTACCTGCTCGCCCGGACGCAGCTGACGGCGGCGGCGCGGGACATCGTGGCGCTCTGGGACGACTACGACGTGGTCGTCACGCCCGCGCTGGCCCAGCGCCCGGTGCGGATCGGCGAGATCGACTCGTGCAGCGACGACCCGTGGGAGGACTTCCACCGATCGGGCCAGTTCACGCCCTACACGGCGATCTTCAACGTCACCGGGCAGCCGGCGGTGTCGCTGCCTCTGTTCCAGGGGGACGACGGGCTGCCGGTCGGCGTGCAAGTCGCCGGGCCGCCGGCGGGCGAGGGCCTGCTGCTGTCGCTGGCCGCGCAGCTGGAATCAGCCGCGCCGTGGGCCGACCGGCGGCCGCCTAATCGCGCCAGCACGGGCGCCCGGTCGGGGTCGTAACGGGCTCAGAGCGCTAGCACCGGCGCCCGGTCACGGTCGTAGCGGGCTCAGAGCGCTAGCACGGGCGCCCGGTCGCGGTCGTAGCTCAGCAGGGCGAGCGCCGCGTCCCGCTCGACCCAGCGCACCTCGTCGACCTCGTCGTTGGGCTCGAAGGGCGTCTCGCCGACCACCTCCATCGCCCAGTAGCGCACCAGCTTGGGGCGGCCGCGCACCTCGTACCTGACCTCCGGCAGCTCACGCACCAGCCGGCAGCGCAGCCCCGTCTCCTCCTCGACCTCCCGAAGCGCGGCGTCCTCGAAGGACTCGCCGGGGTCGAGCTTGCCCTTCGGTAGCGACCAGTCGTCGTAGCGGGGCCGGTGCACGACGGCCACTTGGCCGTTCCGCACAACCACTCCACCGGCAGCTTGGACGGACGGCATGAGATTCACGGTATCCAGGATTAGGCGGCTCTCGCCGTAACCGCTTCCGCCGCCAGGCTCCTACAGCGTCAAGCTGAGCGGCGCCAAGCAGCTGCGGATGCTGAAGGAACAGGGCTTCGACATCACCGAAGGCCACCGCACGCTCGAGATCGTCGGAACGCGCGGCCAGATCGCAAAGCTTCGGCGCGCTGGCGTGCAGGCTTCGCGCCTGGTGGACCGCCGCGGAGCACCGCGGGATCGCCGAGCTGCAGACGATCGGGCACAGCGTCAGGGGCATGCCGATCTACGCGATGAAGGTCACGAAGCACGCGCGCTGGACGCGCGACGGCAGGCGTCCGGCGGTGCTGTACTGGTCGCTGCAGCACGCGCGTGAGTGGCTCGCCGGCGAGACCGGCCGCCGCACGCTGCGGATGTTCCTCGACAACTACGGCCGCCGCGGCGCCGCCGTCGGCACCGACGGCCAGCCGATCGAGGGAGTGAGCGCGAGGGAGATCACGAGGCTGGTGAACACGCGCGAGCTGTGGTTCATCCTCGTGGCGAACCCCGATGGCTACGACTTCACGTTCGACCCGCCCAACCGCCTGTGGCCGAAGAACCTGCGCGACGACAACGGCGACGGGGGGGCGAGCCACGACGGCTCGCCCCTTTGCTGTGCATGCACGCTCTCGTTCTCGCCGTGACGTTGCCGTTCCTGCAGGCCTGGAGCGACACCGGGCTGATCGCTCGGGATGACGACTGGAGTGGCGTGGCCGGGGTGGTCGGGCACCGCGGCGACGGTCTGACCGCGGAGGCGGGCGTGGACCCGCGCACGGTCTTGGCGGACGGGTCCGGCACGCCCGTGGACGTGAATGCCTCGGAGCGCGACCCGCGGGTGGTGGGGCTCGCGGCGGGCGTGACGGAGTTCGAGCTCGCCGACCCGCTGGTGGCCCTGCAGGGATCGGCCACGGCGTCGGCGCCGCACCTGGTGCTGTCGCTGGACACGCGGGGCCGGTCAGGCGTCCAGGTGAGCTACCGCCTGCGCGACGTGGACCCCTCGCCGATAGCGAACGCGGTCCAGCCCGTGGCGCTGCAATACCGGCTGGGCGAGAACGGTAACTTCGCGGCAGTGCCGGGCGGGTTCGTGGAGGACGCGACGACCGGCCCGGGAGAGGCGACGCTGGTGACCCCGGTCTCGGCGACCCTGCCCGCCGCGGCCGACGACAAGCCGCTGGTGCAGCTGCGGATCCTGACGACGAATGCGGTAGGGCAGGACGAGTGGGTGGGCGTCGACGACATCGCGGTGGAGGCGGGCGGGGAGGTGTGCATGCCCAGCGGACCGCCGCCAAGCGGACCGCCGCCAGGCGGGCCGCCCAGCGCACCGCCGCCAAGCGGGCCGCCGACTGGACCCCCGCCGAGCGGACCGCCGCCGGCGGAACCGCGGAGCGGCGGCGCGCCATCTGCCGGACCGCCCACGAGCGCAGTCTCCCTCACCGGCCTGGGCCTCTCGCCGACCACCTTCAAGGCAGCGGCGAGGGGGCCGGCGGTGAGCCGCAAGGGCAGGGCCGGGTCGTCACTCACGTTCCGCCTGTCACGGCCGGCCAAGGTCGAGTTCCGGGTGACTGCCGCCCGACACCCAGGCCCCCTGCTGCCAACACCCAGCGCAGCCACCCGGCCGGCCGTCAAGCGCCTCGGACACATCCCACCGATCCACCGCGAGATCGGCCGCTTCTCGATCCGCGCCCGCAAGAGCCTCAACCGCCTGCGCTTCAGCGGACGCCTGCGCGGCCGCTCACTGGCGGCGGGAAGCTACCGCCTGACCGCCCACGCAATCGACCCAACCGGAGTGGCGTCGGCGCCGGCGAGCACCAGCTTCCGGATCCGCTGATCCTCCGGCGCGCGGGCAGCGAGGTCGGCCTCGGTGGGCTCAGACCATCTGCCGAGCGGGCGCGCGGCCAGCGCGGCGGACCGGCGCGCCGTCCCACGGCACGGTGGTACGTTGGCCCCATGCGGGGTGCTTTCGGCGCCGTTGCGGCACTCGCCGCCTTGGCCGTCGTCACGGGATCCTCGTATGCGCACCCGCTCGG
>DASZJZ010000272.1:0-16958 GCA_035947555.1 Thermoleophilaceae bacterium | reverse complement strand
GGGCGCCAGCCCCGGCGACGCGCCAGGGCGGACGGACCGGCTAGACGGGTCGGCGCGGCGCCACGCCGGGCGGCGCGCGAGGGCGGGCGGACCGCCTAGACGGGTCGGCCCGGGCGCCAGGCCGGGCGTCGCGTAAGGGCGGGCCGTCGCGGGATGCGAGGCCATGTCTCCAGCCGCTCCACCGGACCGTCGCGCAGGGCGGCCTCGACCTCCTGCGGGAAGGTCTGGCGGAACACTGCGGCGTCGAAGCGGCGGGCGTTCTCGACACAGGCCTGCGGGTCCACGGCGCTGGTGTCGAAACCGGAGACGGCCGCCGCGAGCTGCTCCGGGCCACCGTCCCACAGGCAGCCCGTCACCCCGTCGACCACGTTCTCGAGCAGGCCGCCCGCGGCGCGCGCGATCACCGGCCGTCCCGCGGCCTGCGCCTCCACGGCGGCGATCCCGAACTCCTCCGGGCCCGTGACCACCAAGGCCTTCGCGCTCGACATCAGGCGCGCCGCCTCGGCGTCAGTCACCCGTCCGGCGAAGTGCACGTTGGGGCCGGCGAGGCGCTCGAGCCTGCGGCGGGCCGGGCCGTCGCCGGCGATCACGAGCGGCGCGCGCAGCCGGTTGAACGCCCTCACCGCGACCTCGATCTGCTTGTGCGACACCAACTCCGACAGCACCAGGTAGTGGTCGCCCACCGGGCCGGGATTGAAGCGCTCGGTGGCCACCGGCGGGTAGACGATGCGCGAGTCGCGTCCGAAGTAGCTGCGGATCCTGCCCTGCGTCGTGCGCGAGTTCGTGATGTAGCGATCGACGCGCTGCGCTGCGATCCAGTCCCACTCGCGCCAGCGGCGGAACAGTCCGCGCAGCACGGCTCGGGAGATCGGGTCGGACCGCTCGGCGAGCGTTCGGTGGCGCTCGTTCCACGCGTAGCGGAACGGGTTGTGGCAGTAGCAGACGTGGACCGTCTCCTCCTCGCACAGCACCGCGTGGGCCCAGGCGCTCGAGCTCGACACCACGAGGTCGTAGCCGGACAGGTCGAACGACTCGATCGCCGCCGGGTAGAGCGGCAGCAGCGCCCGGAACGTGCGGCTGGTGGGCCGCGTGCGCTGGAGGAACGACGTCTGGATGTTGCGGCCGGCGAAGCGACCCTCGGTGCCCTCCTCGTCGTAGACCGGGGTGAAGACGTCGGCGTCCGGCCAGAGGTCGCACATCTCGAGGAACACGCGGTCCGCGCCGCGCACGCTGACGAGGAAATCGTGGACGAGCGCCGTCCTCCGTGACACCGCCTTGAGGCTCACGGGGCGCCAGTCTACG
Source organism: Thermoleophilaceae bacterium (assembly GCA_035947555.1). Taxonomy (GTDB): domain Bacteria; phylum Actinomycetota; class Thermoleophilia; order Solirubrobacterales; family Thermoleophilaceae; genus JACVRW01. The sequence continues at coordinate 15,656 of DASZJZ010000272.1, read as the reverse complement.
GCCGCTGCCAAGCCTGCCGCCTGCAGGTGGTACTAGGCTCTCGGCCGATGTCGCGAGTGCTCATCGCCCTGATCATGGCCGTCGCCGTGCTTGCCGCGCCCGCCGTGGCGCACGCCCAAAGCGCGGGTGACGAGCAGTACGTGGACCCGTTCCAGGGAGGGAACGGGGGCGGCGGAGGCGGTGGCGGCGGTGGCCAGGAGCAGCCGGCCGAGCAGCCCGCCGCGCCGCCCGAGCAGCCGGCGGCGCCTGCGCCCGCGGAGCCGGCTGCGCCGGCGCCCGGGGGCAACGGGACGGCCTCGTCCGCGCCTTCGGCGGAGGCGACTCAGCCCACCTCGCCCACGCTGCCTCGCACGGGTGGACCCGTGGTCCTGCTGGCGGCGCTCGGATACGCGTTGTTACTGGCCGGGATCGCCATCAGGCGCACGGCCTGAGCGCTCCTCTCGCGGTGAGGGTCGCCGTCGACGGTCGCGCGCTCCGTCCCGGGGCGATGCACCGGCGCGGTGTGGCGCGGTACCTGCGGTGCCTGCTGGAGGAGCTGGGCGAGTTGGGCCCGGGGGACCAGTACTTCGTCCTGGTGGCCGGCGGCTTGGACGCGGAGCCCTTTCGGGCACCGAACCTGACGATGGTGCGAAGCCGGCTGCCGGGACGGGCGCTGTTCGGAGCGGCCACCCTGACGGGACGGCCGCGTCTGGACCGGCTGGTGGGCGGCTGCGACGTGGCATGGGCGCCCGCGCTCGCCCCGCTGGCTGTCTCGTCAGGGGTGCCGCTGGTGCTGACGCTTCACGACATGTCGTTCGAACGAGCGACCGACTACGGACGCTACGAACGACTCTGGCACCGGCTCGCACGGCCGGAACGACTCGCCCGAAGGGCAACACGAGTGATCTGCCCGTCGGGGCCGGTGCGGGAAGCGGCGATGCAGCGATGGAACCTGCCGGCGGAGCGGGTGCGAGTGGTGCTCTCGGGAGCGGGGAAACCCCAGAGGGCGGCCGGCGAACGCGAGGGCGAAGCGGCCGCCCGCGGGGCCGACGAGTCCGCGGACGACGTGCCGCTCGGGCCCGCGGCCGCTTCATCGCGGGTGGCCGCTTCGGGATCGCCGGGCGCGGCCCGCGCGCTCCCGGCCGGTGTCGTGCCGCCCTATGTGCTCGCCGTCGGCGCTCTCGAGCCGCGCAAGCTGCCCGGTGTCCTCGTCGAGGCGCACGGGATGGCCCGGTCTCGTGGCCTCGAGGCCGGCCTCGTCTTCGCCGGCGACGGCCCGCTTCGCGCCGCGATCGAGCGCTCGCACGCCATCGTCCTCGGCCACGTGCCCGATCCCGTGCTCGAGGAGCTCTACGGCGGAGCGCTCGCGCTCGCCTGCGTCTCACGCGACGAGGGCTTCGGCTTCACGCCCGTTGAAGCGCTGACGCGCGGCACGCCACCTGTGGTCGCCGACCTCCCGGTCTTCGCCGAGACTCTCGGGGAGGGCGCCCTGCGGGTCCCGCCCGGCGATGTCCGTGCGCTCGCCGACGCCCTGCTACGTCTCGAGCGCGACCCCGCCCTCCGCGAGCGGCTGGTGCACGCGGGCCGCCAGGCGGTCGCGCACCTCTCGTGGGAGCGCGCCGCGCGCGAGACCCGAGCGGTGCTGGCGGAGGCGGCGGCTACATGACCGCCTTCGCGATCGTCACCGTGATCCATGACTCCGCCGCGGACCTCGCCCGCCTGCTCGAGTCGGTCGAGCGTCACCTCGACCCTCCCCCGGCGGTCGTGGTGGTCGACAGCGGATCGCACGACCACGGGGCCGAGCTCGCGCGCCGCCGCGGCACGCAGGTCGTCACCCTCGACGGCAACCGCGGCTTCGGCGCCGGCTGCAACGCCGGCCTCGAGCTCGTCGACGCGCCGGTTACCGCGCTCCTGAACCCTGACGTGGAGCTCATCGACACCGGTCTCACCGAGCTCGCGGCCGACGCCGCGGCGAGGGAGGCCCTCCTGGCTCCGCGGCTCCTCAACCCCGACGGCAGCGTCCAGGACAGCGCCCACCCGCCGCCGGGCCGGCTCGAGGGACTCGTGCCGGCGCTGCTGCCGCGCCCCCTGCTGCCCGGGCCGCTGCGGCGGCGCTACGAGCCGTGGCGCAGTGAGCGTCCGCGTGAGGTCGGCTGGGCGGTGGCCGCCTGCCTCGTCGCGCGAACGGATCTCCTGCGCCGCCTCGGCCCCTTCGACCCCGACGCCTTCCTCTTCTACGAGGACATGGAGCTCTGCCTGCGCGCGCGACGGGCTGGTCTCCCGACCCTCCTGCGGCCGGACGTGGCCCTCCTGCACCGCGGCGGCGCCTCAGTGGTGCCGGCGCTGGGCGACCGCGACCTGCCCCTGCGAGCGCGCCGCCGCCGCGAAGTCGTGGCCAAGGAGGGACGGCGGGCGCTGCTGCTGGACGACCTCGCGGAGGCGGCGACCTTTGCCACCCGCGCAGCCGCTCGGCGGTTGACCCGACGGGGTGGAGCGATCGAGGCGGCCCGCCTCAGGGCATTGATGGACGCGCGCCGTAGGGGCGTGCTGTGAGGGGCGCCGCGCGGCGACCCCGGAATCGAGTGTGGGCCCCCTGAGGCGCCATATGCGTGACCCAGAGGGCCCACACTCCTGCGGGTGGAGCGCATCCCGGCTCGGAGGGCGGCTGCGGTGACCGGCGTCGTGGCGATCGACGCCCGCGCGGCCCTCCGGCGGGAAATCGGGGGCGTAGAGCGGGTTGCCCGCGAGATGGCCGCTCAGCTGCGCGCGCTCCGGCCGGACCGGTACGTCGTCATGGCCCCGCGGCCCCGCCTGGCCCACCGGGCCGGTCATGCGTGGGAGCAGCTTGCGCTTCCCCTCCTCGCCCGCCGCGCCGACCTCCTCTACTGCCCGGCCAACCTCGCGCCGCTCGCCTCGCGGCGCAACGCGGTCGTGATCCATGACCTCGCCGCGCTCGCCCATCCCGAGTGGTACGGCGGCACCTACGTCGCCTGGCAGCGGCTCGTGCTGCCGACCGTGGCCCGCCGGGCGCGGCTCGTGCTCACCGTCTCGCGCTTCGCCCGCGACGAGATCGTCGAGCGGCTGGGCCTCCCGAACGACTCAGTCGCCGTCGTCCCGAACGGCGTCTCGCCGGCCTTCTCCCCCGCCGCCGATCCCGCCGCCGCCCGAGAGGCCCTCGGCCTCGCCCGCCCGTACGTGCTCGCCCTCGCCACCCGCAGCGCGCGGAAGAACATCGCCGCGCTGCGCGAGGCGGCCGCCTCGCTCCGGCCGCTCGGGATCGAGCTCGTGACCGCGGGCGGCGGGCGCGGCTACCTGCGCGAGGAGGAGACGCCGCCCGGCCGTGCCCTGGGCTACGTGCCCGAGCGGCTGCTCCCGGGCCTGTACGCGGGGGCGCTCGCCCTGGCGATGCCCTCGCTGTACGAGGGGTTCGGACTGCCGTGCCTGGAGGCGATGGCTTGCGGCACCCCCGTGGTGGCCGCGAACCGGGCGGCCCTGCCGGAGACCTGTGGCGGTGCCGCGCTGCTGGCGGACCCGCAGGACGGGGAAGCGTTCGCCGACGCCCTTGTGCGGGCGGCCAGCGACGACGACGAGCGAGCCCGGCTGGTCGCCGCCGGACGCGCTCGCGCGGCGCAGTTCACCTGGCAGCGAAGCGCCGAGCTCACCGACGCCGCCCTCGCCGCCCAGCTGTAGCGCCGCCACCGGCGGGCACCACGCCGCGCCGGCGGAGCGGCTGCCCAGATCCTCCTTGCACCAACAAGTGAACCGTGATTCACTACTTCCGCCGCCATGCCCTACAGGCCCACCGAGAGGACCGAGGCGAGACGCCTCGCCGCCCGCGAAGGGATCGTCGGCGCGGCGCTCGAGCTGGTGGCGGGCGGCGGCTACGCCTCGGCCGGCATCCAGGCCGTCGCGGCCCGGGCGGGAGTGGCGGTGGGCACCGTGTACCGCCACTTCACGTCCAAGGGCGACCTGTTCGCCGAGGTCTTCCGGCGCGCCTCTCAGCGGGAGCTCGACGTGGTGGTCGAGGTGAGCGCCGCCGACGGCCGGCCCGCCGGCGAGCGCGTGGCCGCGGCCGTGGAGGCCTTCTGCCGGCGCGCCCTCGCCGGACCCACCCTCGCCTACGCCCTGATCGCGGAACCGGTCGACCCGGCGGTGGAGTCCGAGCGGCTCCGCTTCAGGATCGGCTACCGCGACGCCTTCGCGCGCGTGCTCGAGGACGGCGTGCGCGGAGGCGAGCTGCGCGCGCACGACTCCCCCACCGTAGCCGCGGCGCTCGTAGGGGCACTCGCCGAATCGCTCGTCGGTCCCCTCTCCACCGCGAACGGCGGCTCCCGCGAGGCGCTGATCGCCACCCTCGTCCAGTTCTGCCAGGAGGCTCTTCCCAGTGCTCACGAGCGCGTCCACGCATGACGTCCTGAACCAGGCCCCGCCGATCATCCCCTACAACGTCTTCGAGGCAGACCTCCCGCTGCGGGAGGCGCTCGAGCGTGAGGGCGGCGGCTGGGGGGTGGACCGCCTGCGCGACACCGGCCAGCTCGCCGGCAGCGCCGAGGCACTCGAGCACTCCGAGCGCGCGGAGCACAACGAGCCGATCCTGCGGACCCATGATCGCTACGGCAACCGCATCGACGAGGTCGACCTCGACCCAAGCTGGCACTGGTGCCTGCGCCAGGCCATCGAGCGCGAGATCCACTCGCTGCCATGGAGGGATCCGCAGCCGGGCGCGCACGTGGTCCGCGCCGCGCTGTTCTTCGCGTGGAGCCAGGTGAACGCGGGCGTCATGTGCCCTGTGTCGATGACCTACGCGGCGATACCGGCCCTGCGCGAGAACCCGCGGCTCGCCGCCGAGTGGGAACCGCACCTGACCAAGCCGAGCTATGCCGACGGTGCGATCGCCGGCATGGCGATGACCGAGAAGCAGGGCGGCTCGGACGTGCGCGCGAACACCACCAGAGCCGAGCCGCAGCCGGACGGCAGCTACGAGCTGACCGGCCACAAGTGGTTCTGCTCCTACCCGCCGTGCGACGTCTTCCTCACCCTCGCCCAGGCCCCCGGCGGCCTGTCCTGCTTCCTGTTCGAGAGCCGCGACCCCGGCTTCGCCATCCAGCGCCTGAAGGACAAGCTCGGCACCCGCTCGCTGCCGTCGAGCGAGGTTGAGTTCCACGGCGTCCAGGCCCGCTTGATCGGTGAGGAGGGCCGCGGCGTCGCGACGATCATCCGCATGGTCAACCACACCCGGCTGGACTGCCTTCTCGGCTCGGCGGCGTCAATGAGGTGGGGCCTCGCCCAGGCCGTCCACCACACCCGGCACCGGACCGCGTTCGGAAGGCCGCTCGCCGAGCAGCCCGCGATGCAGAACGTGCTCGCCGACCTGGCGGTGGAGTCCGAGGCGGCCACCGCGGCGGCCTTCCGCGTGGCCCGCGCCTACGACGAGAACGACGCTGCCTTCCGCCGGTTCGCGACGGCGGTCATGAAGTACTGGGTGTGCAAGCGCGCCACGCCGCACGCGGCCGAGGCGCTCGAGTGCCTCGGCGGCAACGGCTACGTCGAGGAGTCGGGGATGCCGCGCCTGCTGCGGGACTCGCCGCTCAACTCGATCTGGGAGGGCTCGGGCAACGTGGCGGCGCTCGACGTGCTGCGCGCCACCCTCAAGGAGCCCGAGGGCCTGCCGGCCTTCCTCGCCGAGTGCGAGCAGGCCCGCGGAGCCAACGCGCTGCTCGACGCCCACCTCGACCGCCTGCGCGCGTACACCCCGGCGGTCGAGCCGCAGTTCGAGGCCCGCCGGATGGTCGAGGAGCTGGCGCTCGCGCTCCAGGCGAGCCTGCTGGTGCGACACGCCCCGCCGGCCGTGGCGGACGCCTTCTGCGCCTCGCGCCTCGGCGAGGGCGGCCGCGTGTACGGCACCCTGCCGGCCGGTGTGGACGCCCCCGCCATCGTGGAGCGGGCGCTCGCAGCGTGAGGATCCGCGACCGCGCGGAGCAGGACGTTCCGGCCGTCGAGGCTTTCCTCGCGGAGCGGCACTCGGCGGTGGTGGCGCGGCTCGGGGAGCTCGAGAAGCCGCTCCACCACCCCGCGCTGATAGCCGAGACCCCGGACGGCGCCCTCGCCGGCGTCCTCACCTACGTCGTGCGAAGCGACGAGTGCGAGATCCTCACCCTGCACGCAGCCGAGCGCCGGACGGGCGCCGGCACCGCGCTGATCGAGGAGGTCGAGCGGCGGGCGGCCGAGCGCGGCTGCCGCCGCCTCTGGGTGCTCACGACCAACGACAACGTCGACGCGCTGCGCTTCTATCAGCGCCGTGGCTTCCGCTTCGCCGCGCTCAATCCAGGCGCGGTCGAGGAGTCGCGGACGCGGCTCAAGCCTGAGATCCCCGAGACCGGCGAGTACGGCATCCCCCTGCGCGACGAGCTCGTGCTGGAGAAGGAGGTATCCGGATGGAGACCCTGACGTACGAGGTCGACGGTCGCGTGGCGCGGATCACGCTCAACCGGCCCGAGCGGGGCAACGGCATCACGCTGGCCATGCCGCGCGAGCTCGCCGAGTGCGTCGAGCGGGCGAACCTCGACCCGGCCGTTCACGTCATCGCGCTGGCCGGCGCCGGCAAGGGATTCTGCGGCGGCTACGACCTCGTCGAGTTCGCCGAGGGCGGCACGCTGCCGAACCACGACCCGTCGCAGCCGTGGGACCCGGTGGTCGACTGGCAGATGATGAGCCGCAACCTGCGCGGGTTCATGAGCCTGTTCCACTCGGACAAGCCGGTGGTCTGCAAGGTGCACGGGTTCTGCGTGGCGGGCGGCACGGACATGGCGCTTTGCTCCGACCTGCTCGTGATCGCCGACGACGCGCGCATCGGCTACCCGCCCGCCCGCGTCTGGGGCGTGCCCACCTCGGCGCTGTGGGCCTTCCGTGCCGGCGACCAGCGCGCCAAGCGCCTGCTGTTCACCGGCGACCTGATCGACGGTGCCACCGCACTCGAGTGGGGACTCGCCGTGGAGGCGCCGCCGGCGGAGGAGCTGGACGAGCGCTTCGAGGCGCTGGTGCAGCGGATCGCGCACACCCCGGTGAACCAGCTCGTGATGATGAAGCTGCTCGTGAACCAGGCGCTGTTCGCCCAGGGCCTGTACGCCACACAAGCGCTCGGCGTGTTCTTCGACGGGATCGCGCGGCACACGCCCGAGGGCTACGAGTTCGCGCGCCGGGCGGCCCAGGCGGGCTTCAAGCAGGCCATCCGCGAGCGCGACGAGCCGTACGGCGTCTAGCGCAACTTCCGGACCGCGGATAGGTTGGGGGGCCGTGACTCGCCTGAAGCCGCTGCTCGCCGCCGTAATCCTGCTCGCCCTCGCCGCCGTCGCGGTGGCCGCCCCGGCCGGTCCGTCGGCCGTCGCGCCCTCGCCCACGATCCGCGACACCGACGGCGACAACCGGCTCGAACGTGTCGCGCCCGACCGTCGCGTGGTGCGCCAGAAGCTGGCGCGAGCACGGCGCGGCCGCGCCAACCGGCGCCGCCAGCTCATCGTCTTCGGCCAGCTCAGCGACTTCCAGATCGTCGACGAGGAGGCCGTCGTCCGCGGCGAGTTCACCGACAAGTTCGGCGCGCCCTTCCAGGACTTCTACCGGGCGAACGGCGGCACCACGACGCAGGTCGCGGAGGCGATGGTGCGCCGCATGCGCGCCGCTCGCAGCCCGATCAACGGCCGCCGGCCGCAGCTCGTGATGACGACGGGTGACAACGTCGACAACACCCTCCTCAACGAGACCCGCTGGCTGCTCGACGTGCTCGACGGGAGGCGCGTCGACCCGAACTCCGGCGTGCCGGGCAGCTGCGGCCTCCAGAACGACGGCCGGCTGTACGACGGCTCACGAGGCAGCGACGAGTACTACGAGCCCGACAGCAGCGCCCCGGGGACCGACGGCCCCGGCTACTCCCCTGATGAGGCCGTGAACATGGCCCGCTCGCAGCGGTCGAGCTCGATGCGCGACTTCCCCGGGCTGCTCGAGGCCCAGAACCTGCCATTCCGCGCCACCGGCCTCGGGATCCCGTGGTACGGCATCTTCGGCAACCACGACTCGCTGATGACGGGGAACTTCCAGCGAAGCCGGGCGTTCGCGCGGATCGCCACCGGCTGCGTGAAGGTCACGGAGCTGTCACCGCAGGCGCTCGCCGAGGCGGCGCCGCTGGCCGCCGGCGGCTTCACCCAGCGGGAGGAGGGGCAGGCCGCGCGCATCCTGCTCAGGGACGTCCGCGAGGCGGCCGAGAACCCGGCGGCCCACCCCGACCGCACCGTGATCGTCCCGCGGGACGCCGACCGCGTGCCCCTGAGGAAGAAGCGCTACATCCGCGAGCACTTCCGCACGGCGGGCACGCCGGACGGCCACGGCTTCACGCGCAGGAACCTCCGCAGCGGCGAGGGGAACTACGTGCTGCGGCCGCGCCGCGGCCTGGTGTTCCTGGTGCTCGACTCGGTCTCCGACTCGGGCGGCTCGCGCGGCAACATGGGCCGCTCCCAGTTCCGCTGGGTCCACCGCCAGCTCCGAAAGGCCGACCGCAGGCGCGAGCTGGTGCTCGCCTTCGCCCACCACTCCCTGCGGACGATGAACCAGGTCATGCCGAGCGGCTTCCCGCCCGGGGATCAGGACGGCGACAAGTCTCGCCGCGTCCACCACGGGCTCGGCCCCGGCGACCGGACGCTCCCCTGCCGGACCCGCCGGGCCGCCACCGCGCCGCGCCGCAACGAGACGCTGCGCTGCCTCTTCCTGCGCCACCGCAGCGTGATCGCCTACATCACCGGCCACCAGCACGAGAACCAGGTCACGCCGTACCGGCGCCGCGGCGGCGGAGGGTTCTGGGAGATCGTGTCCGCCTCGCACATCGACTGGCCGCAGCAGTCGCGCCTGATCGACCTGTTCGACAACCGCGACGGGACCCTGTCCCTCTTCGGGTCGATCATCGAGCACGCCGGGCCGGCCGACCCGGGCACGGCGCCGCTGCCCACCGAGGGCACGCTCTCGCGCGGGGGTGTGTTGCGGATCGCGTCGATCTCGCGCGAGCTTGCCTGCAACGACCCGAACTCGAACGACGGCGGCCCCGGCGGGCCGTGCGCCAGCGGGCGGCGGCGCAGCCATTCGGAGGGGAGGCCGCGCGACCGCAACGTCGAGCTGCTCGTGCGCAACCCGTTCCCGGGGGGCGCGGCGTGGAGGCGCGGAAGCTAGTCGTCGAAGCGACCGGCGAACAGCCCCACGATCGCACCCTGCGGATCCTCGGCCACCAGGATCCGCCCCCCGGGCACGTCGACCGGCGAGAGGATGACCTGCCCGCCGAGCTCACCGATGCCGTCGGCGTCGGCATCCACGTCGGCGCTGCCGAAGTAGACGAGCCAGTGCGGCGGGGCGGGCGAGTCGGGCGGCAGCGGCATCATCCCGCCGTTGAGGGTGTCGCCGTTGTAGATGCCCCAGTAGGGCTGGTCCCCGCTGGCCACCTCCTCGATGCGCCAGCCGAACAGCTCCCGGTAGAAGCCGGCCGCCGCCTCGGGGTCGGACGTGTTCAGCTGGTTCAGGGTGAGCGCGCCGGGGCCGTTCACGAACTGGGCGCCGATGCTCTCGCGCGGCTCCCACAGCGAGACCACCGCGCCCGTCGGGTCCTGGATCACCGCCATGCGGCCGGCCTCCATGACGTCGAACGGCTCGGCCATCACGCCGCCGCCCAGCTCCGCGGCCCTCGAGGCGGCCGACTCGGCGCTCTCCACCGTCACGTACGAGCTCCACGCTGTGGGCATCCCCTCCTGCGCCTCGAACAGCGCGGCCACCTCCTTGCCCTCGCGGAGCAGCATCGTGTAGACGCCGTCGCCGGGAATCGGCCGGTCGTCGACGTCCCACCCGAACAGCCCCGTGTAGAAGCGCTTGGCGCCGTCCGTGTCGGTGGTCGCCAGGTCGATCCAGCTGAAGGTCCCAGGGGAGTGGCTCGTGCGTTCGCCCATGTCGCGACACTACCTCTACCCTCGCCCCGATGACCCGCCGACTCGCACCACTCGCCCTGGCCCTCATCGCCCTTCTGGCCCCCCCGGGTTGGGCCGCCGCGACCCCGAGCGACGCCGACTGCAGCGTCGACGCCGCGCGCAAGTACCGCCTCAAGCCTGCGCTGGCTCGTGGACTGCCGGTGACCGTCACCTGCGACGGCGCGGCAACCTTCTTCGTCGCCGTCAAGTTCACCGGGCACGGCGAGGATCACATCAACCGCGAGGCGCACTCCGGGGTGGAGGGCTGGAGCGCCACGGTCGACCTCGCCGACGCCGGCTCGAGGACCGTCCGCGTGAAGCTCCAGAAGTACGCCAAGCGCGCCGCTAAGAAGACCCTCGCCGAGCGCCGCAGCTTCCGGATCTTCTTCGACATGGGCATCGAGCGCCCGGACGGCAACTTCCACAACATCCCGAAGCCGGCCGCCCAGCCCTACTCGAAGATCGTCCGCTAGCCAGCCGTCAGGCGGCGGTCAACTGCGTGGCCGCCAGCTCGGCGTAGAGGGCGTCGCTCTGGACCAGCTCGGCGTGGCTTCCGGTGGCGCGCACCCGGCCCGCTTCGAGCACGACGATCCGCCGCGCCGCAACCACCGTCGAGAGCCGGTGGGCGATCGCGAGCACGGCGCGCGTCTCGCCGGCGCGCGCCACCGTGTCGCGCAGCGCCATCTCGTTCACGGCGTCGAGCTGCGACGCCGCCTCATCGAGAAGGAGGAGCGCCGGCCGGCGCAGGAGCGCACGAGCGATCGCGATGCGCTGGCGCTCGCCGCCCGACAGGCTCGTTCCGCGGGCGGAGATCTGGGTGTCGAGCCCGTGGGGAAGCCGCGCAACGAGCTCGTCGAGCCGCGCCTCGCGCAGGACGGCTTCGAGGGCGTCCTCGCCGGCCTCGGGCGCGGCGTAGAGCAGGTTGTCGCGCAGCGTGCCGGCGAGCACCGGGGCCTCCTGCTCCACGTAGCCGATCTGCGCCCGCAGCACCGCTCGCGGCCACGCTGCGAGGTCGCGGCCCTGGAAGCGGATCGTCCCGGCATCAGGCTCGTAGAAGCGCTCCAGCAGGGCGAAGAGGGTGGTCTTGCCGGCGCCCGACGGCCCCACGATGCCGGTGACGCCGCGAGCGGGCACCTCGAACGACACCTCGTGAAGGACTTCGGGGAGATCGGGGCGGTAGCCGAAGGAGACGCGGTCGAAGACGACGAGCATGAGGACGGCGCTGAACAGGACGAGGGCACCGAGGACGAGCAGCGGCGTGAGGAGCGACTCGTCATCGGCAAGCGCCTCGATCACCTCGCGCGCGGCGAGGGGCTGCGCCAGCCCGCCCGCGGCGCCGAGCAGCGCTAGAACCATCGACACGGCGAGCGTGCGGCGGTGCGGCCGGATGCGGGCGAGAAGGGCGGGCCAGGCGGACACGCCCAAGACGATAAGTGCGGCTAGCGCCGCAGCCCGACCAGCACGTGCCAGGACCAGGGACGCAGCGCCGGGCTGCGCTCCGCGAGGCGGTCGAGGCGCGTGAGCGGGCGGTGAAGGCGGTGGCCCAGGGCCCGGCTCAGAGCCTCGAAGAAATAGAAGCTCGGGTACGTCACATCGACGCGGTCGAAGATGCGTGCGAGCGTGTCGAAGTCGGCGCGCGTGAGCGGACGCTCGTCCTGCGTGCCGACCCAGTGAAGCCGCCCCGTGCCCCACAGCCGCCCGCGCGCCGCCCGGAGCAGCGGGTTGCGGTCCTGGTTCTCGAAGAACGCGGCGCGGGCGCCGGGGCGCAGGACGCGGTGCAACTCGGCCGCCGCTGCCGCCACGTCCACGTGATGCAGCACCCACTTGCCGACCGCAAGGTCGAACGACTCGCCCGGCAGCCCCGTGGTCTCCGCGGCTGCGACGACGAAGCGAGCCTCCGCGCCCGGCCGGAAGCGATCCGCACGCGACCGCGCGAAGTCGACCATCGCCGGAGCGATGTCCAGGGCGGTGAGGTCAGCGCCGCGACGCAGCAGCTCGAGCGAGAGGTCGCCGGCCCCGCAGCCGAGCTCGAGCACACGCAGGCCGTCGACCGGCCCGAGCGCGTCGAGCAGCGCGAGGTCGTATGCATCGAGCCGCGGAGGCCGCGCGCGGGCGGAGCGGTCGGCCTGGGTGTCGTAGAAGGCGCGCTCGCGGGCGCGGGCCTGAGCGGGCTCGTGCCCGGCGCCAGCCGGAGCGGACTCGTCGCGGGCGCGGGCCTCGCGCTCCGCGCCCCCACCCGCCTCAGGAGCCGCCTGCGACCTCCAGGAACGCCTCGTACCGCTTCACCTCGCGCTGCGCCCGGGCGCGTTCCTCGGAGTCCTCCTCCGCGCGCTCGACGGCGTCGCGGGCCTCCTTGAGCCGCGACTCGAAGGCCGAGCGGTCGATGTCGTCGGGCGCGATCGCCTCCTCGACCAGGACGAGCGCCGAGTTGTCGACGACCTGGAGGTAGCCCTCCCCTTGCGCGAAGCGCACTACGTCGGACTCGGACTTGTAGAGCCGCAGCTCCGTGGGTTCGAGGATGGCCATGAGCGGGGCGTGGTTTGCCAGCACGCCGATCGAGCCGACGGTGGTCCGGGTCGAGACCATCTCCACCTCGTCCTCGAACACCTTTCCCTCTGGTGTCAGGACCTCTACTGGGAAGCTATTCCTCGCCATCCTCTTCCTCTTCCGAGGACTCGGCCTCCTCCTCCTCATGCACCCCGCGGGCCGCCTCGGTCACCTCGTCGATCGAGCCCTTCAGCAGGAACGCCCGCTCCGGCACGTCGTCGTGCTTGCCCTCGATGATCTCCTTGAACGACCGCACCGTCTCGTCGACCGGCACGTACTTGCCCTCGGTGCCGGTGAACTGCTCGGCTACGAAGAACGGCTGCGACAGGAAGCGCTCGACCTTGCGCGCCCGCTGCACCGTCAGCCGGTCCTCGTCGGACAGCTCGTCGATCCCGAGGATCGCGATGATGTCCTGGAGCTCCCGGTAGCGCTGCAGGATCTCGCGCACCTGGTTGGCGACCCGGAAGTGCTCCTCGCCGACGATGTCGGCCTTGAGGATCGTGGAGGTCGAGTCGAGCGGGTCGACCGCCGGGTAGATGCCCTTCTCGGAGATCGCCCGTGACAGCGTGGTCGTCGCGTTCAGGTGCGCGAACACCGAGGCCGGCGCCGGGTCGGTCAGGTCGTCGGCCGGCACGTAGATCGCCTGGATCGAGGTGACCGACCCCTGGCGGGTCGAGGTGATTCGCTCCTGGAGCTGGCCCATCTCGGTCTCCAGGGTCGGCTGGTAGCCGACCTGCGACGGCATCCGGCCGAGCAGCGCCGACACCTCGGACCCGGCCTGCACGAAGCGGAAGATGTTGTCGATGAAGAGCAGCACGTCCTGGCCGCCCTCCTCGCGGAAGTACTCCGCCATCGTCAGGCCCGAGAGCGCCACGCGCATGCGCGCTCCGGGCGGCTCGTTCATCTGGCCGAACACGAGCACGGTCCGGTCGATCACGCCGGACTCGGTCATCTCGAGCCAGAGGTCGTTGCCCTCACGTGAGCGCTCGCCCACGCCGCAGAACGCCGACAGGCCCTCGTGCTCCTCGGCGATGTTCCGGATCAGCTCCTGGATCAGCACGGTCTTGCCCACGCCGGCGCCGCCGAACAGGCCGACCTTGCCGCCCTTCGCGTAGGGCGCCAGGAGGTCGATGACCTTGATGCCGGTCTCGAGCAGCTCGCGCGTCGGCGTCAGGTTCTCGACGCTCGGGGCGGGCCGGTGGATCGGCCAGCGGTCGTCGGCCTTCACCTCATCGCCCTCGTCGATCGTGTCGCCGAGCAGGTTGAAGATGCGCCCCAACGTCGCACGGCCCACCGGGACCGTGATCGGTCCGCCGGTGTCGACCACCTTGGCGCCGCGCGAGAGGCCGTCGGTGGCGTCCATCGCCACGGCGCGCACGCGGTCGTCGCCCAGGTGCTGCTGGACCTCGAGCACGAGCTTGGTGGTGCCGCCACCGTCCGCGCCGGGCTGGGCCTCCTCACCCTCTGCCGCCTCGTGCTCCAACTCGATTTCGAGCGCGTTGTAGATCTCGGGCAGGTTCTCGTCGGGGAACGCGACTTCGACGACGACTCCCTGGACCTCCTCGACGGTCCCGAACTTGGCGTCCTCGCGGCGCTCCTCCTGCTGCTGTTCCTGGGTATCGGTTGCTGCTTCCACTGGTCTCCTTATCGAAGTCCTTCGGCCCCGGCCACCACTTCCATGATCTCCTGCGTGATCTCCGCCTGGCGCTGGCGGTTCGCCTCGAGCGTCAGATTGTCGATCAGGTCGGCAGCGTTGTCCGACGCGTTTCGCATCGCGCTCATGCGCGCGCCGTGCTCGGACGCCGTCGACTCGAGCAGCGCCCGGTAGATCGAGATCTCCACGTAGTCGGGCACGAGCCGGGCGAGGATCTCCTCCGGATCCGGCTCGTAGATCCACAGAGCGCGCGACTGCTTGCCCTCGTCCTCGCCCTCCTCCTCGGCCTCCTCGTCGCCGAGCACGTCCGCCTGCTGCAGCGGCAGCAGCGTCTCGTGGCGGACCTCCTGGTTGACCGGGGAGATGTAGCCGTTGTAGACGATCTCGACGCGGTCGACCTTGTCGTCGACGTAGGCGGAGGTGAGCCCGTCGGCGATCGCCCGGGCGTCCGAGAACGCGGGCCGGTCGGTGAAGCCGGTCCAGCTGCCGCCCATCTCGAGCTGGCGGAACTGGAGCGAGGAGACGCCGCGGCGCCCGGAGGCGTACCAGAGCACCTTCTTGCCGTCCGAGCGCAGCTCGCGGGCGCGCCGGTTCCCGGCCCGCATGATCTGAGCGTTGAAGGGGCCGGCCAGGCCGCGGTCACCCGTCACGAGCAGGACGCCGACCGTCTCGACGTTCTCCTTCTCCTCCAGGATCGGCAGGCTCGGGATGTTCTCGGCGGCCTGAGAGGCGCGCGATGTCATCCGGCGGATGGCGTCGGCGTAGGGGCGCAGGTGCTCGATCCGCTGCTCGGCGCGCCGCAGCCGGGCGGCGGAGATCATCTCCATCGCCCGCGTGATCTTGCGGACGTTCTTGACCGAGCTGATCCGTCCGCGGATGTCCTTCAGCGACGCCATCTAGGCCGGCGCGCTCTCCTGCTCGGGGGCCTCCTGGACCTCCTCGTCCTCGCCGGCCTCGGCGCGGCGGGCCTCCTGGGTCGGCTCGTCGCCGCGGGCCTCCTCCGTCGGCTGGTCGCCGTCCTCGCCGCGGGGCTCGCGCTCCTCGCGGCGCCGGATGCGGTCGGACTCGCCCTCCTCGATCGGGTTGCCCTCCTCGTCGAAGTCGGGCCCGAAGTCGTCGATCGCTTCGGCGACGGCCTTGCCCAGCCGCTCCTCGATCGAGTCGTCCCACTTGCCCTCGGCGATCTGCTGGATCAACTCCGACTCCTCGGAGTGCAGCCGCTGGAGCATCATCTCGTGGAACTCGCCGACCCGCTCTGTCTTGATGCGGTCGAGGTAGCCACCGGTGCCGGAGTAGATCGCCGCCACCTGGTTCTCGATCGGCCAGGGCTCGCGCTCGCCCTGGTTGAGCGCCGCGACCAGGCGCTCGCCGCGGTTGAGCGTGGCCTGGGTATCGGCGTCGAGGTCCGAGCCGAACTGCGCGAACGCCTCCAGCTCGCGGTACTGCGACAGCTCGAGACGGAGCCGGCCGGCCACCTTGCGCAT
>DASZJZ010000271.1:0-8811 GCA_035947555.1 Thermoleophilaceae bacterium | reverse complement strand
AGCGAAGCGGGCCGGTCACGACGTCGCTGGCATGAGCCGCGACTGGGACGCCGCCACCTATCACCGGGTGTCGGGTCCGCAGGTGGAGTGGGCGGCGGCGCTGCTCGACCGGCTCGACCTGCGCGGCGACGAGACGGTGCTGGACGCCGGCTGTGGCTCGGGCCGGGTCACGGCGATGCTGTTCGAGCGGCTGCCGCGCGGGCACGTCGTGGCGGTGGACCAGGCGCCGTCGATGGTGGAGCATGCGCGCTCGGCCCTGCCTCGCGACCGGGCCACCGTGCTGCAGGCCGACCTCACCGCGCTGGTGCTGGACTCGCCGCTGGACTCGCCGGTGGATGCCGTGTTCTCGAACGCCGTGTTCCACTGGGTCCCGGACCACGACCGCCTGTTCGAGCGGCTGCACGCGGCGCTGCGGCCGGGCGGCCGGCTGGTGGCGCAGTGCGGGGGAGAGGGAAACGTCGCGCGCTTCCACCGGGCGGCGCGGGAGGCGGCTGGCCTGGAGCCGTTCGCACGCTGGCTGGCCGGCTGGGAGGGACCGTGGAACTTCGCCGGCCCGGGGGAGACGGCGGAGCGGCTCGAACGGGCGGGCTTCGAGGGGGTCGAGACGTGGCTCGAGCCATACCCCATGGTGCCCGACGACCCGGGCGACTACCTGCGCACCGTTTGCCTCGGCTACCACCTGGAGCAGCTTCCCGAGGAGCTGCGGGACGCGTACGTGGAGGCCGTGCTGGAGCGCTCCGACCCGGAACTGGACTACGTCCGGCTGAACATCGACGCCAGACGCCCATGACTGCGCAAGCTCGCGCCGGGTGGCCGCCCACTGAAGGCCGCGGTCTGCGGCGGCGAACGAGGGGAGAAGACATGTACCGGGTGAAGCGTCTCGAGGACACCTTCGCCCTCGCTGGAACACCGATCGTTCCGCACGGCCGCGAATCGTGCCGCCGGAGTGGGCTCACTGACCATTTGCGTCCCAGTGCCCGCCGGTGGCCAGCGACGCCGCGGCATCGCGCACCATCGACTCTGCTTCTTCGCGCCCCAGGCCCCAGCTTCGCAGCAGGTCGACCGCGGCGGCCCGCACTTGTCCCACGATGACGCTCACCGGGAGGTTCGCCGTCTCCTCGAGCACCAGCGTCGCGCGAGCCGCTGCCCGCAGCGCGTACTCGCTGACGGGGGGCTCCTCTTCAGGATGCTCGAAGTAGCGGTCGAGTGTGCGCACCGTCTCCCCGAGCTCGCGCACGGCGGCCGGCACGGCGGCCGGGATGTTGGCTCCCGCCTCCAGGCCGCGAACCGATGCTCGGCTGAGCGCCTTGACGCTTGTCAGCGTCGCGTCGACCTGGTTCGCAGCAAGCTCGTAGCGGCTAAAGCGCGCGCGGGCGCCGCGCGCGAACGGGGACAGGCGCAGCATCTCCTCGCCAGAGGCCACGGTGTCTCCAAGCGCATCGGGATCGATCGCGCGAGCGCGCGTCAACGCGCGGTCGGCCAGGTTGGTGTCCCGGTGCTCCAGGGCGAGCGCGACCTCGTCGAGCGTGCCGGCCAGCTCCGCGAGCAACGGCTCGGCCGCACGCCTCGCGGCGGCCGCCGGGTTCACTGGCAGGAGGGCGGTCACGGCCAGGGCGACGAGGCCGCCCAGCAGCGAGTCGAGGAAGCGGGCGCCCGACAGGCCGCTGCCGGGGGGTTGGATGGTGACCACGAGCAGCGCCGACGCGGCCGCCTCGCTCACGAGCACGACGCCGCCGCCCAGCGCCACGGCCGCCGCCATCGCCCCGGCGACGATGGCGGCGAGCTGGACCGGGCCGTCGCCGATCGCGACGACGAGCGCGTCCGCTATGGCGATCCCGAGCGCCACCCCGATCACCATCTCGATCGCGTAGCGGCGGCGCTGTCCAAGCGTCGCGCTGACGCCGATCAGCGCCACCACGGGCGCGAAGATCGGGCGTGGATGACCGAAAACCTCTCGGGCCACGACCCAGGCCACTGACGTGGCCAGCGACGCCTGCGCAAACCAGAGCGCGTTGACCCTCAGGCGCTCCGCGACGATGCTGGGCCTCGAGCGCTCCACGGCCTCGTCGAGCAGCACGCTCCCGCGCTGACGCACGCGTGCAGCGGCGCGCTCACGCAAGCCCGCCTCCTCGGCACCCGGGCTTGGCTCCCTTGCTGCTGCCATAGCGCCCGATCCTCCCTCACGGACGAACACAGCGCGGCCCGGGTTATCGATGGGCCGTCATGCCCGCACGCGCCCGGCGCTTACGTGGGCGAGTGGACGGCGCCGGCGTCGGCTCGGGCGACGGCCTCCTCCAGGAGGTTTCGCACGGTCTGCCGGTGCCCTGGTGCGACGCGGGCCCAGACTGCGCGTGCCACCGGGTTCTGGAGGTGGATGAAGGTCGCGAACAGCAGTGAGTCCGAGTGGCGCTTCAGAAGCACCTCGCCCTGCAGCCCCAGGAGGGAGTCGGCGGCCAGGAGCGCGACGTCCGGGGTGCTGCGCCGCACCTCCCATCCGAGGATCAGTCGCTCATCGGCGCTCGAGCCGAGCCTGAGGCCGAGGGAGGCCCATACCCACCGAAGCGCGCGTCGCGTCTCAGGCGGCGCCTCCTCGAGCATCCCCCTCGCCCATTGCTCGGCCGTGCGCTCCTGAACCCGGGGCGCCTCGGCACGGCAGGCGTCCACGTAGTCGACGCGGGCGAGCGTGCTGAGCGCCCGCACGTCGCTCGGCAAGGGGATCGGACGCACCCTGTCCGGCTCACGCCGGCTCGACAGCTCCCACACACCCTTCAGCGGGAGTCGGGGGGCAAGTCGGTGGATGGCAGATCTATACGGTGCCGTATAGAAACCGTACCATGGTGGGAATGGCCGCGCCCCGAACGCCTCGCTGCCGCTGGATCGAGGAAGGGCTGCGGGCCCTTACCGCCGGCGGTCCGGAAGCCGTGCGGATCGAGCCGCTGGCGCGGGCGCTCGGCGTCACCAAGGGCGGTTTCTATGGCTACTTCGTCGATCGGCGCGCGCTGCTCGGAGAGATGCTCGACACCTGGGAGCGGACCAGCGTCGACGACGTGATCGAACGAGTCGAGCGCGGCGGCGGCGACGCCAAAGCCAGGCTGCGGCGGTTATCCAGGCTTGCCGGCTCGAGCGACGAGGTGCTGAGGATCGACATCGCAGTCCGCGACTGGGCCCGCCGCGATGCGTCCGTCGCGAAGCGCCTACGACGAGTCGACAACCGGCGCATGGAGTACATGCGGTCGCTGTTCGCCGCCTTCTGCCCCGACGAGGACGAGGTCGAGGCCCGCTGTCTCGTCTTCTATTCGCTGTGGATCGCGAACCACTTCATCGCCGCCCATCACGGTCCGCGCACCCGCGCGGACGTGGTCAAGCACGCCCTGGCTCGCCTCGAGGCTCGGTGAGGACCTCGCGCAAGGAGGCGCCGCCTGGTACCAGCGGCTGCTGCGCTCTACGTCGCTGACGCAGATCAGCGGCTGCGGGCGCATCAGGCGCCGGGCAGCGAACCGTCGCGATAGCGCGCCGGCCGGGGCTCCGGGAAGCGCGCGTACGCCTCGTCCACGTCGCTCGTCTCCCGCTCGACCCCGGCGCCGTGCCGCAGCGCCGCCTCCTCGACCGTGTAGCCGCCCCAGCCCGGCCCCGTCGAGTTCTCGCGGGCGCCGACGGCGAGCACGGCGCAGCGCCGCTCGCCGGCGCCGACGATGATGTGGTTCGTGCCCGCCGGGCAGTGCACGAAGTCCCACGGCCCGAGCGGTCGTTCCTCGCCCTCGACGATCAGAAGCGCCTCGCCGTCGAGCACGAGGAAATCCTCCTGGTCGGCCTCCCAGTGGTACATCCCGATCGGCTCGTCCGGTTCGAGTACGTAGAGGCTGATCCCGAGCTGCGGGAACCTAGACTCGCCCTCGAAGGCGCAGCGCAGCCCCCGCCCCGGACGCTCCCGCCAGCGCGCCTCGCGCGCGTTGACGACGAACCAGCCGTCACCCCGAGGGACCAGCCCATGCTCCGTCGCCTCGAATCCGGCCTCCGGGACCATGGCCACACTCTGCCATCAAGACGCGACGACAGCCCGCCCGGGGGGCACGCCCACCAGGAGCTCCTCCGTGGGGGTCTCCCGGAACGCGTGGCCGGCCGAGGTCGCGGCCTCCGCCGCGCGGACGAGATCGATCGCGGTGGACCGCACCTGTGCCACGATCTCCCCGAGGCCGAGCTCGGGGTTCGCGTTGAACACACCGGTGGCCCGCGAAGCAGCGAGTGAGGCTGGAGAACGGACGTCGGCGTCGCGCGCCGGGTCGTCGAGCTCGGCGGCAAGCGCCCAGACGGCGAGGCCGAGGTCGTGGATCGCCTCGAGCAGCTCCGGAGGCGCCGATCGCCCGCCCCGCACGAACCTCGTGGCGTGGCGCGCGAGGACGCGGGCGTTGCGGACCGCGAAATCCATGTGCCGGGCGGCCCGGGCGTAGCGGTCGAGCTCGCCGCGCGAGGAGCGTCGTCCCGGCGAGAACCGAGCGGTCTCGCCGGCGATCACCAGCGCCTCGTCGAGCGCGCGAACGTCCTGGTCGATCTCGCGGGCCGCCTGGAGAGCCCGCTCGGAGCGGTCGCGGTCGCCGTTCTCGAGCGCGGCCGCCACGTCCTCGAGCGCTCGCCCAAGGCCGCCGAAGATGGCCTGGGCGGAACGCCCGACCAGCAACACGGGGTTCGGGGGGAACGCCAGGGCGCTCACCGCCAGCGCGACGCCGCCGCCCACCAGCGCCTCGATCAGCCGGCTCGGGGCAATGCCCGAGCCGGTCGGCTCGAGAAGGACGAGCAGGCTGGCCGTAACGGCCGCCTCGGTGACCAGCAACGGTCCGCCGCCGAGCAGTACGGCCGCGGCCATGGCGAGCAGCACCAGCAGTCCGAGCTGCATCGGGCCGCTGCCGATGGCGCCGACGAGGAGGTCCGCAACCCCGATCCCCAGCACGACGCCACCGATGAGCTCGATGGCACGCTCGGGGCGCTGACCGTACGTCGCGCCCAGCGCGACGACGGCGGCGATCGCCGCGAAGACCGGCTGGTCCTCGGCGACGAGAAGGGTCGCCAGGTACCAGGCGACGACGGCCGCGCCGGCGGTCTGCAGGATCGGCCACGAGCGGGCCCGCAGCCGCAGCAGCGGGCCGCGTCTGAGCGCTTGTCGGGGATGGCCAGTGGTCACCCCGTTCACAGTAGCCACCGCCCGGATGCCCATTTCCCGGGAGCCCGGCCCGGCTCGCAAGATTCACCGAGGCGTCAGCGCCGCCGGGCGCGCTTCACGTCGGTCCCGCCCATGATCGAGTAGGCGCGCACCCGCACCACAGGGGCGCCCGGCGGCGGGTCGGGCGCGTCCTCCAGCCGCAGGTCGTTGCCGCCCATGAAGGCGAAGCCGCTCAGCTCCACGTGCACGCCGTCGGGCACCCGGATGTCCGACCCGCCCATCAGAGAGAAGACCCGGATCTCCGTCTCGGGTCCCTCCACGATCGCGCCAGTCAGGTCCAGGTCCGCGCCGCCCATCACGTTGACGACGGTGCAGGTCGGCGCGATCCGCCAGCGGCCCTTCTGGGTGCCGCTGCCCATGATCCCGACGACCCAGCGGCGTGACTTCGCCGCGGGGGGCCCGTCGGGCCGCTGCTCGGGAAGGTCGCGGGTGAGTCGCTCGAGGTCGGCACGGGTGACGGCCGCGAAGGCCCGGTCGAGTCGCTCGGCCAGCTCGTCGAGGGCGAGCCTGCCTTCGCCGGCCGCGGTGCGCAGCCGGGCGACGGCCGCCTCACGCTCGTTGTCGGAGGCACGGATGGCGGGAGGGCGGGCGCCGGCCTCGGACATGGGAGAGGTCTAGCACTCCGAGGGAGCCGCCGCACACCTAGGAGAGAGCGGGACCGTCAGCGCACGACCAGCATCCCGCGCTTCGGGGCGCCAGGGGCCCCGGCCGAGCAGAGGCACGAGGGCCATCCCCGGCCAGCCCGGGCCGGTACCGTCCTCGCGCATGACGCACATCGTCCTCCTTCCCGGTGACGGCATCGGGCCCGAGATCATGGCCGCGGCACGGCAGGTGATGGACGATCTGGGGGAGTTCGAGTACGACGAGCGGCTCGTGGGCGGAGCCTCCATCGACGCCCACGGCACCGCGCTCACCGACGAGGTCCTCGAGGCGTGCCGGAGCGCCGATGCCGTGCTCCTCGCGGCCGTCGGCGGCCCCAAGTGGGACACCACCGACCCGTCGAAGCCGCGGCCCGAGCAGGGGCTCCTCGGGCTCCGCAAGGGCCTCGGCTTGTTCGCGAACCTCCGCCCGGTGCGGCCGAGCCCGGCCCTCCTCGACGCCAGCCCGCTCAAGCGCGAGCGGATAGAGGGCACCGACCTGCTCGTGGTACGGGAGCTGACCGGCGGCATCTACTTCGGCGACCGCGGCCTCGACGGCGACACCGCCCACGACACGTGCGTCTATTCCGAGCACGAGATCGAGCGGATCGCGCAAGTGGCCTTCGACCTGGCGCGGAGGAAGGTGACCAGCGTCGACAAGGCGAACATCCTCGAGACCTCGCGGCTGTGGCGGAAGGTCGTGACGCGCGTCGGAAAGCGCCACGAGCCGACGCCCCTCGATCACATGCTCGTCGACAACGCCGCCATGCAGCTCGTGTCGCGTCCGGCGGAGTTCGACGTGATCCTCACGGAGAACATGTTCGGCGACATCCTCAGCGACGAGGCGGCGATGCTCACCGGGTCGCTCGGCATGCTGCCGAGCGCCTCGCTCGGGGACGGCTCCAGCCCCGGCCTGTTCGAGCCCGTGCACGGCTCGGCGCCCGACATCGCCGGCGGCGGCACCGCCAATCCAATGGCGATGTTCGGCTCGGTCGCGCTCATGCTGCGGCACGGATTGGCTATGGAATCGGAGGCGGCTGCCCTAGAATCGGCCCTCGACCGCGCGCTCGGGGAGGGCCTCCGGACTCCGGACCTGGGTGGCAACGCAACGACAGAGGCCGCCACCCGGGCGGTCCTCGCGAACCTCTAGGAGCAGTACGTGGACACCGCCGACCAGATCTGGCTGAACGGAGAGTTCGTCGCCTGGGAGGACGCGAAGGTACACGTACTCACGCACGCCATGCACTACGGCACCAGCGTGTTCGAGGGCATCCGGGCCTACGAGACCGAGCGCGGCACGGGCGTGTTCCGCCACCGCGAGCATCTCGACCGGCTGGAGGCCTCGGCGAAGCTCTACTACATGGACCTGCCGTGGCCGAAGGAGCAGATGCGCGAGGTCACGCACGAGCTGATCCTCCGCAACGGCTTCAAGAGTTGCTACATCCGCCCGTTGGTGTGGCGCGGTCACGGGCCCATGGGGCTGAACCCGCTCGACAACCCCGTCGAGGCGATGATCGCGGTCTGGGTCTGGGCCCCCTACCTCGGCGAGGAGGGCAAGCGCAACGGCGTGCGCGCGCGCGTCTCGTCATACCGGCGGATCAGCACCCAGTCGCTGATCCCGCACGCCAAGGCGGGCGGCCAGTACCTGAACTCCGTGCTGGCGAAGATCGAGTCGCTCAAGTCGGGCTACGAGGAGGCCATCCTGCTCGACGACAATGGCCACGTCTGCGAGGGCAGCGGCGAGAACGTCTTCGTGGTCAAGGACGGTCTGATTCACACGCCTCCGCAGTCGGCGTCCATCCTGGACGGGATCAACCGCAAGTCGTGCATCCAGATCGCGCGCGACCGCGGATACCAGGTGGTGGAGCGGGACCTCGCGCGCGCCGAGCTGGCGCTCGCCGAGGAGGTGTTCCTGACCGGCACGGCGTGCGAGCTCACGCCGCTGCGGGAGATCGACGACCTTCCCATCGGCGACGGCGAGCCGGGGCCGGTCACACGTGAGATCCAGGCCGCGTTCGACGACGCCCTGCACGGCCGTAGCCCGCAGTACGCGGACTGGCTGGACCTGGTGCCCGTCCCCTCCGGGACGTGATCACCGTCTACGACACGACCCTGCGCGATGGCATGCAGGGGGAGGGGATGTCGCTCTCGGTTGACGAGAAGGTGCGGGTGGCGCATGCGCTCGACTCGCTCGGCGTGCACCTGATTGAAGCCGGCTTCCCCGCGTCCAACCCGAAGGAGGAGGCGCTGTTCGAGCTCCTCTCGCGGGAGAGCTTCGAGACCTCTCAGATCGCGGCGTTCGGGATGACGAGGCGGCGCGACTCCCGCGCCGAGGACGACGCCGCGCTGCGCCTGCTCGCCGAGTCGTTCGCGCCGGTGTGCACACTCGTCGGGAAGACCTGGTCGCTCCACCTGGAGAAGGTGACCGGTGTGGACCCCGACGAGAACCTGCGGATGATCGCCGATTCGGTGGCGTTCCTCGTTGGCGAGGGCAAACGGGTGATCTACGACGCGGAGCACTTCTTCGACGCCTACCGCGCCGACCCCGGTTACGCGCTGCGCTGCGTGCGAGCGGCGGCCGAGGCTGGCGCCGCGAGCGTGACGCTGTGCGACACGAACGGCTCCTCCCTGCCCGCTCAGGTCGAGGAGGCGACCGCCCGCGTGGCCGCCGAGGTGGGCGATGTGGGGATCCACACGCACGACGATGCGGGCTGTGGGGTGGCGAATACGCTCGTGGCCGTAGAGGCCGGAGCGAGCCTCGTGCAGGGCACGATGAACGGCTACGGCGAACGCTGCGGCAACGCCAACCTCGTGACCATCCTCCCCACACTCGAGCTCAAGATGGGCCGCGAATGCATCGGCCGCGACCGGCTGCGGCGGCTGACCGAGGTGGCCCACCTGGTCGACGAGCTCTGCAACGTCACCCCGAACGCCAACCAGCCCTACGTGGGGGCGAAC
>DASZJZ010000270.1:0-3032 GCA_035947555.1 Thermoleophilaceae bacterium | reverse complement strand
CCCGCCTTCCCCGCGTCCAGCCCCTGCCGCAGGAACCGCGGCGGCAGCGTGTCCTCCGCCGGCGTCCACCCCTCGCGCAGGTTGTACAGCTTCTTCAGCGTCACCACCCTCCTCGCCGTCGCCCGCAGCTCGTCGGCCGTCACGTCCCAGCCGGTGACGGGGCGCAGGAGCGCCGCCCACTCGTCGAACGGTTCGGTGAACACGCCGCGCAGGAACTTGCACAGGATCAGCGAGTCCATGATCGCCGCGCGGTCCTCGGTCGCGACCGCGGCGGCGACGTGCGCGGTGCCGCCGGCCAGCCGGTCGTGGCGCCCGGACAGGTCGGCCTCGTACGCGCCCGAGCGGTTGTGATCGGCGCCGCGGGCGTTGACGGCCAGGCCGAGCGCCATCGCCTGCAGAGTGCGCGGCTCGTAGCCCGGCAGCTCGAGGCCCTTCACGTGCGGTGCGATCTCCTCGGCCTCCTTGCCGATCCCGGCGGCCGCTCGACGGGAGCCTTCCGCGAGCAGGTCACCGAGGCCCTCGCGGGTGGCGATCTCGTCGAGCGCCCGGGTCAGGGCCGCGGCGTCGCCGAAGCGCAGCCAGGGCGCGTCGATCAGTCCGCGCTCGGCGCACTCCATGGCCCAGGCGATCGTGCCGCCGGCGGAGATCGTGTCGAGGCCGAGCTCGTCGCAGCGGGCGCTGGCGGCGAGCACGGCGTCGGGGTCGGACACGCCGCAGAGCGGGCCTAATGCGAACACGTTCTCGTACTCCACGCGCGCGCGTGAGCCGTCCTTCGCGGCGTAGATGTGCTCGCAGCCGATCGTGCACGACGCGCAGTTGTTCCGGGCCACGCCGCGCAGCTCGTGGAGCTCCTCGGCGGCGAGGCGCGGGGCTTGTTCGAAGCTCGCGGCCTGGAAGTTGCGCGTGGGGAGGGTGGAGATCGCGTTGAACGAGAGGAGGTTGGCGAGCGTGCCGAGCTCGCGGTACTTCGCGGTGGCCGGGCCGAAGGAGCGCTCGCGAAGCTCCTTGGCGGCAGCCAGGACGGCGGCGGGGTCGTGCAGGGGCGGCTTCACTCCGGCGCCGCGTACGGCGACCGCCTTGAGACGCTTGGAGCCCATCACGGTGCCGAGCCCGCCGCGGCCGGCGTGCCGGCCGTCGTGGGAGACGGTCGCGTAGCGGACGAGGCGCTCGCCGGCGGGCCCGATGGCGGCCACGCGGAAGCCGGCGCCGAGGCGCTTGCGCAGGCGGTCCTCGGCCTCCGCGGCGGATAATCCCCAGAGGTCGTCCGCCGGCTCGACGCGAGCCTGCGCGCCGTCGACTACGAGCACGGAGGGGGCCGGGCACGCGCCGCGCACGACGATGGCGTCGTGGCCGGTCAGCTTGCCGGCGATGGCGAAGTGGCTGGAGGCGAGGGCGTCGTTGAGGAGGCCCGTAAGCGGCGACTTGGCGACGACCGCGAACTTCGCGCTGGTGGTGAGAGGCGTGCCCACGAGCGGCGAGAAGACGAACGCAAGCGGCGCCTCGGGAGCGAGCGGATCGACGCGCGGCGGGGCGAGGCGATGCATGAGCCAGGCGCCGAGGCCGGCGCCGCCGATGCAGGAGCGGAGAAGGCGCTCGCCGAGCGGCAGCGTCTGCGTCGCGCCGTCCGAGACATCGACAACGAGCGCCCGCCCGAAGTAGCCGCCCGGAGCGGTCGCATGCGTGGCCGCGGCCCTGCGCTCGACGCCGGGAGTCGCCATCCTCAACCCCCCGCGTCCGCGGCGATGAACGCCACCGCGTCGCCCGAGGCGAGCGGGTAGCCGGGGTCGCGGCTGATCTGGTCGCCGTTGAGGGCGGCCACCACGTGGCGGTCCAGCTCCACGCCGGCGGCCGCCGCCGCCGCGCCCAGCGTGGCGGCACGCACGGGCAGCGGCTGGTGTCCCACGCCGTTCCGTGCGAGCGCGCCGAAGCGGCGCACCGTCACCGACGGGGCCGAGCGCGCGCGGGCGCGGTGGTACTCGGCCGGGTCGTTCACGTTCAGGAGCGACAGCAGCTCCGGGTCCGCCTCTGCCAGCTCGCGGTCGCGGAGCAGCTCCTCCTCGCCCAGCTCCCGGACGCTCGCGCTCTCGAACAGGAACGCGGGCTTCATCCGGTCCTCCTCGATGAGCCGCTCGACCGCCGGCAGCAGCGACGTGCGGTACGCCGCGGCGAGCGGGTGCCGGAAGCCGTGTGCGACTGGCAGCGCCACGTCCACATCTTCCCGCGCGGCGATCCGCAGCACGGTCCCTACGAAGGCCGGATGGAGTAGAGGGACATCCGTGGACGAAATGTAGGCGCGCGGCGCGGCGTCGCCTACCGCGGCGAGCCCGGCGGCGAGGCCCTGGAGCGGACCGCGGCCCTCGCGAGCATCCTCGGCGACCGTCACCCCCGATGGCAACTCCGGAAGCTCCTGCGCGGGGGCCCGCACCACCACGACGGGCCCGTCCACGACCCGCCCGACGATCCCGACGATCCGCTGGAGCAGAGTGATCCCGTGCCACTCCAGGGCGGCCTTCGAACGGCCCATGCGAGTGGACCGCCCGCCGGCCAGGACGATGCCAGCGGCACTCGCCTCCACACGCGGCATTGTACTTATTTGTACGAGCGGGCGGTCGGGAAGCGGCGCTCGAGCTAGTCGCCCCGCTGCACGGGCCGCCCGCGCTCCACGTCCTCCACTTTGCCGCTGTTCGCGTCCACGCGAACCACGGCCAGGCGCCTGAACGTGTCCTCCCTTTCGCCCGGAATCGACACCGACACGATCCAGAACGGGTTCGAGCCGAGCCCCTGCCTCAGCAGCCGGATCTGCGTCTGCTCCGGCTCGAAGGAGACCTGGTCGCGTGCGATCTCGATCGCCTGCTCCTTCGACACCCGCACCTGGTCCTTCTGACAGGTCTGGGCGAACACGAACGCGGCCACCAGCACGAGGCCGATGACCAGCACTCGCGGCCAGGTCGGCCGGATCGGCTGGCGTCGTGTGGCTGTTTCAGACAGTCGGACGGAACTCGTTCCCCGCGCCCGTGAAGAGGACGATCACC
>DASZJZ010000269.1:0-1920 GCA_035947555.1 Thermoleophilaceae bacterium | reverse complement strand
GCTCTGGAGGAAGCCCCGATCGCGGATGCCGCCTCCGAGCAGGAGACCGAGCTCTACGAACCGGCGACCGCAGAGAGTGACAGCGCTGCCGAGCCGGAGGGCGGCTTCGAACCCGAGGCGGAGACCGCCTTCAAGGAGGCGACCGGCTTCGATTCCGAAACGGAGACGTCCTGGCTGACGGACGGGCCGACCGACGTCGAGTCCGAGCGGGGGAGCGCCTTCGAGCGCGAGCCGGAGACCGCATTCGAGCCGGATGAGGACGAGTCCGCTCCGGATGACGAGGCCGACGTCGAGGCCGTCCCGGAGCCTGAGGACCTGCCCCCCTCACCCGCGCCCTTCGACGCCTCCACCGCCTACGACGACTTCGCCGACGAGGGTGAGCCGGAGCAGGAAGAGCCGGAGGGCGCCGAGGGCGACGTCCTCGAGGACACGCCCGACTTCCTCCAGGAGACGCCGGAGCACGACCGCCTCTGGTTCGAGCAACGGCCGCCGCGGGACTTCGACTTCGACTAAGCCAAGTTGCGGCGGGGACCGCCCGCCCCGGCGGCCCCCGCACGATGCAACTCAGCGGCGTCCCGAGCCGCTAACGACGGAACCCTCCATGCCGTCGTACTCCGGTTCTCGGCGTGGGCGGGCCGGGGCCTGAAATTTCGCGCCCACCGCTCAACGCTTGTCCGGTTAAGAGATGTAGCCGCGCGTGCGGGAGGCCTCAACCACCCGCTCGATGCCCAGCTCGTAGGCGGCGGCACGCAGCGATCCGCTGTCCTCGCCGGCTCGCTCGCACACCTCGCGGAACGCCTTGCGCATGATGCGGCCGAGCCGCTCGTTGACCTCGCGCTCGTCCCAGCGGAAGTGCTGGAGGTTCTGCACCCACTCGAAGTAGGACACGACCACGCCGCCGGCGTTTGCCATCACGTCCGGCACCACGAGGATGCCCTTGTCCCGCAGGATGTCGTCGGCGGCAGGCGTGGTGGGGCTGTTGGCGCCCTCGACCACCATGCGGCAGCGCAGCCGGTCGGCGTTGTGCTTGTGGATCATCCCGCCGAGCGCCGCGGGGATGAACAGGTCGCACTCGATCTCGAGCAGGTCGTCCGGCTGGATCGCCTCCGCGCCGTCGAAATCGGGCAGGGTGCCGCCGTGGCGGACGTGCTCCACGAGGGCGTCGGCGTCGATCCCCTCGTCGCTGCGGATGGCGCCGCTGGCGTCCGAGGCGCCCACCATCGTGGCCCCGAGCTCCTGCAGGATGCGCGCCGCCCAGGATCCGACGTTGCCGAAGCCCTGCACGACGAAGCGGCTCTCGGACGGCGAGATGTCGAGCTGGGGCGCTGCCTCGCAGAACACGTAGACGACGCCGCGGCCGGTGGCCGCCTCGCGCCCGAAGGAGCCTTCCAGCGCGATCGGCTTGCCGGTCACGCAGGCCGGCGTGTGGCCGTGGAGCTTGCCGTACTCGTCCATGAGCCAGGCCATGACCTGGGCGTCCGTGCCCACGTCGGGCGCCGGGATGTCGCGGGTCGGCCCGAGCACCTTCTCGACCTTGTCCATGAACGAGCGCGTGACGGACTGCAGCTCGTCGACCTCGAGCTTCTTCGGGTCCACGTTCACGCCGCCCTTGGCGCCGCCGTACGGGATGCCGGCGATCGCGGTCTTCCAGGTCATCAGCTCGGCGAGGGCGCGCACCTCGTCGAGGTCGACCTCGGGGTGGTAGCGGATGC
Source organism: Thermoleophilaceae bacterium (assembly GCA_035947555.1). Taxonomy (GTDB): domain Bacteria; phylum Actinomycetota; class Thermoleophilia; order Solirubrobacterales; family Thermoleophilaceae; genus JACVRW01. The sequence goes on along the minus strand of DASZJZ010000269.1, from coordinate 208 downwards.
CGCCCTTGTAGGGCCCGCGGGCGCCGTTGTGCTGGACGCGGTAGCCGGAGAAGACGTGGATGCGGCCGTCCTGGAGCTTCACAGGGACCTGGACCTGAACCTCCCGGTAGGAGGAGCGCAGCACGGCCGCAATGTCGTCGCGCAGGCCGAGCCGCTCCGCCGCCAGCCCGAACCAGTGGCTGACGATCTCGTAGTTCGAGACCTCGGC
>DASZJZ010000268.1:0-4470 GCA_035947555.1 Thermoleophilaceae bacterium | reverse complement strand
AGCGCGCCGGTCCCGAGCGCGCCGTGATCGACTCGCGGGCCGTCCGGCCCGGCGACCTGTTCGTCGGCCTCCGCGGAGCTGCCGCCGACGGCGGCGCCTACGCCCCCGCCGCCCTCGAGGCCGGCGCCTGGGGCGCCGTGGTCGGGCCCGAGCACCGCCACGCCGCCCTCGAAGCCGTCGAGGGGACCGTCGGCCACTCGCCCTGCAGCGGCGCAGCCGTGATCGCGGTGGACGAGCCGCTCGAGGCGCTCCACGCCCTCGCCCGTGCCTGGCGCCGCGAGCTCGGCGCCAAGGTGGTCGGCGTGACCGGCTCCACTGGCAAGACCTCCACCAAGGACATCCTCGCCGCGCTGCTCGGGGCCCGGCTCGTCACGCACGCCAGCCGCGAGAACTGGAACACCGAGATCGGCCTGCCGCTCACGATCCTCGAGGCCCCTCGTGGCACGGAGGCGCTCGTGCTCGAGATGGCCATGCGCGGCGAGGGCCAGATCGCCGAGCTGGTGGCCGTGGCCGAGCCGGACGTGGGCGTGATCGTGAACGTAGGCCCCGTCCACCTCGCCCTGCTCGGCACCGTGGAGCGCGTCGCGGCCGCCAAGGCCGAGCTGATCCGCGACCTCAAGCCCGGCGCCGCCTGCGTGGTGCCGGCGAGCGAGCCGCTGCTGGCCGCGCACCTGAGAGAGCAGGAGCTCGACACCTGGACCTTCGGCCCCGGCGGCCAGGTCAGGCTGCTCTCCTTCGACGACGGCCGCGCCGAGATCGAGGCCCGCGACGAGATCGTGCGGCTCGAGCTGCCGTACTCGGAGCCGCACAACCTTCTCAACACGCTCGCCGCGGTGGCCGCGGCCCGGGCGCTCGGGGTGCCCGTCCGCGGCCGCGTGGACGTGCGCTTCTCGTCGCTGAGAGGCGAGGTGGTGGAGCTGCCCGGAGGCGTGACCGTGGTGAACGACTGCTACAACGCCAACCCGATGTCCATGCGGGCGGCCCTGGATCACCTGGCGGCGAGCGATGCCGAGCGGCGCATCGCCGTGCTCGGCACGATGGCCGAGCTCGGCCCCGACTGGGAGCGCTACCACCGCGAGATCGGCGCGCACGCGGCGGCCCTCGGGATCGACGTGCTCGTGCCGGTGGCCGAGGAGGCGCTCCCCTACACCGAGGGTTTCTACGGCGAGACGCACCCGGTGGCGACGCCTGAGGAGGCCGGCGCGCTGCTCGAGGAGCTCGCCCGCCCCGGCGACCGCGTGCTGATCAAGGGCTCGCGCTCCGTGGGCCTGGAGCGGGTGCTCGGCTGAGACACCATGCTCGGCGAGGTCCTCATCGGAGGCATGGCCTCCCTCCTCATCTGCGTGTTCCTCGGCCCGCGCTTCATCGAGTACCTGCGCGTGAAGGAGTTCGGCCAGCAGATCCGCGAGGAGGGCCCGGCCGGGCACCACGGCAAGGCGGGCACGCCGACGATGGGGGGGCTGGCGATCTTCCTCGCGGTGTGCGTGCCGTTCCTGATCCTGTCCGAGTACCGCGCCGCCAGCCTCGCGGTGCTCGGCACGGCGCTGGCGATGGCGGCGCTCGGCTTCGTCGACGACCTGATCAAGCTGCGCAAGCGCCGCTCGCTCGGGGTGTCGGGGCGCACCAAGCTGCTGGTGCAGGCCCTCACCGCGATAGCGCTCTGGCTCATCGTGACCGAGTACATCAAGGACCAAGACACCCTTCAGCTCCACGTGGTCGACGCCTCGGTGGACCTCGGCCTCGCCTATCCCGTGCTGATCTTCCTGGTGCTGGCGGGAACGACCAACGGCGTGAACCTCACCGACGGCCTCGACGGCCTCGCCGCGGGCTGCTGCGCGATCGTCTTCCTCGCCTTCACCGCGATGACGTTCATCACGGGCGGGGGACGGGCTCCTGTCCAGCTCGACCTGGCGCTGCTGTGCGCGTGCCTGATCGGCGCCTGCGTGGGCTTCCTCTGGTTCAACTCGTTCCCGGCGTCGGTTTTCATGGGGGACACCGGGTCGCTCGGCCTCGGCGGGGCAATCGCCGGGCTCGCGGTGATCACGAAGACCGAGGTGCTGCTGATCCTGATCGGCGGGATGTTCGTGATCGAGGCGCTGTCCGTGGCGATCCAGGTGATCTCGTTCCAGCGCTTTCGCAAGCGGGTGTTCCTGATGGCCCCGATCCACCACCACTTCGAGTTGCTGGGCTGGTCCGAGACCAAGATCATCCTGCGCTTCTGGATCGTGGCGGCGATATGCGCGGCAATCGGCTTCACGCTCTACCAGCAGTCGATCCAGCCTTGAGGGCGCCGCTTCCCGCCGGGCCCTATCTGGTGGTCGGGCTGGCTCGCTCGGGGGTCGCGGCGGCGCGCATGCTCGAGCCTCACGGCCGGGTGATCGGGACCGACTCCGGGCACCCGCCGGACGTGCCCGCCGGCCTCGAGGCGCATCTCGGCGTTGACGGCGTCTCGCTCCTCGATCGTGTGGCGTGCGTCGTCAAGAGCCCCGGCGTGCCGAACCAGGCGCCCGTGATCGAGGCCGCGCGCGAGCGCGGGTTGCCCGTGGTCGGCGAGCTGGAACTGGCCTGGCGGCTGCTCCCGCAGCGCTTCGTGGCCGTGACCGGCACAAACGGCAAGACCACCACCGCCGAGCTGCTCGGCGCGATCTGGCGCGAGGCGGGCCTTCCGGTGGCGGTGGCGGGGAACGTGGGCACGCCGGTGGCGTCGCTGGTCGGGACGCTCGACGCGGACGCCACCGTCGTGTGCGAGGTGTCGAGCTTCCAGGCCGAGGACTCGATCGAGTTCGCCCCGGACACCGCGCTCCTCCTCAACCTGAGCGAGGACCATCTCGACCGGCACGGCACGTTCGAGGCCTACCGCGACGCCAAGCTGCGCGTGTTCGCCCGGCAGCGGCCCGAGCAGGTGGCCGTGGCGCCGACGGAGCTCGCGGTGCCGGGGGAGGGGCGGCGGGTGGCCTTCGGCGACCCCGCCGAGTTGCCCCTGCCTCCCAGCGAGATCCGGCTGCGGGGGCCGCACAACCTCGAGAACGCCATGGGCGCCTCCGCCGCGGCGCTTGCAAGCGGCGTGCCGGCCGAGGCCGTGGGCGCCGCCCTGCGGAGCTTCGGCGGCGTGCCGCACAGGCTCGAGGAGGTGGCCGAGGTCGGCGGCGTCCTGTACGTGAACGACTCGAAGGCCACGAACGTGTCGGCGGCGGCTTGCGGTATCGAGGCGTTCGAGGGTCGGGTGCACGCCATCCTGGGCGGGAGCCTCAAGGGCGGCGGCTTCGAGGGGCTGCGCGAGCCGGTGGCGTCCCGCTGCCGGGCCTGCTACCTGATCGGCGCAGCGGCCGACCGGCTGGCGGCGGACCTCGAGCCGACCGGCGTGCCGCTGGTCCGCTGCGGCGACCTCGAGACGGCCGTCCGCGAGGCCTCGGCCGCGGCTCGCCGCGGCGAGGTCGTGCTGCTCTCGCCGGCCTGCGCCAGCTACGACCAGTTCCGGGACTACGAGGAGCGCGGCGACCGCTTCAGGTCATTGGTGCCGGCTGAATGAATCCGGGCTCGCGCGTCGAAGAAAGGCCGGATGGGTTCGCGCAGCGCCGCCGCGAAGCGACCGGTCGAGTACTCGATCCTCTATACCGCCACGCTCTGCCTGCTGGCGGGCGGGGCCGTGATGGTCTATTCGGCGAGCTCCGCGGAGTCGCTGCTGAGCGGCAGCGGCGACCCCTCGTACTACCTCAAGCGCTACCTGATGTTCGGGCTGATCGGGCTCGTCGTGATGCATGCGGCCTCGCGGCACGGGCTGGCCGCCATCCGGACGCTCACCCCGATCCTGCTCGTGACCTCCTTCTTCCTGACGGTGCTCGTGATGCTGCCGGGCTTTGGGGTGACCGTGAACGGCGCCACCCGCTGGCTCGGCTTCGGTCCGGTGCAGTTCCAGCCGTCGGAGCTGCTGAAGGTCTCGCTGGTGTTCTACGCCGCGCAGGTGCTGGCGGCGCGGCCGCGCGCCACCAAGTCGCTCGGCGGGCTCGTCAAGCCGCTCCTGATCGTGGTCGGCGTGGCGTTTCTTCTGCTCCTCAAGCAGCCCGACATGGGCACGGCGATGACGATCTGCTTCGCCCTTGGCGCCCTGCTGATCGCGGCCGGCACGCCGGTGCGCCTGCTGGGCGGAGTATTCGGCGTGCTGGCTGCGCTCGCCCTGCTGCTCGCGCTGGTGGAGCCCTACCGCCGCGAGCGGCTCACCTCGTTCCTCGACCCGTTCTCGGACGCCGGCGACACCGGCTTCCAGGCGGTGCAGGCCTTGACCGCGATCGGGTCTGGCGGCTTCTTCGGGGTGGGCCTGGGCGAGTCGGTGCAGAAGATCTTCTACCTGCCCGAGGCTCACACGGACATGATCCTGGCGATCATCGGCGAGGAGCTCGGGCTGATCGGGATCCTCGGCGTGATCGGCCTCTACGGGATGATCGCCTTGGCCGCGCGCAGCCCGGCGTAGGC
>DASZJZ010000267.1:0-5802 GCA_035947555.1 Thermoleophilaceae bacterium | reverse complement strand
CCGGCGGTGCGTCACCTGCGGTCGGTCGAGTAGGCGCGCCACATAGCCTGCTCTCCATGCGGCTCGGCAAGTTCCTCGCGCATGCGGGAGTCGCCTCGCGGCGGGCGGCCGAGCGGCTGGTCGCCGAGGGCCGCGTCACGGTCGGCGACGAGGTCGTGACCGATCCCGCCCGCGACGTCGGCGAGACCTCCGCCTTCGCGGTCGACGGCCGCGTCGTGGAGCCCGAGCCCCGCGAGGTCCACGCCCTCAACAAGCCGGCCGGCGTCGTCTCCACGGCGCGCGACACGCACGGCCGGCCGACGGTCGTCGGCCTCGTCCGCTCGGCCCGGCGCCTCTACCCGGTCGGCCGCCTCGACGCCGACACCACCGGCCTGATCCTCCTCACGAACGACGGCGAGCTGGCCGAGCGGCTCACCCATCCCCGCTACGGGCTGGAGAAGGTCTACCGAGCGCGCGTGCGGCCGGGGCGGGTGTCGCCCCGGGCCCTCCAGGCGCTCCGCGAGGGGGTGGAGCTGGAGGACGGCCGCACCGCCCCAGCCCGGGTGCGCCAGGTGGCCCCGGGCGTGCTCGAGATCACCATCCGCGAGGGCCGCAAGCGCCAGGTGCGGCGCATGGTCGAGGCCGTCGGCCACCGGGTGGTCGAGCTCGAGCGGGTCGCGTTCGGGCCGCTCGGCCTGCGTGGCCTCGAACCCGGGAAGAGCCGGCGGCTGAAGGACGCCGAGGTGGAGCGGCTCCGCAGGGCGGCGAGGCGCTGACAGAATCCCGCGCCGTGAAGCTGCGAGCGCTAAGGGGCGCGATCACGGTGGACGCCAACGAGGCAGAGGCGATCCTGTCCGCCACCACGGAGCTCGTGACCGAGGTCATGGAGCGAAACACCCTGACGCCCGAAGACGTCGTCAGCTGCATCTTCACGTGCACCGACGACCTCAACGCCGAGTTCCCGGCCGTCGCGGCGCGGCGCATGGGTCTGAGCGCCGTGCCGCTGCTGTGCGCCCGCGAGATCGACGTCCCGGGCTCGCTGCCTAGAGTGATCCGCGTCATGGTGCACTGCTACGCGGACGGCCCGCCACGCCACGTCTACCTCCGGGACGCCGTCTCGCTGCGGCGCGATCTGGAAGGCGCCCAGTGACCGGCATCGAATTCAACCGCCGCCTGGAGAACATCCCGGTCTACCCGGCCGCCTCCACCTACGCCTTCGAGGGCGAGCTGGTCAAGCTCGCGTCCAACGAGACGCCGTTCCCGCCGCACCCTCAGGTGATGGAGGCGGTGGAGGCCCAGCTCCGCACCCTGAACCGCTACCCCGACCCCGAGAAGTCCCTGCTGCGCCGGCGCATCTCCGACCGGACCGGCGTCCCGGTCGGCCGCATCGCCGTCGGCAACGGCTCGTGCGAGCTGCTGCTCGCCGCCGCCGAGGCCATGCTCGAGCCGGGCGCGGAGGTGGTCTACGCCTGGCCGTCCTTCTCGATCTACCCGCACCTGGCGGCCATGTCCGGCGCCAGCGCGATCACCGTGCCTCTGAACGACGAAGGCGAGCACGACCTCGAGGCGATGGCCCGGGAGATCACCGCGGCCACCCGCATGGTCATCGTCTGCAACCCGAACAACCCGAGCGCGACCGCCTTGCCGCCGGCCGCGATCGACGCCTGGGTGGCCGAGCTGCCGCGCCACGTCGCGGTGATCCTCGACGAGGCCTACGTGGAGTTCTGCTCGCTCCAGGACCCGGACGAGTCGCTCGACCTTGTGGGGCGCCACCCCAACCTGGTGGTCCTGCGGACGTTCTCGAAGGTGTACGGCCTGTGCGGACTGCGAGCGGGGTACGCGCTCGGCTCGGAGTCGTTCCGGCTGGCCGTGGATCGCGTGCGCCAGCCGTTCTCGGTCAACGCGCTAGCCCAGGCCGCCGCTGCGGAGGCACTCGGCCACCAGGACGAGGTGGAGCGGCGCGTGGAGCAGAACGCGATCGAACGCATTCACGTGGAGACGGAGCTCGAGGAGCGCGGGCTCGAGACCACGGACAGCCAGGCGAACTTCTCCTGGGTGTCGCTGGGAGACCGCGACGAGGACGAGATCGTCGACGGTCTGGCGGCGCGCGGCGTGATCGTGCGGGCGGGCAAAGCGCTGGGAGAGGCAGGGCGCATGAGGGTTACGTACGGAACCCGCCACGAGAACGACCGTTTTCTCACTGCGCTGGACGAGCTGCTCTAGCTGAGGTACAACTGGAGGTGCGATGTCGCGGCACGCTCAGCCGACCCCGAAGATCAGCGCTCAGCCGAGCGCCGGTCGGCATGCGTACCGTTACGAGTGGCGATTTATCTAGGCGTCCGGCCGCGCAGCCCATCCAACCCGGACGCCGGATCCAACGGTCGTAGCCATTCGTACCAAGGACGTCTGAGAGGCTTAGGAAGAAGATGACCCCGACTCGCCACCTACAACAGGTTCGCGACCTGCGCATCGCGCGAACCGCGCCGCTGACCGCCCCCGAAGAGGTTCTCGCCGATCTGCCGCTGACAGACGACCAGGCGGAGGTCGTGCTCCGTGGACGCGAGCAGATCGGCGCGATCATCGACCGCGTCGACGACCGCCTGCTCGTGATCGTGGGCCCCTGCAGCGTCCACGACGTCGACGCCGCCCGAGAGTACGCGGAGCTGCTGTCGGTGCGGGCGGCCGATCTCCGCGACGAGCTCTGCATCGCGATGCGCGTGTACTTCGAGAAGCCGCGCACCACCACAGGCTGGAAGGGGATGATCACGGACCCCCACCTCGACGGCTCCGGGGACGTGAACGCGGGCGTGCGGATGGCCCGTGGGCTGCTGCTCGACGTGCTCGGGCTCGGGCTCCCCGTGGCAGTGGAATGGCTCGACCCGGTCACGCCGCAGTACATCTCGGACACGGTCGCCTGGGGGGCGATCGGCGCGCGTACGGCCGAGAGCCAGACGCACCGGCAGCTCGGCTCGGGCCTGTCGATGCCGGTCGGCTTCAAGAACCGCACCGACGGCAACGTGCAGGTCGCGGTCGACGCCGTCCGCGCGGCGGCCGTGCCGCACGCGTTCGCGGGGGTCGACCTCGGCGGACATCCGGCCATCCTGCACACGACCGGCAACCCCGACTGCCACATCATCCTGCGCGGCGGGCGGGGCGCCCCCAACTACGGCGAGGAGCACGTGGCCGATGCGCTCGCCAAGCTGCGGGCGGCGGCGCTGCCGGAGCGGCTGGTGATCGACGCGTCCCACGACAACAGCAGGAAGGACCACACGCAGCAGCCCGCGGCGGCCGGCGACGTCGCGGCGCAGGTGGCAGGGGGCAACGGCGCGATCATCGGCCTGATGCTCGAGTCGTTCCTCGTTGCCGGGCGGCAGGACCTTTCCCCGGGTGCAGCCTTGCGCTACGGGCAGTCGATCACGGACGCCTGCATGGACTGGGACACGACATCCGAGGTGCTCGAGGAGCTCGCTACGGCGGTGCAGGCTCGCCGCGGATGAAGATTGCCGTCCTCGGCGTCGGGCTGATCGGCGGCTCGATCGGCCTCGCGGCACGCGAGTACGTCGAGGACGCCGAGGTCGCAGGGTTCGGGCGCGATCCCGAGCGGCTGCGCGTGGCGCTCGAGCGCGGCGCGATCCAGCATGCGGCCGGCTCGCTGCCCGAGGCGCTCGACGGCGCGGATCTCTGCTTCGCCTGCGTGCCCGTCGGGGCGCTGCCGGCGCTGGTGCGCGAGGCCCTGGCCGCCGCCGGCCCGGGCTGCGCGGTGAGCGATGTCGGCTCCACGAAGCAGAGCCTGCTCTCCAAGATCGACGACCCCCGCTTCGTCGGCGGCCACCCCATCGCGGGCGCCGAGACCGCCGGCGTCGAGCATGCGCGCGCCGACCTGTTCCAGGGCGCCGCCTGGTACCTCACGCCGCTCGCTCACTCGGAGGGCCTCCTCTACGAAAGGCTTCACCGGTTCGTCGTCGACATCGGGGCCCGCCCGGTGGCGGTCGACCCCGGCACGCACGACCGCCTGGTCGCGGTCTTCAGCCACCTCCCGCACGTGCTCGCCAACGTGCTGGCCTCCCAGGCCGCCGGCCGCCTCGGCGGCCAAGGCGAAGCCCTTCGCCAGGTAGGGCCGAGCTTCCGGGACATGACTCGTGTCGCCGGGGCCAACACCGCGATGTGGGCGGACATCTATCGCGAGAACCGCGCAGCCCTGGCGGGCGAGCTGCGCGACTTCGCGGGGCGGCTCGACGAAGTGATCGCGCTTCTGGAGGGTGGCGACGTGGCCGCCTGGAACGACCGCGCCCGCGAGGACCGGCGCGCGCTGCTCGAGGCCGACGTGGCCGGCGGGCCGGTCCACGAGCTGCGGCTCACCGTTCCGAACCGTCCCGGTATCGTCGCTCAGGTGGCGCTGGCGCTCGGCAAGGCGGGGGTGAACATCGTCGACCTGGCGCTCGCCCCGGCGCCGGACATGCGCTCAGGCGCGATGACCCTGTGGATCGCCGGCGACGGCCAGGCGGCGCAGGCCGCGGAGCTGATCGGCGAGCTGGGCTTCCCCGTCGCCGAGCTGTGACGACGGCCCGCTTCGAGCCCGGCCGCCCGCTGCGCGGCGACTACGTGCCGCCGCCGGACAAGTCGATCTCTCACCGCGCGGCGCTGTTCGGCGCGATGTCCGACGAGCCGGTCGTGGTGCGCAACTACCTCGACTCGCGGGACACGCGCTCGACGCTCGACGCGCTGCTCAAGCTCGGCGCCGCCGTGGACGAGGACTCGGGTGGCACCCTGCTCGTGCGGGGCGTCGGGCTGCGCGCCCCGCTCGAGGCCACCGGCGGCCTCCTCGACGTGGGCAACTCCGGCACCCTGATGCGCCTGCTCCCGGGCTGGCTCGCCGGTCAGCCCGGCGGCGTCTGGACGCTCGACGGCGACGAGTCGATCCGCCGCCGGCCGGTCGACCGCGTGGCCGAGCCGCTGCGGGCCATGGGCGCCTACGTGGAGGCCCGCGACGGGCGGCTGCCCCCGTTCACGGTGCGCGGCGCCGACCTCCGCGGGATCCTCTACGAGCTGCCGGTGCCGAGCGCGCAGGTCAAGTCGTGCGTGCTGATCGCCGGCCTGCTTGCGGCGGGCTCCACGACCGTGGTGGAGGGGCAGCAGAGCCGCGACCACACCGAGCGCATGCTGCGGCGCGCCCGGGTGCCGTTCACGCGTGACGGCGCCCGCGTGACGGTCTCCGAGGTCGACGAGCTCGAGCTGGACGAGATCATGGTGCCCGGCGACCCGTCGTCGGCGGCCTTCATGGTGGCCGCGGCCACGCTGGTGCCGGGCTCCCGGGTGGTGATGGGAAACGTCGCGCTCAACTGGACGCGCACCGGCTTCCTGCGGATCGCGGAGCGGATGGGCGCGGTGATCGTGGGCGACCTCGAGGAGCCGGGCACGGAGGCGGACGACGAGCCGGTCGGCGAGCTGGACGTCGCCTCGGCGCCGCTCGAGGGCACGGTGGTCGAGCCCGACGAGGTGCCGCTGGCGATCGACGAGCTGACGCTAGTGGCGCTGCTGGGCGCCTTCGCGGACGGGGAGACGCTGGTGCGGGGGGCGGAGGAGCTGCGCTTCAAGGAGTCGAACCGGATCACCGCCGTGGTGGAGGGCCTGCGCGGGCTGGGCGCCGACATCGAGGAGACGCCGGACGGCTTCGTGGTGCGCGGGGACGGCGCGCCACTGCCGGGTGGCACGATCGACTCCCAGGGCGACCACCGGATGGCGATGTTGGGCGCCGTGGCGGGCCTGGCCTCGACGGACGGGGTGGACGTGACCGGAATGGAAGCCGCCGCGGTGTCCTACCCC
>DASZJZ010000266.1:0-1827 GCA_035947555.1 Thermoleophilaceae bacterium | reverse complement strand
GCGGGCACGGGGCAGGTGCTCGTTACCTCGTCGGCCACGGCCTACGGGGCGTTCCCGGACAACCCGATGCCGCTCACCGAGGACGACCCGGTGCGCGGGGTGGCCTCCTTCCCGTACGCGCGCGACAAGACGGAGTCCGACCGGCTCTGCCAGCTCTGGGCAGCCGCCCATCCCGGCCGCGTGATGACGATCGTGCGCCCCTGCATCGTGTTCGGCCCGAACGTGGACAACTACATCGTGCGGCTCTGGACCAAGGCGCCGTTCACGCCCGACACGGGCCACCTCGACAGCCCGATCCAGTTCGTGCACGAGGACGACGTGGTGGAGGCGGTCTCCGCGCTGCTGCTCGGCCGCCACGGCGGCGCGTTCAACGCGGCGGGGGACGGGCTGATGACGCTGCGCGAATGCGCGGAGGTCACCGGCTCCCCGATCCGCCGGATGCCCCTGCGGGCGTACCGCGGGCTGGCGCGGGCGCTGTGGCGCGCGAGGGTGTCGGAGGCGCCGCCCGGCCAGATCGAGTTCGCGCTGCACCCGTGGATCGTGTCGAGCGACAAGCTGAAGCGGACAACCGGGTGGAGCCCTCGCTACACGACCCGCGAGACGTTCGAGATCACGATGCGGGCGCACGGCAAGCTGGCGGCGGCCGGGAGCCCCTCGGACGACTCCGGCGGCAGCCGCGCCACTGCTACGCTGGCAGCCTGATCCCAGAGGGCCGTTAGCTCAGCTGGGAGAGCGCCGGCTCGACAAGCCGGAGGTCACTGGTTCGAGCCCAGTACGGCCCATCCCCGATCAGCTCCGCACGCTGGCCTCGGTCAGCTCCCGACATGGGCCGCCAGGTGCTCGCCGGTGAGAGTTGAGCGGGCGGCGACCAGGTCCGCGGGTGTGCCCTCGAAGACGATCCGGCCGCCGTCGTGACCGGCGCCGGGGCCGAGGTCGATGATCCAGTCGGCGTGCGCCATGACCGCCTGGTGGTGCTCGATCACGATGACCGACTTGCCGGAGTCGACGAGCCTGTCGAGCAGGCCCAGCAGCTGCTCGACGTCGGCGAGGTGGAGGCCGGTGGTCGGCTCGTCGAGGATATAGACCCCGCCCTTCTCGGCCATGTGGGTCGCCAGCTTGAGCCGCTGCCGCTCGCCCCCGGACAGCGTGGTCAGCGGCTGCCCGAGGCTGAGGTAGCCAAGCCCGACGTCGGCCAGGTGGGTCAGGATCTTGTGGGCCGCCGGCGTCTTCGCCTCGCCGGCGCCGAAGAACTCCTCGGCCTCGATCACCGACATCGCGAGCACCTCGCTGATGTCGCGGCCGCCGAGCTTGTACTCGAGCACCGACGCGTCGAACCGCTTCCCCTCGCACTCCTCGCACGTGGTGGCGACGCCGGCCATGATCCCCAGGTCGGTGTAGACGACGCCGGCGCCGTTGCAGTTGGGGCAGGCTCCCTCGGAGTTGGCGCTGAAGAGCCCGGGCTTCACGCTGTTGGCCTTCGCGAACGCCTTGCGGATCGGGTCGAGCGCCTTGGTGTAAGTCGCCGGGTTGCTCCGTCGCGAGCCCCGGATGGCGCCCTGGTCGACCGTCACCACGCCGTCCCGGTCCGCCACCGAGCCGTTGATCAGCGAGCTCTTTCCCGACCCCGCCACGCCGGTCAGCACCACCAGCACGCCGAGCGGAATGTCGACGTCGACGTCCTGCAGGTTGTGCGTGTCGGCGCCGCGCACCTCCAGCATCCCCGACGGCTCCCGCACCGACTGCTTCAACGAGGCCCGGTCGTCCAGGTGCCGCCCGGTCACCGTGTCGCTGTCCCGCAACGCTTCGACGGTGCCCTCGAAGACCACC
>DASZJZ010000265.1:0-9231 GCA_035947555.1 Thermoleophilaceae bacterium | reverse complement strand
GCGCCGCCTGCGGCTGCTGCGCCACTGCGCGGGCCGCGGCTGCCAGAAGTCGCCCGGGCTCCGGCTCGGCGTGCGCTCCGCCGGGCGGCAGGTCCCGCCGAGCGGCTGCGCCCGCGGTACGCAGCTCCGGCTCCGGCTGGCGGGGCGCGATCGCGAGCGTGTCACACGCGCCACGGCCTACGTCGGCAAGCGCAGGATCGCCCGCGTGGCGGGGCGTCCGATCTCGCAGCGCGTCCGCCGCCCACGCGTGCGTCCCGGCCGCCGCTACGTGCTGCGGGTCAAGGCCGAGCTGCGCGACGGGCGCATCTACACCCTCGATCGCAGGCTGCGCGCCTGCCGCTGAGCCCGGCCGTGCGCGGCGCCGCCGGCGCGCTCCTGGCTCTCGCCGTGGTGCTCGGCGGGTGCGGGGCGTCGGCGGGGCCCGGGCAGCAGAAGTCAGCCCGTCCGAACGTGCTCGTGCTGCTCACCGACGACCAGACGCTCGAGTCGATGCGCGTGATGGCGGGCGTGCGCGCCGAGCTCGCCGCCGCCGGCACGACCTTCAAGCGCGCGTTCGTGTCGAACCCGCTCTGCTGCCCGTCGCGCGCGACGCTCTACACCGGGCAGTACACCCACAACCACGGGGTGATCGGCAACCGGCCGCCGGAGGGCGGCTACGCCCGGCTCGACAAGAGCGAGTGGCTGCCCGTCTGGCTGCAGCGCGCCGGCTACCGCACCGTGCACATCGGCAAGTTCCTGAACCGCTACGGGCTCGACTCGCCGCCCACCGAGGTGCCGCCGGGCTGGGACGAGTGGTACACGTCGGTGGACCCCTCGACGTACAGCTTCACGGAGTACCAGCTGAACGAGAACGGGGCGCTCCGGTGGCACGGGAAGTACTCGACCGACGCGTACTCGGACCTGGCGGTCGACGCGATCGGGCGGCTGGCGGCCGGCGACGAGCCGTTCTTCCTCTCGGTCGCGTATCTGGCGCCGCACAGCGGCCTGCCGCGGGAGGCTGACGACCCCGCCGGGCTCGCCACGGCGATGCCCGCGCCGCGGCACCGCGACGCGTTCGCCGCCGAGCCGCTCCCTGAGATGGCGGCGTTCGACGAGGCGGACGTGTCCGACAAGCCGAGCTTCGTGCAGCGCCTGCCGCGGCTGTCGGCGGAGCGAGAGGCGGCTATACGGGAGCTGTACCAGCAGGAGCTGGAATCTCTGCTCGCCGTTGACGAGGGGATCGTGCGGGTGGTCGCAGCGCTGCGGGAGGCGGGCGAGCTCGAGGACACGCTGATCGTGTTCACCTCCGACAACGGCTTCTTCCACGGCGAGCACCGCGTGCCGTACGGGAAGGTGATGGTGTACGAGCCGTCGATCCGGGTGCCGCTGGTGATGCGCGGACCGGGGGTACCGGCCGGCGCGCGACGCCGCCAGCTGGTGACGAACGCCGACCTGGCGCCGACGATCCTCGAGGCGGCGGGTGCCGCGCCGGCGGGCCGGGTGCCGGACGGCCGGTCGCTGTTCCCACTGCTACGCGACCGCGGGCTGGCGTGGGGGCGCGAGCTGCTGCTGGAAGGAGCGCCCGGCTTCAAGGCGGTGGCCTACGCCGCGCTGCGAAACGACCGCTTCGTGTACGCCGAGCACGACAACGGGGAGCGCGAGCTGTACGACCTTCGGCGGGACCCACATCAGCTGGAGAACGCGATCGGCGAGCGGCGCTACGCGGCGATCGAGGCGCGGCTTGCGGAGCGGCTGGCGCAGCTGCACGCGTGCGCGGGCAGGTCGTGCTGGCAGGCGCCGCGGGTGAGGCTGGCGATGCGCGGGTGCCGGGGTGTGGTGCGCGGCGCGGCGCTCGATCGGGTCCGTGTGCGGCGGCGCGGAGCGCGGGTGCGGGCCCGGGTGGAGACGCACGACGGGCGGGTGGTGACCTTGGATCGCCGGCTGCCGCGCCGCTGCCGCTGAACGGCGGGCATAGACGGGTAGCCCCGAGGTGCTGGCGCGCCCTCCGCGCCGTGTCTGGCGCGCCCTCCGCGGCGCTCACCCGAGCACTCGCCTCAGATACTCGTTCTCGAACTTCCGCTCCGGATCGAGCCGGTCGCGCACGGCGAGGAAGCGGTCGAAGCCGGGGTAGCGCGGCCGCAGGGTTGCCGCGGACTGGTAGTGGCGCTTTCCCCAGTGCGGGCGGCCGTCGTACTCGTCCATGATCGCCTCCACGGCGCGGAAGTAGCTCTCGAACTCCATGCCGCGGTAAAGGTGCACGGCCAAGTACCCGGTAGGGCGGCCGTGGGCGGTGGAGAGCAGGGCGTCGTCGGGGGCCACCACCCGCACCTCGATCGGAAATCCCACCGGCAGTCGCCGTCGCTCGATCAGCGCGAGCACCCGCTCGAGCGCCTCGGCGGTCCGCTCGCGCGGGATCGCGTACTCCATCTCCGTGAACCGCACGCTGCGGCGGTTGGCGTAGACGCGGTGGCTGCGGTCGAGGTGCTCGGCCGGTGACATCGCCCGCACCAGCGCCCGGTTCACGCGCGGGATCAGCGCCGGGAAGCGCCGCCCCGCGCGGCTCGCCGCCTCGAGGGCGGCGTTCTCGAGCAGCACGTCGCGCAGCAGCACGCGCGCCCGGCCCGGCGGCCGCGGCTCGCTGTCCGTGCGCTGCGAGCTGAGCGTGAGCGCCGTCCGGGTGTAGGGGAACACGAACAGCTCGAAGTGGTCGGTCGAGTCCACGTGCTCGTCGAGCCGGGCGAGGACGTCGTCGAGCGGAAGCGGCCGGTCGACGCGGTGGATCGTGAACGCGGGGACGCAGCGGAGCGTTACCGCGGAGATGGCGCCGAGCGCGCCGAGCGAGACCCGAGCGGCGAGGAGGTCGTCGCCGTCGCGGAACTGCACGACCTCCCCGGCGGCGCTGACCAGCCGCACCCCGGTCACCTGCGACGAGATGTTGGCGAACCGGCCCCCGGTCCCGTGGGTCGCCGTCGAGATCGCTCCCGCAACCGTCTGCGCATCCACGTCGCCCTGGTTCTCGAGCGCCAGCCCGCGCTCGGCCAGCGCCGGCGCGAGCTCCCGGATCGTGATCCCGCTCTGGACCGTCACCTCATTGCCCTCGACCGCCAGCACTCGGTTCATCGCCGACAGGTCGATCATCACGCCGTCCGTGCACGCGATGTCGGTGAACGAGTGCCCCGCGCCGGCCACTTTCGCGCGCCGGGCGCCGGCCACCGCGTGGCAAAGCGCGGCCTCGGTGGCCGGGCGTTCAAGGCGCTCGGGCGCGCAGCGCTGGTCGCCTGTCCAGTTCTTCCAGATCAGGCCGGGGAGGCTACGACGCGGCCGACTCGGCCGCCGCCTCGACCCGGTCCGGGTCGGGCGCCCAGTGCGCTTCGGCGTCGACCGGCGCGTCGCGCAGGTACGCCTCGGCATCGAGCGCCGCCATGCAGCCCGTGCCGGCCGCGGTGACGGCCTGGCGGTAGACGCGGTCGGTCAGGTCGCCGGCCGCGAAGACGCCCGGCCGCTTCGTCCGGGTGGAGCGCCCCTCGACCAGCACGTAGCCCTCGTCGTCGAGGTCGAGCTGCCCTCGGACCAGCTCGGAGTTCGGCCGGTGGCCGATCGCGATGAAGCAGCCCGTGACCGGAACCTCCCGGGTGGAGCCGTCCTTCGTGTTCTTCAGCACCGCGCGCCCGAGCGCGCCGTCCTCGCCCTGCTCGAAGCTCTCCACGACGTACGGGGTGAGCAGCTCGATGTTCTCCTTGTCCTCCGCCCGCTGGCGCATGATGGCCGAGGCCCGGAAGTCGTCGCGGCGGTGCACCACGTAGACCTTGTCGGCGAACTTCGCCAGGAAGGTGGCGTCCTCCATGGCGGTGTCCCCGCCGCCGACCACGACCGTCTCAGCGCCGCGAAAGAAGGCGGCGTCGCAGGTGGCGCAGTAGGAGACGCCGCGGGCCGCCAGCTCCTCCTCGCCCGGCACGCCGAGCTTCTTCGGCTCGGCCCCCATGGCGAGGATCACGGCGCGCGTGCGGATCTGCTGATCGCCGACGTGCACCACGTGCACGCCGCCGGGATCGTCCGACAGCTCGATGTTGGTGGCATCGTCGGTGATGTAGCGCGCGCCGAAGCGCTCGGCCTGGTCGCGGAAGTCCTGCATCATCTCGGGGCCGAGCACACCCTTGGGGTAGCCGGGGTAGTTCTCCACGTCCGTGGTCTGCTGGAGCAGGCCGCCCCAGGCGAAGCCCTCGACCACGAGCGGCTCCAGGTCCGCGCGCGCCGTGTACAGCGCCGCGGTGTACCCGGCCGGGCCGCTGCCGACGATCACGACGTTCTCGATGTCCCTCATCTCCCCGCTCATCTGCTCATCACTTTACTTTGTGAAGTATAGAGTCCAGCGGCGACGCCATCCCTGCGCTCCTTCTCCCAGCGCGCCACGGTGGTGCGCAGCTGGAAGAAAGCCACGATACCCGGCGGGATCGGCAACCAGAACGCGATGACCCGGTAAGCGAGCACCGCCGGGAAGACCGTCTCCTCGTCGATTCCGAACAGCACGAACGCCGCGATCATTCCCGCGTCCACGGATCCCACGCCTCCGGCCGGCGACGGGATGAGGTTGGCGGCCATGCCGAGGAAGAAGGCCTGGACGAGCACTGCGAACGGCACGTTGCCGCCGAACGCCTCGAAGCAGGCCCACAGGATCCCGATGTTGGCCGCCCAGAAGCCCAGCGCGCCGCCGACGGCGAGCGCCCCGCGCTCGGGGTTGCGCACGAAGTCGATGGCGGTCCGCACGCCGCTCGCCACCGTGGCGGGTCCCTTCGCGAGGCGGGTCAGGTAGCGGGTCCGGCGGTAGCCGCCGGCGAACTGCTGGATACGCCGCTCCACGTCGTCCGGGATCAGGGCGATCAGCAGGAAGACCCCGATCGCGATCGCCGACAGAGCGGCCGGCACGACCGTTCCGGCAAACGGCGCGTCGCCCGGCAGCACGTGTGTGCGCAGCAGGATCCCGAAGATCACGAGCGCGAAGGTGTAGACCCCGTACGTCAGCACCAGGAACGCGACCATCCGGCAGGCCGAGCGGCGGCGCGGCATGCCCGCCTTGCGGAGCGCCCAGTACGTCAGCACGATGCCGCCGGCGCCCGCGGCCGAGAAGATGCGCGTGGCCGCCAGCCCGGCCATCGTGATCAGGTAGGAGGCGCGCAGGTCGAGCCGGCGGTGCACGTCGTCGTCGCGGGTCCCCCCTAGTACGCCGCGGAACAGAGCGACGTAGGCGGCGAACGCCGCCACGTTGAAGCCGATCGCGATCACGATCCAGTACCAGGTGGCCTCATCGAGCTTGCGCAGGGCGTCGTCGAGGCCCACCAGCCGCGGGAACACCACATAGATCGCCACGACGATCAGGACGAACAGCGCCATCCCGCCGAGCAGCTTGCGGCGGTCCTGCAGCAGCGCCTGGAGGGCGCCTACCTGCTGGAGCTCCTCCTCCTCTTCGGCGGTGGAGTCGTCGCCCTCGAGCTCCAGTTCGAGGTCGCGCTCCTCCCCGCGCATCACGCGACCCGCGGCTCCAGCCGATGCACGGCACCCGCCACGAACCGCACGACCGGCTCAAACCGCGGAGCGACACGCCATATCCCCTCGGCCAGCGCGAGGCCGGCCACGAGGTCGACCACGTAGTGCTCTCCGAGGTACACGAGCCCGAAGCCGAGCAGCGCCGTGTACAGCCACCCGAGGGCGGCGTGTGCCGGGCCGACCCGCGACAAGATGCGCGCGGCCATCACTGACGTGCCGAAGTGGAGTGAGGGCATTGCGGCGAACGGATTGCCTTGCAACGAATGGTAAAGCGGGCGCCAGAGACCTTTCCAGAAGCGTTCCCCGGCTTCCTCCATGATGCGCCGGACCGGCTGCAGGCTGCCGTTGAGGCCGGCCCACCAGGGGGGCGCCGTGGGCACGGCCCAGTAGATCACGCAGCCCAGGTCGAAGCACGCCGACATGAGGACCGCCGAGCGCGGATAGTGCTCGCGATGGCGCAGCAGCATGTACGCGAGCGTGCCGTGGGGCACCAGGAACCAGCTCCAGTGGATCGCCGAGAGGGCGTAGTCGAGGCGGCCCACGCGCCCCTCGCGCCCTAGCACCCGCTGCAGGCGGGTGGTGGGGCATTCGCCGAGGCCGAGCGCTCGGTCGCAGCGGATCGGGTAGTCGACCTTCAGCCGCCGCATGAGCGCGTCGGGGTCGTCGTCGGCCATGTCGAAGTGGGCGAAGTACGCCCACATCTGGAGCGCGTAGATGCCCGCGTCGCGCAGCGGCGAGCGGGGTTCGGCGAGTGCGAGGGCGGCGGGGGCCGGCCAGGTGAGGGCAGACACGACCGGCGGCCGGAGCTTCAGCCGGTGCCGGACGAGCGGGGTGATGACACCGACCGCCACCGCGCCCCACGCGAGCCGGCGGAGGACGCGAGTGGTTCGCAAGGCGGCGTGAGCATATCTATGGCCTCGGCGGTGCTGAGCACGCGACCGAACTCGGGATCGAGGTTCGCGGCGGTCACGCGGGCGAGCTCGTCGGCGGCGATCGTGCCGCCGTCGTGCGCCGCCAGGTCGAAGGTGAGCGTGGCGTCGATCGCGAAGCGGACGTCGAAGCCGAGGTTGGCGCCCACCCGGGCGGTGGTCTCGCAGCACATGTTGGTCTGGATGCCGCAGATCACCACCTCGCCGATTCCGTTCTCGCGCAGCCAGGTCGCCAGGTCGGGATCGCCGTGGAACGCGGAGTTCACGTGCTTGACGACGAGCAGGTCCGGCTCGCCGCTCAGCTCGTCCTTGAGGGCGTTGCCGGGGAGCCCCGGGCGCAGCGGGGAGCCGTCGTCGACGGAGTCGTGCCGCACGAAGACGATCGGCTGCTCGCACCGCCGCCACGCCTCGACAAGCGCGGCGACGTTCTGCTCGCAGGCGGGGTTGTTGCGCCGGCCCCAGTGGCCGGCGTCGTCGAACGCCTTCTGGAAGTCGACTACGACGAGGGCGGTGGGACCGGCCATGCCCAGCGAGGCTAGCGACGCTTCTCTGCGATGGTTTCGCCCATGCGCCTGTGCTTGATGATCGAGGGCCAGGAGGACGTGACCTGGGAGGACTGGGTCGCTCTCGCGCGCGCGTGCGAGGAGCAAGGGGTCGAGACCCTGTTTCGCTCCGATCACTACCTGTCCGTCGAGGGGCGCGGCGAGCGGGGATCCCTGGACGCATGGGCCACGATCGCCGCGCTGGCGGCGCTGACCAGCAAGGTCCGGCTCGGCACGCTCGTGTCGCCCGCCACCTTCCGGCATCCGTCGGAGCTCGCCAAGGTGGTGGTCACCGCGGACCGGGTGTCCGGCGGCCGCGTTGAGCTGGGCATGGGCACGGGCTGGAGCGAGCCCGAGCACGTGGCGTACGGCTTCCCGTTCCCGCCGCTCGGCGAGCGGATGGAGATGCTGGAGGAACAGTTGCAGGTGGTGAACGGCGAGTGGGCGGACGGCCCCTCCTCCTTCGAGGGCCGCCACTACTCGACGAGGGACCTCGATGCGCTGCCGAAGCCGGTCCAGCGCTCGCGCCCGCCGCTGATCGTGGGCGGCCAGGGCGGGCCGCGCAGCCTGGCGCTGGCCGCCCGCTTCGCCGACGAGTACAACACGGTCTTCAAGACCGTGGCGGAGTGCGCGGAGATGCGGCGGGCACTCGACGCGGCGTGCGAAGGCGAGGGCCGCGAGCCGATCCCGCTGTCGCTCATGACCGGCTGGCTGGCGGGCGAGGACCGAACCGAGCTGCTCGACCGCGCCGGCCGCCTGGCGGAGTGGCGAGGCGACGAGGGCGACGCCGAGAGCTTCCTCGACAGCCTCCCCCAGGCCTGGCTCGTGGGCACCCTCGACGAGCTCACCGAGCGACTCGACGAGCTGGCCGACGTAGGCGTGGACCGCGTGATGTGCCAGCACCTGCTGCACCGCGACCTGGACGCCGTGGAGCAGATCGGCCGAATCGCCCGCGAGTGGTCCGCCGCCTAGCGGCCGTCACGCGGGCGCAGCAGCAAGGTGTTCGATCTTTAGATGAACGCGCACAGAAAACGAGCGCCCCGGCTTCGGTCGGGGCGCTCGTTGCGCGTTGATCCGGGCTACGAGTAGCAGGGGTAGGCGATGTGGACCTGGAAGGCGCCGCTTCCGTTGCCTGGGTTGTTGTCGTTCACGCGGAAGCGGGCGCGCTGGAGGTAGCCGGGGGTGGTGTTCGTGTAGGTCATCTGCCGCTGGCCGATGTACTGGTACGAGCCGCTACCGAAGCGCCCGATCAGGCTGTACTCCCGCGCGCCGGGCAAGGGGTAGTACCACGGCGCGCTCGTGTTGGCCCAGCCCTCGGGGCCGTTCTCACCCGTGAACCACACGCCGGCCCAGATGTTGTGGTTGAGCGAGGGCGTCACCCTGATGCTCTGACCGTACGAGAGCCACTCGGTGACGACCCCTGTGCTCGAGCTCTCCGGGACGGGAAGGTCGTCGATCGGACAGAGCACCTGCGGGCCGCTGGCCTTGGCTCGGGGCTGTGCTGCCTTCCGATGCCGCTTGGCCGCTGGGGCCTCGCGAACATCCCTGGCGCTCGAAGACCGCAGGTGCGACTTGCCGTCGGCGCTCGCCGCAGAGGACGGGCCGGCCGCGCCCGTGGCAGCGCCGGTTGCCATCAGCGTCGTCGCGAGCCCGCAAATGAGCGTCCTACGCGCTATGTGGTGATGTCCCATGCAAGGAAGGAGACCCCGGGGCCGGCGCTGATACAGCGACACGCGCGCGGGAAGCGCGGCCGGGCCTCGACACCGCCGGCCCCAGAGTCGCTTCCGTCAGGCGGTGCTGACCGGCTCGCGCGGGACGGCGTCGCGGCTGACGTCCTGCGGGCCCGACCCCAGCGGCTCCGCGTGTCCGGAGCGCCCGATCCCGACCGCCGCGATCGCCGACAGCAGCGCGGACACGCCGGCGATCGCGAGCACGCCGGTGCGCGCTTGGCGCGGGATGGTTCGGCCGGCTGTCCAGGTCGCGCCGAAGTCGACCGCGTCGCAGACCGCCGCCGCTGCCAGCCAAGGCCGCGCCGAGCCGTCGTTACGAGGTAGAGCCTGCAGGCCGCCGAGCCCGAGCACGAGGTCACGCGCGCCCACGGCGCGCGCGAGCAGCTGTGCGCCCGGAACCCGCGCCTGCTTGCCGATCCAGGCCCGCTCCATGAGCCTTGGCTGTGCGATGAAGGCCACGCCGAAGATCAAGCGGCCCAATGAGATGAGTCCAGCGAGAATGCGCATGCG
>DASZJZ010000264.1:0-1624 GCA_035947555.1 Thermoleophilaceae bacterium | reverse complement strand
GCTGCGTCTTGCAGGGGAGCGACGGGCGCGTCGCGGCGCGCGCCCCTGCCGGGCAGCACTCCGAATCGCGCCGGAAGGAGTGTCGGGTTGCGCGAGCTGCGATAGCCAGCGCCGGATTGGGGTCGCTATCGGATCTGCCTCATTGCGATAGCGACGTGCTCGAGCTCCGTCCGATCGGGAGCTCGCGCGCGGCCCACGTCGTGCCTATGCATTGGATGCAACGGGTCGGGCCGAGTGGCGCTTCTGTTGCTCGTCCACTCCACAGGCGAGGGAAGCCTCGCTCCGGGCGACTGCTCTGCGGCTGGAGGAGGCGTCGCCATTAGCCGACGACCGGCTGGCGGCACGCGGTCAATCCCCCAGTCAGCTCAGGACGGCTTACCGCACACTATCTGCACGGGATGCGTGCGCCCTTCCTCGATGTTGCGGGCGGAATTGCGCATCTTCTCGGGCGCCGTCGGGCCGATCAGCACGTGCAGGCCGAGCGGCGGCAGCTCACCCCGGCCGGCGAGCTCCAGCGCGGCCCGGTACGCGGCCAGGTACTTCGGGCCGGTGTCCTCGCACTCGATGTCCACGAACCCGGCGGCGGCGAGGAGCTCGCGGGTCTCCGACGGCGTGACGAGGAACTCGCCCGTGCCGTCCTCCGACCAGGGCACGGGATGGTGCGGGCCTCCCACGGGCCCGAGGCCGTGCTCGGTGAGCGCGAAGAACCCGCCGGGCTTCAGCACGCGCCACGCCTCGCCGAAGAAGCGCGGACGGTCGGCGACGTTCATGGTCACGTGCTGCGCATAGGCGCCGTCGAACGTGCCGTCGTCGTAGGGCAGCCGCTCGCCGTCGCCCTGCTCGATGAAGACCCTGTCGCCCATGTCGAGCAGCGCGGTCAGCTTGTTCGCCGCGTCGACGAACGGCCCGGTGATGTCGATCCCGCTGACCTTGCACCCGAAGCGCTGCGCGAAGTAGCGAGCCGGGCCACCGACCCCGCAGCCGATGTCGAGCAGGTGGTCGCCGGGCTCGACAGGCAGCCGATCCGCGAGATCGACGGTGGCCGGGAACCCACGCGCGTGGAAGTGGTCGACCGGCGCCAGATCCTCAACGGTCAACGAATCCAGAGACTTCGACGCTCGCTCCAGCGCCGAGACGATAAGACCATAAACGTCCCGGTCGGCCCAATGCTCCGCGATGGAGGTTTCCGGATCCATGCTCGCCAATCTCCCTGTGCCTGCTGGGCATGATGCTAATACGCCCTGTGCGCGGCGAAGGCCCAGGAGGCGCTGATCCAGCCGCGCATCCGCGTCTGAGCTCAGGGTCAAACCGAGGCGTCGCTTCTCAACAGGCGGCGGCCTTGGCGCGGCCGCCGAAGCAGGGTGATGCATCAGGAGAGGAGCGAGCGTCACGTTCGCGCGGACCGGGCTTCTCCGTTGGACGAGGAGCATCAGCGCGGCCAAGCCCCTCCTGGCCCGGCGTCTTGCATAGGCAGAGCGTGGGCGCGCCGACCGACCGGCGCCTCGTTCCCTCGCATGGCTCCGCTTTCGCATTCGCCTTCCACCGGCACAGAGCGGCCAGCTCGCCCGAGACTGCCGCTCACCATGCGATTCAGGAGCCCCGGTCGTCGGGTCGCCGCTGCGTC
>DASZJZ010000263.1:0-15428 GCA_035947555.1 Thermoleophilaceae bacterium | reverse complement strand
GGCGCAGCGCCGCCCCGTCCGGCTCCTCCTGCTCGGCCGCTTCGAGAGCCCCACCTACCTCGCCGCCCCGCCGGGTGATCGGCGCCGCCGCTTCGTCGTCCAGCGCGAGGGCAGCATCGTCGTCGTGCGCGGGCGCCGGCGATCGACCTTCCTCGACATCTCCGACCGCGTCTCCACCGGCGGCGAGAGCGGCCTGCTGTCGATGGCCTTCGCGCGCGACTACCAGAGGTCGGGGCGCTTCTTCGTCTACTACACCGACAACCAGGGGTTCATCCAGATCGATCAGTTCCGCCGCTCGAGCGATCCGAACCGCGCGGATCCGGGGTCGCGGCGGTCGGTCATGCGCGTGCCGCACTTCCGCTTCAACCACAAGGGCGGGCAGCTGCAGATCGGCCCCGACGGGATGCTCTACGCCGGCTTCGGCGACGGCGGCAGTGGCGGCGACCCCGACGAGAACGCCCAGAACCTCGGGCGGATCCTCGGCAAGCTGATCCGTATCGACCCGCGGCCGGGCGGGGATTACGACATCCCCTCCTCCAACCCCTTCCGCGGGCGCAGCGGCGCGCGGGGAGAAGTGTTCGCGTACGGCCTGCGCAACCCGTACCGCTTCTCGTTCGACCGCCGCCGCGGCCACCTGACGATCGGCGACGTGGGCCAGGACGAGATCGAGGAGGTCTCCTTCGTGCCGGGCCGCGACGGCGGCCGCCAACCGACCGGCGGCTACAACTTCGGCTGGGACGTCTTCGAGGGGCGCAACACGTACGAGGGCGGCCGGGCGCCGGGGCACGTCGCGCCGGTGATCACCCACACCCAGGGCGGCGGCTTCTGCTCGATCATCGGCGGGTATGTGATCCGGGACCCGTCGCTACGCGGCACCCGCTACTTCGGCCGCTACGTCTACGGCGATCTGTGCAACCCGGCGCTGAGGCTGGCGTTCCTGAAGCGGCCGAGGGCGCCGACCCGCTCGAGCGGCCTGCGGGTCTCGAACCTCGTGTCGTTCGGGGAGGACGGCCGCGGCCGCGTGTACGCCGTGTCGCTGTCCGGGCCGGTGTACCGGATCGGGCGCGGCTGACGGCGATCCGTGCGCGCCCGCTGAGCCGCGCGTGCCTGACGGCCTGCCGTTCGCGTTCCGCTGACGGCCGCCGTCCGGCCTCTGGCACCCCGCGCTGCGCTTCCGTCCGCGCCCCTTGACAGCCTCCGCGCGGGATGGCGCAGGCGGTGCAGCCCGATCCGCGCAGCGACTGGCTCCGGATGCTCGGCGGCGTGCTGCTCGTGGTGGGCGCGACCATCCTCTTCATCCGCAAGGCCGACGATTGGGCCGCCTTCCCGTTGCTCCTGGTCGTCGCCATTCCCTGCGTCGTCGTCTTCACGCTCGGCGCGCTAGGTGCGCTCGCCACGGGCGAGGTGGCGCGCTGGCACGCGGTGCTGATGGTCGCGGGCGTGGTGCTGTCCGTGCTCGCCTTCGGCCAGCTGTGGGACGTCGTGGGCGTGAACACCGACTCGTCGGGCTTCGGCTTCCTCCTCTTCGCCTGCGTCGCGGCCCTGGCCGCGTTCGCGGCATTCGGCGTGGGGGCGGCTTACCAGACTCTGCTGATGGCGCTCGCCGGGATCGCCACCTGGCTGTTCTTCTTCGACATGATCCTCGACGAGCCCAGCGGCACGGCCTTCCGCTGGCTGCTGCTGATCCTTTGCCTCATCTACGCGGGCGTGGCCTTCGCGCTCATGCAACGCGACGCGCCCCAGGCGTCCGAGTTCGTCACGGCCGCGGGCATCGCGGCCGTGCTGGTCGGGGTCATCGGCGTGCTGGTCGAGGCGGGCGACGTGATCGGCCCGCTGTTCTTCGGAGCCCCGACCGGCGAGGGGCAGGGCCAGAGCTTCGTCTGGGACGTGTGGCTGCTCCTCGTCTCGCTCGGCCTGGTTGTCTACGGCGCGGTGGCGCACACACGCGGACCGGCCTACGTCGGGTTCATCGGACTGACGGCCTTCGGGATCCTCCAAGGCGCCGAGATCAACGCGCTGCTCGAGGGCGAGGAGCCCGACAGCTCGTTCCTCGGCTGGCCGCTCATCCTGCTCCTGCTCGGCGCCGCCGGGCTGGCTGCCGGGGTGGCCGGACGGCGGCCGCCTCCGGCCGGGACGCGTGTGCCGGCGGGGCCGGGGCCGCGCGAGCCTGAGACGACCTACGACGTGCGAAGCTAGAGCCTCCCCGGATCTGATGGAGGCTCGAGCATGCGCTTCGAAGGTGTCGTTCCCGCCGTCCTGACGCCGTTCGACGAGGACGGTGAGATCGACGCGGGCGCGCTGGCCCGCAACGTCGACTGGTTGCTCGAGTCGGGCGCCGCCGGGCTCGTCGGCACCGGCACGATGGGCGAGGCGCAGAGCCTGAGCACGGCGGAGCGGCGGCGCGTGATCGAGACGCTCGTCGAGGCCAGCGGAGGGCGGGTCACCGTGACCGCCGGCGTGTCGAGCGAGACACCGGCGCGCTCGATCGCGCTCGCCGCCGACGCCGCCGCGGCCGGCGCGGGTGCGCTGATGCTGCTGCCGCCGTTCGGCTACGAGGGCGACGCGCGCGAGATCGAGACCTTCTACCGGACCGTCGCCGGGTCGACCGAGCTCCCGATCATGGCTTACAACAACCCGAAGGCGAGCGGCACCGACATGCCGCCCGCGCTCATCGCCCGGCTGGCCGAGATCGACGGGGTGGTGGCGATCAAGGAGTGCTCGGGCGACGCCCGCCGCATCGCCGCGATCGTGAACTCCACCGACGACTTCGAGGTGCTCGTGGGCGGCGACGACTGGGCGCTCGAGGGCTTCTGCGCCGGTGCCACAGGGTGGATCTCGGGCGTGGTGAACGTGGCGCCGCGCGAGTGCGTGGAGCTGTTCCGGCTGTGCACAGAGGGGCGGATCGAGGAGGCGCGGGCCGTGTACGCGCGCATCCTGCCGCTCGCGCGGCTGGACATGCACCCCAAGCTGGTCCAGTTCTTCAAGGCCGGCATGGATCTCGTGGGGCGCGAGGGCGGGCCGTGCCGGCCGCCACGGCTGGAGCTGACCGCCGAGGAGCGGCGGCGTGTGGAGGACGCGGTGGCGGTCCTCGGGGCTGGGGTCGCGGGGTGAGAGCGGAGGACGCCGTGCGCGTCTTCGCGGAGCGGGCCGCGCCCGCCCTCGCGGTGGCGGTAATCGCATGAGGGCGAGCCGGGTCTTCGCCGCGGTCGACTCCCACACGGAGGGCATGCCCACACGCGTGATCACGGGCGGCGTTGGGCCGATCCCCGGGGAGACGATGCTCGACCGCAAGCTCCACTTCGAGCGGGAGATGGACGACCTGCGCCTGCTGTTGATGCGCGAGCCGCGCGGGCATGGGGCGATGTCGGGCGCGATCCTCCAGCCGCCGCTCCTGCCGGAGGCCGACTGGGGCGTCGTGTTCATCGAGGTGTCCGGCTGCCTGCCGATGTGCGGGCACGGCACGATCGGCGTGGCGACCGTGCTCGTGGAGACCGGCATGGTCGAGGTGGCGGAGCCGGAGACCGTGGTGCGGCTGGACACCCCGGCCGGTTTGGTCGAAGCGCGGGTGGCCGTGGAGGGTGGCCGGGCGCGCTCGGTGGCGCTTCGCAACGTGCCGTCGTTCCTGCTCGGCCGCGACCGCCAGGTCCGCGTGAACGGCTCGACCCTGACCTACGACATGGCCTTCGGGGGCAACTTCTACGCGATCCTGCCTGCCTCGTCGGCCGGCCTCGCGGTGGACCCGGCGCGCAGCGGGGAGCTGATCGAGCGCGGCCTCGAGGTGATGGCAGTGATCAACCGGGACGAGCCGCCGGTGCACCCGGCGGACGAGCGGATCGCGGGCTGCCGGCACGTGATCTTCACCGCGCCCGGCGAGGACGGGCCGCGCTCGCAGCGCAGCGCTACGTCGATCCACCCGGGTTGGCTCGACCGCTCGCCGTGCGGCACCGGCACCTCCGCGAAGCTCGCCGCACTGCACGCTCGGGGAGAGCTGGGGGTGGGCGAGGAGTTCGTGAACCGGTCGGTGATCGGGACCCGGTTCGGAGGGCGGATCGTGGCGGAGACGTCGGTGGGCGCGTTGCCCGCGGTGGTGCCGGAGATAACGGGGCGGGCGTGGATCACGGGGATGGGGCAGTACGTGCTGGATCCCGAGGATCCGTTCCCGGCGGGGTTCAGTCTGTAGGTGCCTTCATACGACGTGGTCGTTGTCGGGGCCGGGATCGTCGGCTGCGCTTGCGCCTTCGAGCTCGCTTCGCGCGGGGTCTCGGTCTGCTTGGTCGATCGCGGCCCGGTGTCGGGCGGAACGACCGGGCTCGGGGAGGGGAACGTGCTGTGTTGCGACAAGCCGCTGGGGCCGGAGCTGGCGCTTGCCGTACGGGGGTTGGCGTTGTACTCCGAGATCGAGGAGCTGCTCGGGGAGGAGGCGGGTGTGCGGCGGAAGGGGGCGCTTGTGGTGCATGGCGATCCGGATGGCTGGGCTGCCGAGCCGGGTCGGCTTGCGGGGCTGCGGGAGGCGGGGGTGTCGTGCTCGCTCTTGTCGGCTGACGAGGTGCGCACGGTCGAGCCGGCTTTGAGCGGTGCCTTGCTCGGGGCGTCTGTCTTTCCGGACGATCTGCAGTGCGCGCCGCGGGCGATTGCGCGGGGGCTGGCGAGGGAGGCTGCGGCGCTTGGCGCCGTGGTTCGCACCGGGGTGGAGGTGCTTTCGATCGTGCTGAACGGCGGCAAAGAGGGGGCGCCCGAGCCGCCAGGTGTCGAGGGTGTCTCCACCCGTGAGGGCCCCCTCCTGGCTGCCCATGTCGTGCTTGCTGCCGGCGCCTGGAGCGCGCCGCTCGCGGCGGGCGCAGGCCTGGCGTTGCCCCTGGAGCCGCGCAAAGGCCAGCTGGTAAGGCTCGAGCACCGGCCGGACTTCCTCCGTCACAAGGTGATCGACGGCAGTTACATGGCCGCGGTCGAGAGCGAGGACGCCGGGCTCCAGGTCAGCACGGTCATGGAGACCACACTCGACGGCCAAGTCCTCGTCGGCTCGAGCCGTGAGCGGCGTGGCTTCGACACGTCCGTCGATTCCACCGTCACCGGCACCCTCATCGCCCACGCCGCGCAGCTCGCACCCGGGATCGCGGAGCTCCAGATCGACACCGCCTGGGTCGGCCTGCGTCCCTGGCTGCCCGGCGGTCTTCCCGCGATCGGCCCGACACAAGCCGCCGACGGCCTATTCGTCGCCACCGGACACGAGGGCGCCGGCGTGGCGCACGGGCCGATCACCGGCCGGCTCATAGCTCAGCTCATCTGCGGAGAGCAGCCGGAGGTTGACGTGAAGGCGTTCGACCCCGACCGCTTCAGCCCAGGTTCACCCACACCGTCTTGTTCTCGAGGTACCCGAACAGCCCCTCGCGGCCGTGCTCCCGGCCCACGCCGCTTGCCTTGAAGCCGCCGAACGGCGCCGCGGGGTCGCCGGCGCTCCAGGTGTTCACCCATATGTCGCCGGCCCGCAGCAGCGCGGCGAGCTTGTGGGCATTCGAGAGATCGCGCGTCCACACGCCCGCCGCCAGGCCGTACTCGGTGTCGTTCGCCCGCCGTGCGACCTCCTCGATCGAGTCGTACGGCAGCGCCACCAGCACCGGGCCGAAGATCTCCTCCCGCGCGATCGTGAGGTCGTCCCGTGTGGCGCTGAACAGGGTCGGCTCCACGAACCAGCCGTCACCTTCGCGAGCGTCGCCGCCGGTCACCAGCTCGGCCCCCTCCGACTTGCCCGACTCGATGTAGCCGAGCACCCGCTCCTCCTGCTCTGCGGAGATCAGCGGGCCCATCTGCGTCGAGGGATCGAGGCCCGGGCCGATCCGCGCCTTTCCCGCCGCCTCCGCCAAGGCGGTCACCACGTCGTCGTACTGGTCCTTCTGCACGAACAGGCGCGAGCCGGCGTTGCACGCCTGGCCGGTGTTGTAGTAGATCGCCTGGTAAGCGCCCTTGATCGCCACGCCGAGGTCGGCGTCCGGCAGGATGATGTTGGGCGACTTGCCGCCCAGCTCGAGCGTCACCCGCTTGAGCGCCCGCCCCGCCTTCGCCCCGATCTCGCGGCCGACCGCCGTGGAGCCGGTGAAGGCGATCTTGTCCACGTCGGCGTGGTCCACCAGCGCGGCGCCGGTCTCGCCGTCGCCCGTGATCACGTTCAGCACGCCCTCGGGAAGCCCGGCCTCGAGGGCGAGCTCGCCCAGGCGCAGCGCGGTGAGCGGCGTCTGCTCGGCCGGCTTCAGCACGATCGTGCAGCCCGCCGCCAGCGCCGGCGCGATCTTCCACGCCGCCATCAGCAGCGGGAAGTTCCACGGGATGATCTGTCCGCACACGCCCACCGGCTCCTTGCGCGTGTAGCAGTGCATGTCCGGCTGGGCCACCGGGAGGGTCTCGCCGGCGATCTTGGTGGGCCAGCCCGCGAAGTAGCGGATGTGCTCGACCGCGAGGTGGACGTCCACGCGCTTGGCGAGCTTCACCGGCTTTCCGTTGTCGAGCGACTCGATCTCTGCGAGCTCGTCCACGTGCGCCTCCAGGGCGTCGGCGAGCGCGAGCATCGCCCGCGTGCGGGCGGCGGCGGCGATGCCGGTCCAGCGACCGTCCTCGAAGGCCTCCCGGGCGGCGCGCACGGCGCGGTCGACGTCCTCCGCGCCCGCGCGGGCGACCTCCGCGATGGGGCGTCCGGTGGAGGGGTCGACGGTCTCGAAGGTGCGGCCGCCGGCCGCCTCGAGCCGCTCACCGCCGATCAGGAGACGGTGGGGGCCGGCCGCGAAGGAGCGAGCGGCCTCAGAAAGGACGTCGGGAAGCGTGGCGGTGCTCATGGGCGGAAATGTACGGGGAACGGCAAGCGGGCCGCGCAGGGTGGCCCGCCGCGAAGCGCGGCGCTGCGCGGGAAGCCCCGCGTGGGCCGGGTGGCCGGCCGCGAAGCGCGGCTCAGCGTGTCCTACTCGGTGAAGCGCAGCTCCACTCCGCCCAGCGCGTCCAGCTCCAGGCGGACCGTGTCGCCCGGCTGTGGCTTGTGCGGTGGGGCGAGCACTCCGGTGATGATCCGGTCGCCCGGCCGGAGCTTCTCGTCGGCCTCGGCCAGGCGCGCGGCCACTGCCTCGACCATCGCGGACAGGTGCGCGCTCGTGTGCTCCGCGCCGAACGAGTGCTGTTCCTCCCCGTTCACGAGGATGCGTCCGGCCCCGGGCGCGTCCGTCTCCACGCGCGGGCCGAACGCTACGGCGCGGTGGAAGATGTTCCCGGCCAGGATGGTGTCCACGTCCTGACCCAGGTCCGGCGGATCGGCCAGCTCCAGCGCCGGCAGCACGGCGACGATCGACCGGGCGTCGTCGCCGAGCTCCACCGCCACCTCCGACTCGACAACCACGTCACCCTCGTTGCCCAAGGACCACTCCGCCCCGTCATCGAGTAGCCCATTCGACGTCAGGAAACCCGCCAGAGGCGCGTCGATGCCCAGCTTCTTCTGGAACTCGGGCAGGTTGAAGCCCACCTTCCAGCCGAGCGGCTCCGCTCCCTGAGCGAGGATCTCACGACGCCGGACGAGCAGGGCGGCCGTGCCCTTCATGGCGTCATCACGATCTTCAGCGCCTCGCGCCGGTCGTACACCGCGTACGCATCCGGGGCCTCCGTGAGCGACATGTGGTGTGTCACGAGGGGGGAGGGATCGAGCACGCCGGCGGCCATCATCGCCAGCACCCGGTCCACGTGGCCGATCACGTTCGCGTGTCCGGTCTTCAGCGTCAGAGCCTTGATCCACACGATCCCCATGTGCACCGGCACGCGCTCCGCGTACACGCCGATCGCCGCCACGGTCCCGGCCTTTCGCGTCACGCGCGCTCCCAGTTCTAACGCGTCGGGATGCCCGACGGCGTCGATCGCGGCGTCCACGCCGCGGCCCTCCGTCGCCGCCTTCACGGCGGCCCGCGGGTCGTCCTCAACCAGGTGCACCGCCTCGGCGCCGAACTCACGCGCCATCGCGAGCCGCTCTTCCACCGTGTCGATCGCGATCACCTTCGCGGCGCCCGCCGCCCGGGCCGCCTGCACGGCGCACAGCCCGACCGGCCCCAGCCCCAGCACGGCGGCGCTGTCGCCCGGCCGGATGCCCGCCTGGTCGACCGCGTGCCAGCCGGTGCCCATCACGTCGCCGGCGAACAGGGCGGCGTCGTCCGTCATCCCCTCGGGCACGCGACGCAGCGTGAGGTTCGCGTGCGGCACCAGCACCTGCTCGGCCTGCGCACCTTGTAGCGACCCGAGCGTCTTCCCGTGCCCGAACACGCGCCCCTCGTCGCACTTGTGGAAGTCGCCGCGGCGGCAGAAGAAGCACCTGCCGCACGCCGAGCAGTAGCAGCCCAGCACGCGGTCGCCCTGGGCCACCTCCGTCACGCCGTCGCCGGCCGCCACGACCGTGCCCACGAACTCGTGTCCGAGCGTAAACCCAGGCTCGATCACCACCCGCCCGTGGTAGATGTGCAGGTCGGACCCGCACACCCCGGTGGCCTCCACGCGCACGACCGCGTCGTCGCGAGCCAGCAGCTCCGGCTCGGGACGCTCCTCCACCCGTACCTCGCCGGGTGCCTGGAAGGTGACGGCCTGCATGCCCGAGGGCACGGTATAGGTTCCCGCCCATGATCCACGCCTTCGTGCTGATCAAGGCGGAGCGGGAGGCGATGCACTCGCTCGGAGGCAAGCTCGCCGACGTGGAGGGCGTCACGGAGGCCTACTCGATCACCGGCGAGTGGGACTTCGTGGCGATCATCCGGCTGCGCCAGGCCGAGGACCTCGCCGAGCTGGTGACCGGCCGGCTGTCCCGCATCCGAGGCATTCGCGAGACGCACACGATGGTCGCGTTCGAGGTCTTCTCGCAGCACGACCTCGAGGCCATGTTCTCGATCGGCGCCTGAGGGTGCCGGAGGCGTTCTACGAGAGGGAGGCGCCCTCGGGCGGCGACGATCGCGCGGAGCGCGGGCTCGCCGCGGCCGGCCGCGAGGTCGCCGCACGCGAGCGCTTCCTCCCGAGCGCCTCAACGCGCGGCCCGTGGGACCCCGACGCCCAACACGCCGGGCCGCCCGCCGCCCTCCTCGGCCGGGCGATCGAGCGCTGCGAGCCGCGCGACGGCATGCGCGTGGGCCGGATCACCTGCGAGATCCTCCGCCCGGTCCCGCTCGAGCCCCTGACGGTGGAGGCGAGCGTGGTGCGGCCGGGGCGGAGCGTCGAGCTGCTCGAGGCCTCGCTCGCGGGGCCGAACGGAGAGCTGATGCGGGCCCGCGCCTGGCGCCTCCAGGCGGGCGAGCACTCGCTGCAGCTCGATGACGAAGAGCGGCCACCCGGCCCGGCCGGGGGCCTGCCGAGCGACTTCCCCGAAACCGGCCACGAGTTCGGCTACCACGACGCCAACGAGTACAGCTTCGTCCGAGGCGGCTTCCGGAAGCCGGGCCCCGCCACCGTCTGGATGCGCACTCGCGTGCCGCTCGTGGAGGGCGAGGAGCCCACGCCGCTCCAGCGCGTGCTGGTGGCCGCCGACTCCGGGAACGGGGTCAGCGCCGCCCTCGACTGGGGCACGTACCACTTCATCAACACGGAGCTGAGTGTCCACCTGATGCGCCCGCTCGAGGGCGAGTGGGTCTGCCTCGACGCCGTGACCCGCGTGGACGGGCTCGGCCTCGCCGAAACGGCGCTGTGGGACGAGCGCGGGCGGATCGGCCGCGCCGCCCAGACGTTGCTCGTCAGGCGGCGGATGGGAGAGGATTGACCCCGTGAACGTGCTCATCACAGGCTGCTCCACAGGGATCGGCCGGGCGGCCGCCGAGCGGCTCGCGCGCGCCGGCATGACCGTGTACGCCACGGCCCGCCGCCCCGAGTCGATCGAGGATCTGAAGGCAGCGGGCTGCCGCACGCTCGCGCTCGATGTGACGGACGAGGAGTCGATGCGCGCGGCAGTCGAGGAGGTGGAGCGCGCCGAGGGAGGAGTCGAAGCGCTCGTCAACAACGCCGGGTACAGCCAGAGCGGCGCCGTGGAGACCGTGCCGCTCGACGAGGTGCGGCGCCAGTTCGAGACGAACGTGTTCGGCCTCTTGCGGATGTCCCAGCTGGTGTTGCCGGGCATGCGCCGGCAAGGGCACGGCCGCATCGTCAACGTGAGCTCCATGGGCGGGAAGCTCACGTTCCCGGGCGGCGGGATCTACCACGCGACCAAGCACGCGGTGGAGGCCATCTCGGACGCGATGCGCTTCGAGGTGCACGGCTTCGGAGTGGACGTGGTGGTGATCGAGCCCGGCCTGATCAGGACGAGCTTCGCCGACACCTCGGTGGACTCGGTGCCGCGCGAGGACGGTCCCTATGCCGAGTTCAACACGGCCGTGGCGAACGCGACCGCGGGCGCCTACAAGGGTCCGCTTGGACGGCTCGGCGGCCGCCCGGACGCGGTGGCGAAGACGATCGAGCGCGCCCTCACGGCGGACCGGCCGCGCACGCGCTACAAGGTCACGCCGTCGGCGCGGATCCTGATGGCGCAGCGCGCGCTGCTGCCGGACCGCGCCTGGGACGCGGTGGTGGGAACCTCGTTCCCGCGTCCCGGTCGTAAATAGACTGCCGCGGCCATGCCCTACTTCAAGGACGCGGACGACGTCTACGCGACCATCGGGAAGCTGTTCCGGGACCTGAAGGACGACGAGGAGCTCGCGCCCAAGTTCCGCAAGGCCAACACGATCGTGCAGTACAAGTACCGCGAGCCGGAGTCGCAGATCACCGTCAAGCTGATCGAGGGCGAGGACGGGCAGGTGGACTTCGGCGACACGGTCCTCGAGCCGGAAGTGGTCATGACGATGGAGGCCGATACGGCACACCGCTTCTGGCTCGGCCAGGTGAACGTGACCGTCGCGCTGGCGCGCGGCCAGATGAAGGCGAAGGGCCCGGTGGCGAAGATCCTGAAGCTGGTGCCGCTCGTGAAGCCGGTCTTCCCGCGCTACCGCCGGCAGCTCGAGGAAGCCGGCCGCCGGGATCTGCTCGAGGCTTCTTGAAGGACTTCTACCAGTACGCCTCGCCCACGCGGGTGATCGCCGGGCGCGACCTGCTCGAATCGACCGGGTTCGAGTTCAAGAAGGAGGGCGCGCGGCGGGTATTCGTGGTGACCGACGCCGTGGTGCGGGGCACCGGCCTCGTCGAGCGGGTGGAGGCGGGCGTGACGGACGGCGGGCTCGAGGTGGCGGGCGTGTTCGACGACGTGCCGCAGGACTCCTCCACCCAGGTCGTGGAGCGCTGCGCCGCCGCCGCCAAGGAGGCCGGAGCCGACTCGTTCCTCGCCGTGGGCGGCGGCTCGGTGATGGACACCGCCAAGGTGGCCGACGCCATCTTCACCCACGGCGGAAGCGCCCGCGAGCAGGAGGGCTTCTTCCTGATGCCGCGCGAGGACGAGGGCCTGGGGCGGCCGCTCGACATCGCGCCGCTCGCCTGCATCCCCACAACGGCGGGCACCGGCAGCGAGGTGTCGATGGCCGCGGTGGTGAAGGACCACGAGGAGAAGGTGAAGCTCGAGATCGCGGACTTCCCTTTGTTCCCTCGTCTCGCGATCCTCGACCCCGAGAGCACACGCACCCTGCCGCCGGCGGTGGCCGCCGCCACCGGGATGGACGCGATGACACACGCCGTGGAGGGCTACGTGTCGACCGACTGGAGCCCCCACCAGGACGCCCGCTCGCTGCAGGCGCTGCGGATGATCCGCGACAACCTCGAGCGGGCGGTGGAGCGCGGCGAGGAGGACGAGGACGCGCGGGGCAACATGCTGATCGCGGCCAACCTTGCGATCACGATCGCCTTGGGATCGGTGCACGCCATGTCGCACCCGGCAGGCGCGCACTTTGGCGTGCCGCACGGGGTGGCGAACGCGATCCACCTGCCGCACGTGATTCGCCACAACGCGGCGGGCGGGGCCGAGGTCGCCGACCGCTACCGCGACATCGGCTCGATCTTCGACGTCGCCGAGCCGGAGATCGGGGAGGCGCTGGCGGCGCACATCACCGGGCTCGTGGCGCGGCTGGGGCTGCCGACGCGCCTGTCGCAGGCGGGTGTGCCGGAGGAGGGCATCCCCGCGCTGGTGGAGGGCGCGATGGGCGACGGCACCACGCTGCTCAACCCTCGCGAGATGGTGGAGGAGGACTACGAGGCGCTCTACCGCGCGGCGCTCTAGCGCACGAACAGTCGCTCGCGCTGCGCCTTCACCATGCCCTCGAGCGTGCGCCGGCTGGTGTGCTGCGGCCGCCACTTGAGCAGCTGGCGGGCGCGGTCGGTCTTCATCAGCACCGGCTTCCGGGCCGAGTGCAGCCAGGCGACAGAGTCCGGTAGGAGCGGCAGCCGGGTGGCGATCTCGGCAGTGGCATCGAGCGCCAGCTTCGGCACCGGCACGGAGTACCAGCCGAGCGCGTCGGCGAGGTCGGACATCGTCAGGGTGCCGCCGCCGGCGAGGTTGTACGGGCCCGGCTCGCCCACCCCGCGCACGCCCGCCACGAAGGCGCGAGCCACGTCCTCCTCGTGCACGAGCTGGAAGCGCGAGCCGGGGTCCGGCAGCACGGGCTTCAGCACGGGCAGCGAGCCGAGCAGGCGGGCCACCTGGTCGGGCATCGCCTCGCCGAGGCGGAAGTAGGGGATCTCCTGGAGCATCGTGCGGGCCTCCGGCCCCGCCACGATGCAGGGGCGGAAGACCCACGCGGAGGTGCCGCTGTGTCGCAGCAGCACCTCGCCGAGCACGCGTTCCACCTCGGCCTTCTGGTGCGAGTACGGGTGCTCGCGGGAGCCGCGGGGCGGGATGTCCTCGGTGAGCCAGTCGGGGTTGTCGTCGTGGAAGCCGTAGGCCGCGACGCTCGAGGCGTAGCAGATGCGCTCCACGCCGGCCTTCGCGGCCTCCTCGAAGACCCGCCTCGACCCGGCGACGTTGAGCTCGCGCGTGGCGTGGCTCGCGCTGAGGATCGCGAAGGCGAGGTGGACCACCACGTCGGCTCCGTCGACGAGATCGCGCACGCTCGCGGCGTCGGTCACGTCGCCCTGGCGGTACTCGGTCTTGCGCCAGCCGCGCTCGCCGGGCTCGAAGGGGCGGCGGGCCATGCCGACGATCCTCTTCACCGCCCGCGAGCGCTCGAGGGCGTCGACGATCGACAGGCCGAGGTCGCCCGTCGGCCCGGTCACAGCGACCGTCAAGCCGGTCGTCGCCATGGGCCGGGTTTCTATCCGATTCGCGGTCGGGCGGGGGAGCGGCGATCGCGCGGGCCCGCTCGGCGGGATCAGGGGCCGAGACCCGGGAGCGAGCCGCCCTCCTGGTCGAAGCTCACCTCGCATCCGATGAGCATGTCGTCGCGGTCGCCTTCGACCTCGTCGTGGCCGAGACCGCAGTGGACCCGGTCACGCATGCCGTCCTGCGCGCGGATCTCGTCGGCGCCGGGGCCGGCGTCTATGGAGTCGGCGCCGTTCCCGCCGGTCACGCGGTCATCCGACGAGCCGGTGCGGATGCGGTCGCGCCCCGCGCCGCCGCGCACGTCCACGCGGCCGCCGTCGGCGGTCACCACGTCGTGGCCGGCGCCGGCACGGATCGTCACGTCGCCCTCGTCGGAGCTGACGCGGTCGGAGCCGGAGCCGGCGTCCACGAAGTCGCCGCCGAGGCTGGCGTAGATGCGGTCGGCGCCCGAGCCGCCGAAGATGCGGTCGGCCTCGGACTGGCCGAAGAGGGTGTCGGCGCCGGAGCCGCCCAGCACTTGGTCGGTGCCCGCGCCCGCGTAGACCACGTCGTTGCTCGGGCCGGCGTCGATGCGGTCGTCACCGGTTCCGCCGAGCACCAGGTCCACGCCCTCGCCGGCGTCCACCTCGTCCGAGCCGGAGCCCGCCTCCAGGTAGTCGTGCGAGCCGTTGCCGAACAGGCGATCGTCGCCGCCCTCCCCGTAGATCTGGTCCGGACGTGGCGTACCGGAGAGCTGCTCGGCGCTGTCGGTGCCGATCAGGGTGTCGGCGACCGCCACCGCAGCCAGCACGCTGAGGAAGGCCGCGGCGGCCGCGAGCACTGAAACGGTTCGCCTCATGGACCCCTTAGAACAAGGGATCGCGGTTCGGGTTGCGGGCCGGCCGCTCTACGCCTCGTCGTAGCCCGGCTCGCCCGGCAGCACGATCTCGGTCTCTTGCCCGCGGATCCGCACGCGCGGCTGGACCGGCACGACCTCGCGCGAGCGGGCCTTGTGGAGAGCGTCGGCGACCGACTCCGCGTGGGCGAGCGCCTCGAGGTGCTTGATCGTCGGGAAGACGAGCTTGAGGTCGCGGCGGCGGAAGGCCTCGAGCGCGGCGGCGGGTCGCAGCCACCGGACATCGACGCACTCGCTGCCGTCGACGGTGGCCTCGGCGCCGGGCGGGGCGGCGGTCACGAAGAACCAGGTGTCGAAGCGGACCTTCACCTGCTCGGGGGTGATCCAGCGCGACCAGGCGACCACCTCGGCGCCCTTTGGAAGCGCCACTCCGGCCTCCTCGCGGAGCTCGCGGACGGCCGCGGCGGCGTGGTCGGCGTCCTCGGCGTGGAGGGCGCCGCCGGGGAAGACCCAGGCGCCGCCCATGAAGCGCTGCTCGGGGTTGCGCTGCACGAGGAGGACCTCGGGACCGTCAGGCGAGTCGCGCAGCACGAGGATCGAGGCGGCCTGACGCGGCTCCGTCACCTCGCCCTCGTTGAGCTCCTCCCCAGGATGCGGCCGGTCGACCCGCACGGGGTGAGCCTAACGCTAACCTTTCGCGCCGCATGGATGAGACGGTGACCACCGCCCAGCTGTGGATGTGCACCTCGTGCGGGTTCATCTACGACCCCGCCGAAGGGGACCCGGACGGCGGCATCCCGCCGGGCACGGCCTTCGACGACATCCCGGACGACTGGTTCTGTCCGGTGTGCGGAGCGCGGAAGAAGGACTTCGAGCCGTACGAGGGTTAGCGGGCCGCTAGGAGCGCCCGCTCCGAGCCGGCTCGCGGCGCCGTCGGGTGCGTCCGGCTTAGCTCGCTGCGCCCTCGCGGGCCATCACGCGGTCGTAGTTGAGCCGGATCAGCTCGATCACGTCGCGGACGTCCTCGTCGTTCTCGATCCGGCGGGCGGCCCAGGCCGTCTTGTTCGGCGCGACGGGGTGCGGACCTACCCGGCCCTCCTCCCGCAGCCGCGCGCCGACCTCCTTCGGGAAGCCGAAGTGCGCCGCATGGTCCCCGTGCAGGTGGCCGATCTCGCGGCGGCCGACGGTGAAGGCGAACTCGCCTCTCCTGCCCGGCCCGGCCTCGACGCCAGGCCACGACGTGACCTCGGCGGTGATGCGCTCGCTCGGTGTGCGTGACTCGTTCATGGCTGCATCGTGCAGGTTCAAGTGCGCTTGAAGTCAAGGGGAGGGCGGCGCGAAGCGCGCGGCGGGCGGGCGGAGCGG
>DASZJZ010000262.1:0-2539 GCA_035947555.1 Thermoleophilaceae bacterium | reverse complement strand
TCCGCGCATCGCCTTCATCAACAAGATGGACCGCGTAGGGGCCGACTTCGCGAACTCGGTTCAGACGATGGTCGACCGCCTGGGCGCGCACCCGGTGCCCGTGCAGCTCCCGATCGGCGCCGAGGGCGAGTTCACCGGGGTCGTCGACCTCGTGAACATGAAGGCCATCATCTACAAGGACGACCTCGGCCAGGAGTGGGAGATCACCGACATCCCAGCCGAGCTCGCCGACGCCGCCCTCGACGCCCGCACCGAGCTGATCGAGGCAGTCGCCACGTACGACGACGAGCTGATGGAGGACTACCTGGAGGAGAAGCCGATCGAGCCCGCTCGGCTGATCCAGGACATCCGCAAGGCCACGCTCGACATCTCGATGACCCCCGTGCTGTGCGGCTCCGCCTTCAAGAACAAGGGCGTGCAGCCGCTGCTCGACGCGGTCATCGACTATCTCCTGAGCCCGCTCGACGTGCCGCCGGTCCAGGGGCTCGAGGGCTCGCAGATCCAGGACGGCGAGGGCACCCCCACCGTTCGCGAGCCGCGCGACGACGCCCCCTACGCCGCGCTCGCCTTCAAGGTCATGGCCGACCCCTACGTCGGCAAGCTCACCTACTTCCGCGTCTACTCGGGCACGCTCAAGGCGGGCGGCCGCGTCCTCAACTCCGTAACCGGCCGCACCGAGCGCGTCGGGCGCATCCTGATGATGCACGCGAACCACCGCGAGGAGGTGGAGGAGGTCTACGCGGGCGACATCGCCGCCGGCGTCGGCCTCAAGCAGACCTCGACCGGAGACACGCTCTGCGCCCCCGACGCCCCCGTGGTGCTCGAGGCCATCCAGTTCCCCGAGCCTGTCGTCCACCTGTCGATCGAGCCGAGGACGAAGGTCGACCAGGAGAAGCTGTCCGTGGCCCTCCAGCGCCTCGGCGAGGAGGACCCCACCTTTCAGGTGCGCAGCGACGAGGAGACCGGCCAGACCGTGATCTCCGGCATGGGCGAGCTGCACCTGGAGGTGATCGTCGACCGCCTCAGGCGCGAGTTCAAGGTCGAGGCCGCCGTGGGCCGTCCGCAGGTGGCATACCGCGAGACCGTGCGCCGCAGCGCGGAGAAGGTGGAGGGCAAGTTCATCCGCCAGACCGGCGGCTCCGGCCAGTACGGCGTGGTCTACATCGACCTCGAGCCGGCGCCCGGCGAGGGCTTCGACTTCGTCAACCGCATCAAGGGTGGCGCCGTGCCTTCGGAGTTCATCCCCGCCGTGGAGAAGGGCATCGAGGAGGCGCTCGAGTCGGGCGTCAAGGCCGGCTACCCGATGGTCGACGTGCGCGCCACGCTGACCGACGGCAAGTACCACGACACCGACTCGTCGGAGGTGGCCTTCAAGATCGCCGGCTCGCTCGCCCTCAAGGAGGCGGCGCGCCGGGCGAACCCTGTGCTGCTCGAGCCGATCATGGCGGTCGAGGTGGTCACGCCGAACGACTTCATCGGCGACGTGATCGGCGACCTGTCGCGGCGCCGCGGCCACGTGGAAGGCCAGGAGCCGCGCGGGAACGCCGTGGCCGTGAAGGCCAGCGTGCCGCTCTCGGCGATGTTCGGCTACGCGACCGACCTGCGCTCCTCCACGCAGGGCCGGGCCACCTACACCATGCAGTTCGACCGCTACGACGAGGTGCCCTCGAACATCGCCGAGGAGATCGTCGAGCACCGTACGGGCGAGCCCGTCGGGGCCGGAGCGTAAGGAGTATGTTTCGCAAGTTCGGCCTTTTCGGGCCGGGGAAGACTTTGAGAAAGGGGTAGTTCGGAGTGGCGAAGGAGAAGTTCGAGCGCAACAAGCCGCACGTGAACGTCGGCACGATCGGGCACATCGACCACGGAAAGACGACGCTGACGGCCGCGATCACGAAGGTGCTCGCCGAGCGGATCGGCGGCCAGGCGAAGAGCTTCGAGGAGATCGACAACGCGCCCGAGGAGAAGGCGCGCGGGATTACGATCGCCACGTCGCACGTGGAGTACGAGACGGAGAACCGTCACTACGCCCACGTGGACTGCCCGGGCCACGCCGACTACATCAAGAACATGATCACCGGCGCGGCGCAGATGGACGGGGCGATCCTCGTCGTATCCGCCGCCGACGGGCCCATGCCGCAGACGCGCGAGCACATCCTGCTCGCCCGCCAGGTCGGCGTGCCCTACATCGTGGTCTTCCTCAACAAGACCGACATGGTCGACGACGACGAGCTCCTCGAGCTCGTCGAGGTGGAGGTCCGCGAGCTGCTGTCCGAGTACGAGTTCCCGGGCGACGACATCCCGTTCGTGCTGGGCTCGGCCCTGAAGGCGCTCGACGGCGACGCCGAGCACGTGGAGAAGATCATCGAGCTCGCCGGGCACCTCGACTCCTACATCCCGGAGCCCGAGCGCCCGCTCGATCGCCCGTTCCTGATGCCGGTCGAGGACGTCTTCTCGATCACCGGCCGCGGTACGGTGGCCACCGGCCGAATCGAGCAGGGCGTGGTGCACACCGGCGATACGGTCGAGATCGTCGGCATCC
>DASZJZ010000261.1:0-2504 GCA_035947555.1 Thermoleophilaceae bacterium | reverse complement strand
TTTTCCTTCCGCGTGCTGCTTCGGTGGAGGCACTCCGGCCGTGACCGGGCGGCGGTGACGCGGCCGGCGCTGGCGTTCGGGATCGCGCTGGCCGGCGGGGCCGCGATCGCCGCGGCGATGCTCGTGCCGCTGCTCGAGTTCTTCTTCCAGTCCGGGGACTACGAGCGGCGACTCGGGTGGGAGCCGGGGCACGCCGACGCTCGCTACCTCCCCACGTTCCTGCTGTTCGACTACTGGGGGCGTCCCACCCAGACCCCGCTCGCCGGCATCGTCAGCAACCGCGGCTGGTACGCCGGCGGCATCACGCTCATGCTGGCGTCGGCCGCGCTTATCCTGCGCCCGACCGTCACCAGGCTGGCGTTCGCGGGCTTAGGCGTGCTGGCGCTGCTCGTGGTGTTGGGAGCGGATCCCTTCTTCTCGGCCGTCACGTCGCTCCCCGGCTTCCGCACCGCCCACAACGGGCGCATGGTGATCTTCGTGCTGTTCGCGCTGGCGATGCTGGCGGGCTGGGGACTCGACGAGCTGACCCGGCGGCAGCCGCGCCCGCGGGGCCGCCGGCTGGTGGCCGCGGGGGCCGCGGCGCTCATCTTCCTCGTGCCATTCGTCGCCCTCCCGGCGGCCGGCGCGATCGAGCCCAGCCGGTTCGGCGAGGCGCTCGACGTGGCCTGGGGCTTCGAGGACCCGTCGCCTCCGCCCGCCGGGCGGGCCCGCGACGCCGACGTGCTGCGCGCCGCCGGCGACCCGCTCCCGCAGTCGACCTACGACATCGTCCGCCTCGGCGCGCTGCTCCAGTGGCTCGTGCTCGCCGGGGCAGGGCTCGGGGTGGTGCTGCTCGCCCTGCTCGGCCGCGGCCGGCGCCTCGGGCGCGCCCTGCCCGCGGCCGCGCTGGCGGGCCTGGCCGCGGTCGTGCTCGTGGCCGACCTGTTCCGCGCCAACATGGGGTTCAACCCGGCGATCCCGATCGAGCACGCCGAGCAGCCGTCCACGGGCGCGCTGCGCTACCTCGAGTCGCGCAGGCCGAACCGCTTCGCCGGGTTCAACCGGCCCGGCATCGGGCAGCCGCTGCAGCCCAACCTGTCGATGCGATACGACCTCTACGACGCGCGCGGCTACGACTATCCGGTCATCCGCCGCTACGACGACTTCTGGAGGGCGACGGCCGCGCCGCCGGGGGAGTTCATCCCGCCGACGGGCCGCGCCGAGCCCACCGAGCGGTCCGTTCGGGGCATGAGCCTCCTTAGCGTGACCGACATCGTGCAGGACCCGCACGACCCGCCGATCGACCTCCCCGGGCTGCGGATCGCGTACGACGGGCCGGACGCCCGGGTCTACCGCAATCGCAACGCTCTGCCGCGTGTGTTCCTGGTGGGCAGCCAGCGTGTGGTGCGGGGAGAGGACGCCTCGCTTGCAGCGACCACCGACCCCGCGTTCGACGCGCGCCGGGTCGCGATCACCGAGGAGCAGTTGCCCGGGTTGCGGCGTGGGGGCGCCTCGGCGCCGCCCGGCGACGCCCGCCTCGTCCGCTACGAGGACGAGCGCGTGGTGGCGGTGGCGTCGGCGCGCAGGCCGAGCCTGCTGGTCCTCACCGACGTGCACTACCCCGGTTGGGAGGCGACCGTGGACGGCCGGCCGGCCGACGTCGAGCGCGTGAACCACCTTCTGCGCGGCGTGGCCGTGCCGGCCGGTACGCATCGCGTGGAGCTCAGCTACGAGCCGCTCAGCTGGCGGATCGGCTGGATCTTGTCCTGCCTGGGCCTCCTCGCCGTGGCCGGCGTCGCGGTCGCGGGCCTGCGCCGGCGGCGGCCCCGGGGGGCGGGCCCCTGATCCCGGGTCTGCGGCGGCGTCCGCATCTGGCCGCCGCCCTGCTCTACCTGGCACTCGCGCTCGTCTTCCTCGGCCCCGCCCTCCTGCCCGGACGGACCCTCTCGAACTCTGACGCCCTCTGGTTCGAGCCGCCGTGGGTCGGGGTCAAGCCGGCCGACCTCGAACGGCCCAGCAACCCGGAGCTCGGCGACGCCCCGCGCCACCTCCAGCTCTTCCTCCACGAGGCCGCGCGCGAGATGCCGGACGTGCCGCTGTGGAACCCGTCGATCGTCGCCGGGCGTCCGTTCCACTCCAACGCCCAGTCGGCGGTGTTCAGCCCGTACACGGTCCCCGCCTACGTGCTTCCGTTCTGGACCGCGCTGGGCTGGATCGGCGTGCTCAAGCTGTGGGTCGCCGCGTTCGGGACCTACCTGCTGGGCCGCTCGCTGGGCATGGGCTTCGCCGGCGCCGTGCTGGCCGGGATCGTGTTCGCGTTCAGCCTCCGGATGGTCACCTGGCTCAGCTATCCGGCGATGAGCGTCTGGACGCTGATCCCGTGGGTTCTCGTGGCGACCGATCGCCTTGTCCGCCGCCCCGACCTGCTGGCGGGCGCCGGCCTGGCCGCGGTCGTGGGCCTGCAGT
Source organism: Thermoleophilaceae bacterium (assembly GCA_035947555.1). Taxonomy (GTDB): domain Bacteria; phylum Actinomycetota; class Thermoleophilia; order Solirubrobacterales; family Thermoleophilaceae; genus JACVRW01. The sequence goes on along the minus strand of DASZJZ010000261.1, from coordinate 59 downwards.
TCCTGTGCGGACACCCGGAGTCGAGCTTCCATGCGCTGCTGGCGGCCGTGGCCTTCCTG
>DASZJZ010000260.1:0-16172 GCA_035947555.1 Thermoleophilaceae bacterium | reverse complement strand
GCCGGTCTCAGGTCGCGCTGCGCAGCGCGTCCTCGAGGTCCGGTCGCCGGAAGTCGTAACCGTGTTCCATCAGGCGGGCCGGCACGGCCCGCTGCCCGGTGGTCACGATCGTGGCCATCTCGCCGTAGAGGGTCTTGACGGCGAGCGCGGGCACGGGCGCGATGGCGGGGCGGCGCAGGACGCGGCCGAGCGTCCTGGAGAGCTCCTTGTTCGTCACCGGCTCCGGCGCGGTCACGTTCACGGGCCCGCTCAGCTGCTCGCCGATCAGAAACAGAATCGCCCCGACCACGTCGTCCAGGTGCACCCAGGGTACGTACTGCCGCCCGCCGGCGACCGGCCCGCCGATGCCGAGCTTGAAGAAGGGCAGCATCTTCTCGAGTGCGCCGCCCTGCGGCGACAGCACCACGCCCGTGCGCGTGAGGACCACCCGCACGCCCTCCGCCTTCTGGGCCTCCGCCTCCCAGTCGCGCACGACTGCCGCCTGGAAGTCGTTCCCGGCGGGCTGGTCCTCGTCGAGCCGCTCGTCGCCGCGCGGCCCGTACCAGCCGACGGCTGACTGCGAGACGAGCGTGTCCGGCCGCTCGCCCTCCGACAGCTCGGCGAGCGCGGCCACGAGGTTGCGCGTGGACAGCACGCGGGAGTCGCGGATCTCGCGTTTGGCGTCATCCGTCCAGCGCTGGGCCATCGTCTCGCCGAGGAGGTGCACGACGGCGTCGCGGCCGCGCAGCGCCTCGGCGGGCGGGCGCTCGGCCTTCGGGTCGCGCCATTCGCGGGTCTCCGCGTCGAGGTTCGCGGTGGCGGGGTTCCGCGACAGCGCCGTGACCTCGTCGCCGCGTGCGGTCAGCTCGCCGACGAGGGCTCGTCCGATTGTGCCTGTGGCTCCCGTGATCGTTACGCGCATACTCCGCAAGCCAATCATCAGCGGGGGTCCGGGGGCGTGAGCCCCCGGCTCCTATCAGCCGATCGCGGCGCGCTCGATGGTGGGTTGCTCCGGCTCCGCTGCCGGCCCTACTATGCGCTCCGCCACCTCTCGTACGGCGCTCGCCACCGCCTGGCTCACGTCGCGGTTGAAGACGCTCGGGATGATGTAGTCCTCGTCCAGCTCGTCGTCGTCGACCACGCTCGCGATCCCCTCGGCGGCGGCCAGCTTCATCTCCTCGGTGATCGCCGTCGCGCGGGCGTCGAGCGCGCCCCGGAACACGCCGGGGAACGCCAGCACGTTGTTGATCTGGTTCGGGAAGTCGGAGCGGCCCGTGGCCATCACGCGCACGTGCGCTGCAGCCTCCTCGGGGCGCACCTCGGGATTCGGGTTCGCCATCGCGAACACGATCGGGTCGGCGTTCATCCGCTGGAGGTCGGCGGCGTCGATGATGCCCGGCCCGGACAGCCCGACGAACAGGTCGGTGCGCTCGATCACCTGGCGCGGCGACCCGTCGCGGCGGTCCGGGTTGGTGTTCTCGGCCAGCCAGCGCTTGGGCGCGTTCATCGAGCCCGCCTCGTAGTCCTCGCGGCCGGTGTGGATTGCGCCGAACCGGTCGCACGCCACGATGGCGGTGACGCCGGCGTCCATGAGGATCTTCGCCACGGCCACCCCGGCCGCGCCGGCCCCCACCATCAGCACCTCGAGGTCCTTCATGTCGCGCCCGGTCAGCCGGCAGCTGTTGATGAGGGCGGCCAGCGTGACGATGGCGGTGCCGTGCTGGTCGTCGTGGAAGACCGGGATGTCGAGCGACTCCTGCAGCCTCTGCTCGATCTCGAAGCAGCGCGGCGAGGAGATGTCCTCGAGGTTGATGCCGCCGAAGGTGGGAGAGATGCGCTCGACGGTCTCCACGATCTCGTCCACGTCCTTGGTGCCGAGGCAGATCGGGAAGGCGTCGACGCCCGCGAACTCCTTGAAGAGCATCGCCTTGCCCTCCATGACCGGCATGGCCGCCTCCGGGCCGATGTCGCCGAGGCCGAGAACGGCGGTGCCGTCGGAGACCACGGCCACCGTGTTGGCCTTGATCGTGTACTTGAAGGCCTTCTGACGGTTCTCGGCGATCGCCGTGCAAACCCGCGCGACGCCGGGCGTGTAGGCCATCGAAAGGTCGTCGCGCGACTTGAGCGGCATGTTGAGCCCGGTGTGGATCTTGCCGCTGCGGTGGACCTCGAAGGTGCGGTCGGTGATCTCGACCACCTGGGCCGCGCGCACCGACTGCACGGCGCTGATCACCTGGCCGCGGTGCTCGACGCTCGAGCACCCCACGGTGATCTCCCGCAGGGTGCGGTCGCCCTTCGCGTCGACCGTGTCGACCGCCACGATGGAGCCGCCGGCGCGCGTGATCGCGGCGGTGACCTTGCCCAGCACGCCGCCGGGGCGGCTCGGCAGCTCGACCCGGAGGGTGAGCGAGAACTGTGCCGACGGAGTGGCCATCCGTTGACAGCCTACGATGTGGCCGTGCCCAACCCTCCTCGTGAGCTCTTCCTGATCGACGGCAACAGCCTCGTCTTCCGCGCCTTCTTCGCGCTTCCGGAGTCGATCTCCACTTCGAAGGGCTTCCCGACGAGCGCGATCTTCGGGTTCGCGTCCATGCTCGTGAAGCTCATCTCCGACTACGGCGTCAAACCGACGCTGGTGGTGTGGGACGCGGGCATGTCGGGCCGCGAGGTGGTCTACGACGAGTACAAGGCGGGTCGCCGCGAGCGCCCCGACCTGCTGGCCGAGCAGTGGCCGCATCTCCACCCGCTGGTCGAGTCGTTCGGGTACCGCAACGTCAAGGTGCAGGGCTACGAGGCCGACGACGTGATCGCCACGCTGGCCCGCGAGGCGCGCGAACAGGGCATCGAGGTGACGATCGTGACGGGCGACCGCGACCTGTTCCAGCTCGTGGAGCCCGGCGTGCGGGTGATGGCCACGGGGCGCGGCATCACCGACACGAAGATCTACGACCGGGACGCGATCCTCGACCGCTACGGCATCCCGCCCGAGCTGATCCCCGACTTCGTAGGGCTGAAGGGCGACACCTCGGACAACATCCCGGGCGTGCCGGGGATCGGCGACAAGACGGCGTCGCAGCTGCTCCAGCAGTGGGGCGACCTGGAGGGCGTGCTGTCGAACATCGACGGCATCTCGGGGGCAAAGCGCAAGCAGAACCTGACCGAGCACGCCGAGGACGCGCGCATCTCGAAGCAGCTCGCCACGGCCCAGCGCGACATCGACGTGGACATCGACCTCGACGGGATAGCCGCGCGGGAGCCGGACCGCTCGGCGCTGCGCGCGACCTTCCGGGAGTTCGAGCTGCGCGCGCCGCTCGAGCGCCTGGAGGAGGCGCTCGGCGAGGACGACGCCGCGCCCGCCGAACGCGTGGAGGAGCTGATCGAGGTGGAGGCGCGCGAGGTGCCCCTGACCGAGCTGGCGACGCTGGACGGCGAGCTGGTGGCGATAGCGGCGCTGCGGCCGGGGGAGGCCCCGGACGAGGTGGCGGCGGCCGTGGCGGCGTTCGACGCCGACGCCGCCGGAGCGCTCGACTCCGCGGCGCTCGCCCCCGACGATCCTGCGGCCCTCGCCCCCGACGATCCCGCGGCGCTCGCCCCCGACGATCCTGTGGCCCTCGCCCCCGACGATCGCGCGGTGCTCGCCGCCGACGACTCCGTCGCCATCGCGGAGGCCCCGCCTGCGACCTCAGCGCGGCGCACCGCTTCCGCGGGCGCCGGCGCCGCCGCGCCCGCGACCCGCTTCGGCCAGGGCTCTTTCGACTTCGACACCGCCGGTCCGCGCGGGCCGCTCACTGTCGCCGCCTGGGCTGGCGGCGACGTCCTCCTCTCACAGGCCGAGACGCTCGCCGCCTTCGTCATGGCCCGCGGTGACCGGCCGGTCGTGGCGCACGACTGGAAGACGATCGCGATGGCCGACGATCCGTGCGCCGCGCCGCCGCTCGAGCACGACACGATGGTCGCCGCCTACCTGATCGACCCCGCCCGCCGGGGCTACCCGCTCGACGAGCTCGCCGCTGAGGCGGGCCTGGGCGTCCAGGTGAACAGCGGGAACGGGGTGGCCGAGCGGGCGGTGCTCACCAGGGTGCTCGCCGACCGCCAGCGCGTCCGCCTCGACGAGGACGGCCTCACCAGGCTGTTCCACGAGATCGAGCTGCCGCTGGTGGACGTGCTCGTGGAGATGGAGCGCGCCGGCATCAAGCTCGACGTGCAGCGCCTCGCGGAGATCAGCCGGCGCTTCGACGAGCGCGCCGCCGAGCTCGAGCGGCGCGTGTGGGAGCTGGCCGGCGAGGAGTTCACGATCGGTTCCCCCCAGCAGCTCGCGCCGATCCTGTTCGACAAGCTGGGGCTGTCCCGCAAGCGGCGCGGCAAGACCGGTTTCTCCACCGATGCTCGCGTGCTGCAGGCGATCCGCCACGAGCACGAGATCGTCCCGGCGATCGAGGAGTGGCGCGAGGTCACGAAGCTCAAGTCCACCTACCTCGACGCCTTCCCCGAGCTGGTGGACGAGCACGGTCGCCTCCACACGACCTTCAACCAGACGGCCACGACCACCGGGCGGCTGTCGAGCACCGATCCGAACCTCCAGAACATCCCGATCCGCACCGAGCAGGGCCGCGAGATCCGGGCCTGCTTCGTCGCCGACGGCGGCAACAGCCTGATCTCGGCCGACTACTCGCAGGTCGAGCTGCGCCTGCTCGCGCACATCGCGGACGAGCCGGTGCTGAAGGAGATCTTCAGGCGCGGCGAGGACGTCCACACCGCCACGGCGGAGGCGATCCTGGGCGGCAAGACCGACCCCGGCACGCGTTCGAAGGCCAAGATGGTCAACTACGGGATCGTCTACGGGCTATCGGCCTACGGGCTGGCCGACCGGCTGCAGATCGAACAGGAGGAGGCGCAGCAGTTCATCGACGCCTACCTGGAGCGCTTCCCGAAGGTGAAGGAGTTCATCGACAGGACGATCTCGAACGCCACGACCGAGGGGTACGTGAGCACGCTGTTCGGCCGCATCCGGCGCGTGCCGGAGCTGAGATCGCGCCAGTACCAGACCCGCAGCCTCGGCGAGCGGCTTGCGGTGAACATGGTCATCCAGGGAACGGCGGCCGACATCATCAAGGTGGCGATGGTGCGCTGCCGCGACGAGCTACGCGCCGCCGGCCTCGAGACCAAGCTGGTGCTGCAGATCCACGACGAGCTGCTCTTCGAGGGTCCCGAGGCCGAGGTTGACGAGGCGTCCGAGATCGTGCGACGTGAGATGGCCGGCGCGTTCGAGATGGACCCGCCGCTCGAGGTGGACGTGGGCGCCGGCCGGAACTGGCTCGAGGCCAAGTGAGCAAGGAGGTCGCCGTCCTCGTGACGGTGGCTGCGGGCGGTTTCGTCGCCGCGCAGGCGCCGGCGAACAACGTGCTGTCGAAGTCGCTGGGGACGTTCGGGGCGGCGTCGGTGAACTTCGTGATCGGGACGGTCTGCGTGCTCGCGATCACCTTCGCCTTCGCGGGAGGGTTCGCCGGCGAGGACGGCGCCTCCACGCCCGCCTGGTACTACTGGGTGCTGGGCGGCACCGGCGGAGTGGCCATCGTGGTGACCACCCTGATCGCGGTGCGGGAGCTCGGTGCGGGCGGGGTCACGGCGGCGGTGATCGCGGGCCAGCTCGCCCTCTCCGTGGTGCTGGACCGGCTGGGCGTGCTCGGGCTGGAGGAGCGCGCGGTGACCTGGGAGAAGGTGCTGGGGATCGCGCTGCTGGCGGCCGGCACGGTCCTGATCGTGCGGGACTGAAGGGTCAAATCGGCCCGACCCGCAACTCCCCGGTCGCGGCGCCCCGGTACGGCGCGATCCGCTCGACCTCGGCGGCCACCTCCTCCCTTGCCGCCGCACTGAGCCTCCCGAGCGGCTCCACCGTCACGACCAGCCGCTTGCCCTTCTTCGCCGGCCGCCATAGACCCGCCACCCGGCCGGCTACCAGCACGACCCCGGGGCCGCCGAGGACCGTCCAGATCCGCTTCCGCACGCCGGGGTCCGGCACAAGCAGCTCGCGGTCCCTGCCGGCGTTCAGCGGGTCGAGGTTCGGGAGCAGCCTTACGCCCCCGATCTCCGCACCTTCCACGAGCGCCGGCTCATCCGCGGCGAGGATCCACGCTCGCGTTCCCTCCAGGTCCACGAGCGCCAGCGAGCCTGAACGGTCCCAGAGCGCGCGGGCGTGGGACGGCGCCAGACCGGCCCAGTCAGCCAGCAGCCTGGGCCGCGCCGGGCCGTAGGCCCGCAGGAAGCGCCTGGCGAGCTCCGCGCCGGGGTCGTCCACCTGTGGCGACTCCGGCGGCAGGCCGAAGACCGCGCTGCGGCCCTCGCGTCCCACGATCGCCAGCACGCCCCTGATGCCGGTGGCGCGCCAGAGCGACGGGTGCACGTGGTGGCTCTTGCAGCCCCTGCACCACCACAGGAGCTCCGCCGGCAGGCGGTCGCGGAGAGCCTGGTGGAAGTCGTCGCGGGGGAGCGGGCCGTCGCGCAGGCTGTCCCGTACCGCATCGCTGACGCGATCAAGCGCCTCCATCGCGGTGATGCCGTCCAGTGGCTTCCAGGCGTTGCCGACCACGGCCCTCGCCGCCTCCTCGTCGGGCGGCTCGAGTCCCGCGGTGAAGACGGGCAGGTCCCGCCGAGCCACCGCCAGCGGCGCGCCGCGGACGCTAGGCACCAGCACCAGCTCGCCGAGCGCCTCGGGCGGTGCGTCCGCGCGCGCGGCCAGTGCGAGGGCGGCGGTCCCGGGCGGCGTGTCCTGCAGCCCGACGATCGCGGCGGGCTCCACGCCAGACGCGTCGAGCCGCTCGGCGAGGTGATGCCGCCTCACCCGGAACGACAGCGCCTGCCCACGCGTGACCTGGAGCAGCTGCTGGGCCATGCCGCGAGGATAGGTGCGGCGAGGGCTACGGACCGAGGGTCGCCCGCGCCCACAGCAGGTGGCGCACCACCGGCGGCTCCTCGCCGCGGTGGAACGACCGCGCGAGCCTGGTCAGCTCGAGGTCGGCGACCGTGAGGCGCCCGTGCTGGCGCAGGTGCTCGGACCAGGAGTCCACCACGAACGTCTCGAGGTACTGCCCGGGCCGCTCGAGGTCCGCGTACAGGTTCCAGCGGAACGCGCCGTCGCGACGCCGTATGCGGCCGACGTCCTCCATCGCCGCAACGAAGCGCTCGGCGTCCGCGGGGTCGATCTCGTACTCGACAGTGACCAGCACAGGGCCGTCGTCCGGGCGCGGCTCGACGTCCACGTGCGGATCGGACCACACGCCCGCGGGGGACAGGTCGCGCACCTCGGTGGCGCCGAGCGGCCAGCGGCGCGCGAGCACGACGCCCGCCACGAGCCCGGCCGCCGCGATCGTGAGCGCGGTCTCCACGTCCGCCGCCCCGGTCACCAATCCCCAGCTGAGGCTGCCGGCGGCGAGCCCACCCTGCATGACGAGCTGGAACGCCGCCAGGGTTCGCGCCCGGACCCAGCGCGGGGCGACCCTCTGGGCCGAAGAGTTGAGCGAGGACAGGACGGTCAGCCAGCACGCGCCGGTGAGCACCAGGGTGACGGCGACGAGCTCGGCCCACGGGACGTAGGCGAGGGCGATCAGGCCGGCCGCCAGACCGAGGCTGGCAAGCGCGATCATGCGGTCGAACGCGAAGCGCCGGCGCAGCCGCGGCAGCATGCTCGCGCCGAGAATCGCGCCGGTGCCGACGCAGCCCATCAGCAGCCCGAAGCTGCTCTCCGACAGTCCGAGGCGCCCGAGCGCCGCCACCGGCAGCAGCGCCCAGAGCGCGCTGGCGGACACCGAGAACGCCGCCCCACGGAGCAGCACGGTGCGCACCGGAGGGGAGAAGCGGACGAAGCGGAGGCCGGCCCGCACGGCCGGTGCGAACCGCTCCCCGGAGGCTCGCGCAGGACCGGGCGGCCGGACCCGGAGGACTACCAACCCGACGACGGCGACGAGCAGCCCGGCCTCCACGGCGAACAGCGCCCCCGCGCTCATCGCCGCGATGATCAGCCCGGCCAGCGCCGGCCCTGCTGCCCGCGCCAGGTTGATGGCCACGCCGTTGAGCGCCACCGCCGAGAGCAGCTCGTCGCGTGGCACGAAGTCCTGCGTGAGCGCCTGGTAGATGACGAAGGTGGTGGCCATGCCGGCGCCGAGCGCGAACGTGAGCCCGAGCGCGAGGCCGGGCGTGATCGCGTCGCTCAGCGTGAGCACGGCGAGCGCCGCCACGGAGAGGAGCATCCAGCTCTGCGAGGCGATCGCGAAGCGGCGGCGGTCGACGATGTCCGCCATCGATCCCATCACCAGCGCCAGCAGCACGGCCGGCGCGCTGTTGGCGGTCTGGACCAGGGCGATGAGGGTGGGGGAGTCCGACAGCGCGGCGATCACCGTGACCGCCCCGACGGTGTTCATCCATACCACGAGCTGTGTGCCCGCCAGCGCCGTCCAGGCGGCGCGGAAGCCGGGGCGGCGCAGCGGCGCGAGCGCCGACGCGTCGGTCTGTGCGGTCGAGGTGGTGGCCAAATCCGGCTGCAAACGAGTGCATAATCTCTGATCGATGACGACCTCGAACGTCAGGGCCGGCGCCGCCGTGACTCTGCGGGACGTCGCGCGCGTGGCGGGGGTGCACCCGGCAACGGTGTCCAGGGCCCTCAACGAGGAGACCCGGCCGCTCGTCAACGAGGAGACGGCGCGACGGGTGCTGAAGGCGGCGGAGGAGCTCGGCTACCAGCCCAACCCGATCGCACGCGGGCTGAAGACCAACCGGTCGTACACGATCGGGGTGCTGATCCCGGACCTCACGAACCCGCTGTTCCCGCCGATCTTGCGCGGCATCGAGGACCGGCTGGAGACCGGCGGGTACACGCCCCTCACCGCGAACACGGACAACGACCCCGAGCGCGAGCTGCTCGACTCGCAAGCGATGCGGGCGCGGCAGGTGGACGGCATCATCGCTGCCACGGCGCGCCGCGACCACCGCCTGCACGACGCGCTGCTCGAAGCGGGCATCGAGCTCGTGCTCGTGAACAGGCGCCAGCCGGAGCTCCCGGTGAGCTCGGCGACGGCGGACGACCGGATGGGCATGCGGCTGTCGGTGGAGCACCTGCTGTCGCTGGGCCATACGCGCATCGCGCATCTGGCCGGGCCGCTCGACTACTCCACCGGCCTGGACCGCCACGAGAGCTTCCACGAGACGATGCGCGTCGCCGGCGTCGAGCCCGACCCCGAGCTCGTGCTGGTGGCGGAGGCGTTCACGGAGTCCGAGGGCGCGCGCCTGTGCCGGCAGCTCATCGCCGACGGGCGGAGCTTCACGGCGATCGCGGCCGCGAACGACCTCATCGCGCTGGGCTGCTATGACGTGTTCGCCGAACGCGGGGTGCGCTGCCCCGAGGACATCTCTGTCGTCGGGTTCAACGACATGCCCTTCGCGGCTCGCTTCCAGCCGCCGCTCACGACGATCCACATCCCCCACTACGAGATCGGCAAGGCGGCGGCGCAGCTGATGCTGGAGCGCCTCCAGGACGGGGACTCGCCGCCGCGTGAGGTCAGGCTCGAGCCGAGACTGGTGGTGAGGGGTTCGACGGCGCCAGCGGCTCAAAGCACCGCCGCCGGCTGACGCACGCGCCGGACGTGCCCCCTTACGGGGGAGTGCCGGACCTGCCCCCCTAACGGGTGATTAACACGACCGTGCTTGACGATCTCAACGGGCGCGCAGTAGGATCGCAAACGATTGCAGCGCAAACGATTGCAATAGGGGAGGAGCAGTTCTGGGCGAGGATCAGCGAGGGGCGGACGCTCCCGAGGGCGCGCGCGGGACGATCGCCGTCACCGAGGCCGTCAAGCAGTTCGAGGGCGGCGTGCTGGCGGTCGACCACGTCAGCTTCGAGGCGACCCCGGGCGAGTTCCTCTCGATCGTCGGCCCGAGCGGCTGCGGCAAGTCCACGCTGCTCCGCCTGATCGCCGGCCTCATCCCGCTGACCGGCGGCAGCATCGCCCTGAACGGTCGCGAGGTCACCGAGCCGCGGCAGGACGTCGCACTGATGTTCCAGCGACCCACCTTGCTGCCATGGCGCACCGCGCTCCAGAACACGCTGCTTCCCCCGAAGCTCGGCAAGAAGCTGGACGGCAAGGCCGAGCGCCAGGCCTACGAGCTGCTCGACCTGGTCGGGCTGAGCGGCTTCGAGCACACGTACCCGCGCCACCTCTCCGGCGGCATGCAGCAGCGTGTCGCGCTCGCCCGCCTGCTCATGGTCGGCGTGGAGGTCCTGCTCCTCGACGAGCCGTTCGCCGCGGTCGACCAGCTGACCCGCGAGCGCCTGAACCTCGAGCTGCTGCGCGTGCACGAGCGGATGTCGGCCACCGCGGTGCTCGTCACCCACAACATCACGGAGGCGATCCTCCTCGCTGACCGCGTCATCGTGATGACGCCGCGCCCCGGCCGCATCGCGGACGTGATCGACGTCCCGTTCGACCGCCCGCGCGGGCAGGAGCTCGTGGCGGATCCGGCCTTCCAGGAGCTGGTGCTGAGGGCCTACCGCGGGCTCCAGGTCCCGGTCGAGGCGATCGAGGCTTCTGACGAGCCCGTCGTCGACCCCAAGGCGGAGCTGCATGGGGCGTAGCGGGGTGGTCGACCCAGGGCGGAGCCGCATGGGGCGTAAGGTCCTCCACGCCCTGTCGCCCGTGCGCCTCGCGCGCCGCCTGTGGCCCCCGCTCGCGTTCCTGGCGATCCTGGTCGGCCTCTGGGAGCTCGCGCTGGCCGTGGACTACGTGTCCGAGAGCATCCTTCCGCACCCGAAGGACATCGTGGTTTCGTTCTGGGAGCTCATCACGAGCGACTTCGTCTGGGACGACATCGGGGCGACGCTGTGGGAGTCGGTGGCCGGCTTCTTCCTCGGCTCGGCGCTCGGCCTGGCCCTCGCGATCCCCTCGGGCCTCTCGCCGATCATGCGCCAGATGCTCGGCCCCTACGCGGTCGCGCTGCAGGTCACGCCGCGCATCGCGATCGCCCCGCTGATCATCGCCTGGGCCGGCTTTGGCTACAACTCGAAGATCTGGATCGCGGCGATCATCGCGTTCTTCCCCGTCTACATAAACGCGCTCACCGGGATCCTCACGGTCGACGAGGACGCGCGCGAGATGTTCCGCTCGCTCGGCGCCAGCAGGTGGCAGACCTTCCTGCACCTGATGGTGCCGGGCTCACTTCCGGTCATGTTCGCCGGGCTGAAGACCGCGGCGGGCCTGGCGCTCGTCGGCGCGGTGGTGGGCGAGTTCATCTCAGCCGAGCGCGGCCTCGGCGTATTGGTGCAGCAGTTCTCGAGCCAGCTCGCGATCGCGGACGCGTTCGCCGTGATCCTGATGCTGATGTTCCTCGGCCTGCTGCTGTACGGCGTCATGGAGTGGCTCGAGCGAACGACTGTCTTCTGGCTCCACGACGGCCGGCTGGCGGCGCGGTCGCGCCGGCGTGCCGCCAGGGCGACACGATCGCGGGGGGGCATCCGTTCGGAACCGCGTCCCACGCTGGTGGGGCGACGTTGAAGAGGAGGGAAACCCGAGTGTTCAGGTTCAAGCTCGTACTGGCCCTGGCGGCCGCAGCGGTCATGGCCGTCGGCGCTGCCTGCGGCGACGATGACGATGACGGCGGCGGCGGCGGAGGCGGCGGCGGAGGCGGGACCCAGGAGCTCGTCTACAACCTGCCTACGCCGCCCTCCACGCTGTTCTACCCGCCGCTCGTGGCGGAGGAGCTCGGCTTCTTCGAGGAGGAGGGCGTGAGTCCCGACCTGGCGCCCGCCGCCGAGGAGATCTCGGCCACGGCCTTCCTCGACAACGGGGATGCCGACGTCTCGTTCGCCGACGTGGACGAGATCATCCTCGCCCGCTCCCAGGGCGGCGAGCACCAGGCGATCTTCAGCCCCCAGCACACCAACACCGCCGGGGTCGTCGTGCCGGAGGAGAGCGACATCCAGGACTTCTCCGATGTAGAGGGGACGACGGTCGGCCTCGAGTCCGAGGACAGCACGCGGCTGCTCGACGCCATGCTCGAGACGGCCGGGGTCCCGAGCGACAGCGTGGACACCGCCGTGGTGGGCACCAGCGGTCCGCTGATCGCGCAGACGTTCGAGGACGGGGAGATCGACGCCTACGTCGGGAACTCGTCGGACTTCACCGCGCTCGCCGCCAACGGAGTGGCGCTGCGCAACATCACACCCGAGGACGTCGCGCAGATCGACGGCAATCCGCTGGCGACGCTTCCCAACATCCTCGACGGCAAGCGGGAGGCGATCGTCGGGTTCCTGCGCGCGTGGGCGAAGGGCCAGTACGTGGGCCTCGTCAACCGTGAGGTGGTCGAGCAGATCGCACGCGAGAAGGTGCCCGCCGAGTGGCGAAACGAGGCCAGCGGGGAGGCGGCGCTCGACATGGCGATCGAGCTCATGGAGCCGGATGACCCTGAGCGCATCGGCGACCTGAGGCCCGACGTGTGGGAGACGGGCCAGCAGGTGCTCGTGTCGGCGGGCGTGCTCGAGGAGGGCCAGACGATCGATGTGCAGGACGCCCTCAACGACTCGCTGATCGAGGAGATCAACGACTGGGACAGGGCCGAGGTCGAGCAGGCCGCGGAGGAGTACGCGGGCGGCGGATAGGAACACGGTGGAGGAGAGCGGCATGAAGAAGCTTCGGTGGCTCGTTCTGGCACTGGTCACGGCGGCCGTGCTGGTCGCGGCCGGCTGCGGTGACGACGACGACGGCGGCGGAGGCGGCGGTGGAGAGGCAAGCGGAGACCCGGTCAAGGTCGGGGCCTCGCTTCCACTCACCGGGGAGTTCTCGGAGCCCGGCAAGGCGGCGCGCCAGGGCTACGAGGTGTGGGAGGCGATGGTCAACGAGAGCGGCGGCCTCATCGACGGCCGCCCGGTCGAGATGGTCATCAAGGACGACCAGAGCAACCAGAACACGATCGTCGCCGACTACAACGCACTGATCAGCCAGGACCGGGTCGACCTGCTGCTCGGCACGTTCTCCTCGCTGCTGAACCTGCCGGCGTCCGCGGTGGCCGAGCGCAACAGGATGCTCTACGTCGAGCCGGCCGGCGGCGCCCCTGAGCTGTTCGACCGCGGCTTCAAGTACCTGTTCTTCGCGCAGCAGGCGACCGCCGACAAGCAGGGCGAGCTGTGGGCGAACTACATCGCCGAGCTGCCCGAGAGCGAGCGCCCGAAGACCGCCGCGTATCCCACCCTGGACGACCCGTTCGCCCAGCCGACCTCCGAGGGGATCGAGGCGATCCTCAAGCCGGCCGGGATCGAGACCGTCTACCGCGAGACGTACACCATCGACAACCCGAACCTCGACGGGATCGCGAACGCGCTGAAGTCGCGCAACCCGGACGTGGTCGTGCACGGCGCCACCTTCGAGGACGGCGTCGGCATGGTCCGCGCGCTGCGCAAGGCGAACTTCACCCCGAAGATCCTCTACCAGACAACCGCCCCGTCGCTGGGCGACCAGTACTCGGGCGCGCTGGGCGAGCAGACCACCGAGGGGATCTTCTACGGGGTGAGCCACTCCAAGGAGGCCGAGACCCCGGGCAACGAGGAGTTCGTCGCCAAGTACCGGGAGATGTTCGGCGGCGAGGAGGTGCCCGAGGACGCGGCCGACGCCTACGCGGCGGCGCAGGTCCTCGAGGCTGCCGTGAAGGCCGTCGGCACGATCGAGCGCAACCGTCAGATCGAGCTTGCCGACTGGCTGCGCGAGAACGAGGTCGACACCGTCCTAGGTCCGCTGAGCTGGGACGACGCCGGCCGGCCCCAGGGCGAGTTCCTCATCGGCCAGTGGCAGAGCGGCGTGCCGGAGATCATCCTGCCCGAGGCGGCCGCGACCACCGACAAGATCCTGCCGGGCTGGAACCCCGAGGGCGGCACGTAGCAGGGGGCCGCCCAGGGTAGGAACACGCGGTGACCGAGTTCCTCCAGGCGCTCATCCTCGGCCTCCTGATCGGCGGCGTGTACGCGCTGCTTGCGTCGGGCCTGACGCTGATCTTCGGCGTGATGAACGTCATCAACATCGCCCACGGGGCGTTCCTGATCCTCGCGGCGTTCGTCACCTGGTCGCTCTGGCGCGAGACCGGCCTGGATCCGCTGGCCGCGATCATCTTGCTCACGCCGCTGATGTTCGTGTTCGGCTGGCTGCTCTACAACGCGACGATCCGGCCGATCCGCAGGGCGCCCCCGGCGGCGTCGGTGCTGCTGACGTTCGGACTGGCCCTGCTCCTCGAGGGGATCATGGGCGTGATCTGGGGCAACACGTCGCACTCGGTGCGGCCGGACTACTTCACGGAGAGCTTCGAGATCGGCGAGCTGTTCCTGCCCAAGGCGCAGGTCTACGGCGGACTGGTCGCGATCGTCGTGCTGGCCTCGCTCTACCTCGTGCTGACGCGGAGCTGGCTTGGCCGGGCGATACGGGCCAGCGCGGTGAACCCCCAGGGCGCCGAGCTGGTCGGCGTGAACGTGGCCGCGGTGGCCGCGCTCACCTTCGCGATCGGCGTGGCGAGCGCGGGGGCGGGCGGGGCGATCGCCAGCGTGCTCTACCCGTTCCTGCCGGGATCGCACTACCAGTGGATCGCCCGGCTGCTCGGCATCATCGTGCTGGGCGGCATGGGCAGCCTGCCGGGCGCGGTGATCGGGGCCCTGTGCCTGGGCGTGGCCGAGCTGATGACGGTCACCTACATCGGCCCCGAGTGGGCCACCGGCGTGCCCTACGCGTTCGTGTTCATCGTGCTGCTCCTGAGGCCGCAGGGCATCCTCGGCACGCGGCTGCGCCAGGACGTGGCGACGGCATGACCGACGCGGGCGCGACAGCGGTCGCCGAGGGCACGCTCAAGGGCGGCGGCGCGCCGCCGTCGTCGGCGCCGTCCAAGGCGCTCCGCTCGCCCTGGACCGTGGTGATCGTCCTGGCGATCCTGCTGCTGGGGCTGTTCCCGGTCCTCTCGGACGACCTCTACTACCAGAACATGTTCATCCTCTCGATGGTGTTCGCCATCGGGGCGGTGGGGCTCAACATCATCACCGGCTACGCGGGCTACATCTCGCTCGGGCAGGGGGCGTTCATCGGGCTGGGGGCGTACACGCTCGGCATCTGCGTGACCGACATCGGCGGCTCGCCGTGGGTCTGGGTGCCGGTGGCCGGCGTGCTCGCGGGCGCCGTGGCGGCGCTACTCGGGGTGGTCGCCATGCGCGCCCGCGGCCACGCCTTCGTGATCCTCACGATCGCGTTCCTCTTCCTCCTGCAGCTGCTCGCCACGAACTGGGACGAGCTGACCAACGGCACCGGCGGGATCACTCCGCCGCTCCCCACTTGGAGCGTCGACTACCAGAACTGGCCCTTCTACTACTCGCTGATGGGCATCCTGGCCGTGTCGCTCCTGATGTCGTGGTGGATCAGGCGCACGAAGTTCGGCATGGGGCTGATCTCGATCCGCGAGGACGAGGACAAGGCCGCCACCGTGGGCGTCAGCACGCCGACCTACAAGATCCTCGCCTTCGCCGCCAGCGCCGTCTTCGTCGGCATGGCAGGCGCCGTCTACGGCTACTACATCGCGTTCATCGACCCGCTCGGGATGTTCAACATCCTGCTCAGCGTGCAGATCATCCTGTCGCTGCTGCTCGGCGGACGGGCCACGCTGTGGGGGCCGGTGCTCGGGGCGTTCATCATCGAGTGGCTCAACGAGACGAGCAACAACGAGTTCGGCGGCGGCAACGCGCGGCTTCTGATCTTCGGCGGGCTGCTCGCGCTCGTGGTGCTGTTCCTGCCGCAGGGCATCATCCCCACGGCGAACCGCTGGATCGAGCGCTGGCGCTCGCGCGGCAAGGCCGGCCTCGCCGGCGAGCGCTTGACCGGGATCGACCTGCGCGAGCGGGTCGCCCCGGCCCCGGCGGCGCCGCCGGCCGACGCCAAGCCGCTGCTCGAGGCGAAGGGTCTCGAGAAGAGGTTCGGCGGGGTGCGTGCCGTGGACGGCGCGTCCTTCGCGGTCCCCGAGGGCTCGATCACGGCGCTGATCGGACCGAACGGCTCGGGGAAGACCACCGTGTTCAACCTGATCGGCGGCACGATGGCGCCGCAGGCGGGCGAGGTCTGGTTCGACGGACAGCGGATCGACCGCAAGCCGCCATGGCAGCGCGCCCACCTCGGGCTCGGCCGGACGTTCCA
>DASZJZ010000259.1:0-7329 GCA_035947555.1 Thermoleophilaceae bacterium | reverse complement strand
TCCAGGAGGAGGAGGGCATCGAGTTCGGCGAGATCAGCTACGTGCCGGGCGCGGAGGTGCGCGCGACCGCGCTGCTGCGCGGCAACGTCAAGGCCGCCGTGCTCGACATCCCGAACAGGAACTTCGTCATGTCCGAGGCGCCGGGCAAGTTCCACGACCTCCCGGTACCCGAGTCCGAGGCGAGCGACGAGGTCCTGTTCGGCAACACCGCGTGGATGGAGGAGAACCAGGAGTCGCTCCAGGTCCTGCTCGAGGAGATCCTCAAGGTCTGGCAGTCAATGGTCGAGAACCCCGAGTTCGTAGTCGAAGAGCGGGAGCGCCTCGGGCTGCTGCCCGACCTGCCGGCCGAGCTGGAGAAGGAGCTGCTGCCCTACTACGAGCAGGCTGCCGAGGAGGGTCTGTTCACTGAGGACTGCGGCGGCGAGCCGGCCGCCGAGGAGGACTTCGAGTTCTACAACGCGGCCGGGCAGCTCGAGGGTGACCCGGCGGACCTCCAGGTCGAAGACTTCTGGAGCCTCGAGCCCTCCGAGAGCGCGCTGAGCGCGGTCGAGGAATCTGGCAACTGACGTGGCCGCGTCGGCCGGGATCCGTGCCGGCCGCACGCCGGCTCGCCGGGTGGCGGCCGGCGTGAGCAGCCCATGGGTCCTGCGCGGCGCGTCGGTCCTCTTCGTGCTCGGATTGTGGGAGTGGGCCGGCCGGGTCCCGGTGAACATCGCCTTTCCCACCTGCACGGAGACACTGGCCGCTTTCGGCGAGATGCTGGTCGACGGCACCTTCGCGGAGGCCTACGCCGAGACCGCCGGACCCCTGATCGTCGGCGTGCTGCTGACCGCCGCCGGCGGTGTGTTCGCCGGCCTCGTCATGGGCCTCTCCCCGCGGGCCGAGTGGCTGGGCCTCCCGGTCTTCATCGTTCTGCAGGCCTCGCCGTCGGCGGCGATCGTCCCGCTGATCACGTTCATCTACGGAATCGGCTTCACCGCCAAGGTATTCGCGGTGGTGCTGCTCAGCGCGCCTGTGATCGTGCTCAACTCCTACCGCGGCATCGCCAACACCCCGCGCTCGCTGCTCGAGATGAGCAACGCCTTCCTGGCGAGCCGCTGGCAGCGGATCTGGAAGGTGGTCATCCCGGCAGGGAGCGGTCTGATCTTCGCGGGGCTGCGGCTCGGCCTCGCCCAGGGCTTCACCGGCGCCGTCCTCGCCGAGCTCATCATCACCCCGACCGGCGTCGGCGACCTGATCACCTTCTACCGGTCCGGCGCCGACTATCCCAAGATGTTCGCGGCCATCCTGTCCATCATCCTGGTCGCGAGCGTCAGCGTGACGCTGCTTCAGAACTTGGAGCGGCGCCTGTTCCGTCCCGAGATGAGGGCGATATGACCGACCGGGCGAGCATCACCTCCGAGCCCGGTGTGGGCGCCCCGGCGGCGGACGGGCGGGATCCCGCCGTCCGCATCGTCGACCTCGTCAAGGAGTTCCCTGGCGGGGTGCGCGCCCTGGGCGGCCTCACCTTCGACGTGCCCCGGGGCGAGCTCACCAGCATCATCGGCCCCAGCGGGTGCGGGAAGACCACGACGCTGAAGATCATCGGGGGACTGGTGGACGCGACGTCGGGGCGGGTCGACGTCGACGGCGTCCCCGTCACGGGGCCCGGGCCGGACCGCGCGTTCGTGTTCCAGGACTTCGCGCTGATGCCATGGGCGACGGTGCTGCGCAACGTCGCCTTCGGCCTGGAGCTGCGCGGGCTGCCCCGCGAGGAGCGCGAGGACATCGCGCGGGCGTATGTCGACAAGGTGGGGCTGTCGGGCTTCGAGGACTCCTACCCCCACCAGCTCTCCGGCGGGATGCGGCAGCGCGTCGGCCTCGCCCGGGCCCTCGCGGTGGACGCCGACATCCTGCTGATGGACGAGCCATTCGCGTCGGTCGACGAGCAGATCCGCCGCCAGTTCCAGGACGACCTGCTGCGGCTGCTCAGCGACGAGAACAAGACCGTGATCTTCGTGACCCATTCGATCGAGGAGGCCGTCTACGTCTCCGACCAGGTCGTCCTACTGACCCGGGGGCCGTCGAGCGTGTCGAAGGTGGTGCGCCCGGGGGTCGACCGCAGCGGCAGCTCCGACGAGATCCGGCGCGACCCCGCCTACCTCGACTGGGTCGAGCAGATCTGGCACGAGCTGCGCGGCTACCTGGAGCGCTGACGTGGAGCTGCGCGGTCACCGCATTCCGATGGCGTTCTCGCTGCTGGTGTGGTTCGCGATATGGGAGGTCGTCGGGCAGCTCGACCTGGTCTCGCTCCTCCCGCCGTTCAGCGAGGTGATCACCGCCTTCCCCGAGGTCGTGTCGTCGGGGACCTTCGCCGACGCGGCGTGGATCACGCTGCAGGCGTTCCTGATCGGGATGGGGCTGTCCTTCGCCATCGGCATCGGCGTCGGCATGCTGATGGGCACGAGCCGCGCGGTCGGCTCGGTGATGGGGATGTGGGTGAACATCTTCGAGAGTTCGCCCCTGACCGCCATCGTGCCCGCGCTGATGGCTCTGCTGGGCTTCGGGCTGGAGACGATGATCGTGACCGTGTTCCTGTTCTCGGTCTGGGTCATCGCGCTCGACACCCAGGTCGGCGTTGAGCGGGTCAACCCCTCGCTGGTCGAGATGGGCCGGTCCTTCGGCGCCACGAAGCGGGTGCTGTACTCCCGGATCGTCCTGCATGCGGCTCTGCCCGAGCTGCTTGCCGGCATCCGCCTCGGGCTGATCCGCGGGCTGAAGGGCGTGATCATCGGCCAGCTGCTCATCGCCGTGCTCGGGGTTGGTTACCTGTTCGAGTTGTACTCCCGAAACTTCCTGATGCCGGAGTTCTGGGCGCTGCTCATCATCCTGTTCACGTTCGCCTTCATGGCCTCCGAGGCGGTCGCCTACTTCGAGCGAAAGGTGGCGTTCTATGCATCCAGCCGTTGACCGGTCGGCGGCGTACGCGATCGCGCCGCCTCCCGTCACCACTGTCGCGGTGGCCGGCACGGATGCGGTCTTCCCCGTCGCCCGGGTGTTCTGCGTCGGGCGCAACTACGCCGAGCACGCGGTCGAGATGGGACACGACCCGAACCGCGAGCCCCCGTTCTTCTTCATGAAGCCGGCCGACGCGGTCGTGCCGGCGGGCGCGCTGCCGTTTCCCACCCACACGAAGGACCTGCATCACGAGATCGAGCTGGTGGTCGCGCTCGGAGAGGGCGGCCGCGACATCCCTGTGGAGATGGCCCTCGACCACGTCTTCGGGTACGCGGTGGGGCTCGACATGACGCGCCGTGACCTGCAGGCGGAGGCGAAGAAGATGGGCCGTCCGTGGGACATGGCGAAGGGCTTCGACCAGTCCGCGCCGACGGGCGAGATCCGCGCCGTGGAGGACATCGGCCACCCGGTCAAGGGGGCTGTGTGGCTTCGCATCAATGGGGAGCCGCGCCAGGAGGGCGACCTCGACCAGCAGATCTGGAAGGTGCCCGAAACGATCAGCTTCCTGAGCACGCTTGTCGCGCTGCGTCCTGGCGACCTGATCATGACCGGCACACCCAAGGGGGTCGGCCGGGTCGAGCCGGGCGACCGTCTCGAGGGTCACATCGACGGCGTGGGTGACCTGAGCGTCAGCTACGGCTCCTGAGGATCGCCGGCGAGCCCGAAGCCGATCCCGCGCACGGCGAGCATCGCGCATGCGGACCTTCCTTTCTTGGGTGCGTCAGCCTCGCCGAGTGGCATCCGCTTCACCCCTTCCGAGCCTGGTGCGCGCCGGACACGTATCGGCGCCGCCGGCCTGGATCGCGGCGTCCGACGCGCCACAGCGCGGCCGGGCTCGCGTGTCGAAGTCCGTGCCGCGGGCCGGTTCGGGAGCGCTTACAAGCCTGGGGTATGGGCGACCAGCACCGCCAGGTCGCGGTGGCTCCAGGCCACGCCGGGCCGAAGGCCCGCGTCCGACAACCACCCGAACTGGTCCGCCGCGCTGCTCGGCTTGTCGTAGTCGCCGTCGATCGGCGTCACCGCGGCCGAGGGGTCGTCGGGCACCACGACGTCCGCGAGTACAAAACGCCCGCCCGGCCCCAACGCGGCGGCCACGCGCCGGAACAGGTCCGCCTTGCCGGCGTCGTCGAGGTGGTGAACGGTGAGCGCCGAGAAGACCACCTCGAACCGTCGCTCGCGTCGAGCCCCACCAACATCGCCGACCGGTTGCGAGCGAGCACCCGCCGAGCCGTCTCACCGGTTCCCGTGCCGAGCTCGAGCAGCCGCCCGGCGTCCGTTCCAACGGCTGCCGCCGTCTCCTCCTGAAGGCGCTCGTAGTCGGGCACCTCCTCGTGCATCAGCGCGAGATAGCTGTCGGGCTCCCAGTGGTACTGCCCCATCGACGGGGAAGCTACCGCCCCGTCTCCGGCGGGCCGGGCGCCGGCACCGGCTCGAGGTAGAACACCTCGGCCGACACGTCCTGCTCGGTGCTGGTGCCGCTCACGAAGGCCCACACCTTGCGGTCGGTGATCCGCTCGACCGCGTCCACGAAGTCGCGCTCGCTCGCGTGCTGGAAGAACATCCGTATCTCGCGCACGCGATGGTGCTCGCCGAGGCCGATCATCGCCCGCTCGGCGGCGGTAAGGCTGTTCTGGACGGTCGCGACGATGGTGTCGGGGCCCGCGTAGTCAGTGCGCGCCTTGGTCGGGCCGCGACCGAACAGCTCCTTGTAGAGCCGCACCATCGCGTTGGTGATCTCCTGAAGCTCGAGCCCTCGGCGATCGGCGTGACCGATCGATAGCTGGTGGGTGTGATCCATGTCGACCCCTTCCGCCCCTTTGAGCTGGAGCCACTCGAAAGGAAGAGGGACGGAGAACCAGACGGGCGGCTTGTCAATTACCGAGGATAGGCCCCCGAGCGCCGGCTGTCGCCCGGAGGCGCGGAACCGGCCGGTGGCGAGCAACTGCACTGGATCGGCACCCCTTCCATTCGCGAACCTCCCGAGCGCGCGGCACTCCTTGACCTGGGGGTCCCGCTCGGTCTATAAGGACGCCAAGTAGGCAACGACTCACTCGCAGCCCGACTCGCACTCGCGCCCCCCACGCGCCCGCTGCCCGGCCCTGGCCTGCGAGGAAACGGAGGAATGCATGCCCGAGCACGATGCCGAGACCCTGGCCGACACCGCTGCGGCGGTGGAAGGCAACGGCGGCGATCCACTGGACATGAACGGCGACGGCGCTGACCCGACCGCCCTTGCCCCCGCCGTCACCGCCGCGCCGGCCGCGCCTGTGGCGGCCCCCGCCGTGCCAGTCAGCGGCCTCTACCTGCGCGACCCGCAGCCGGCCAATGTGCTCGAGGAGCTCCGCATCGACGTAGACGGGCGCTACCCCCAGATGGTCGCGAGCGGCACCGTCTACCGGCCCCTCCGGGCCCGCATGCACTGGGCGGCCGAGGTGAAGCAGATCGGCCCGAACCGCTGGCGCGGCCCCATCTTCTTCGAGCATTCGCCGGGCGTCCGCTTCCCCTGGGAGCAGGTGACCGTCCAGCTCACCCGCGGCGCCACGCCGGAACAGCACAGGGCTAAGCTCACCATGCACCGCCCCGGCGGCGACCCGCGCGTGCGCAAGTTCGCCTTCAGCCAGGAGAGCATGCGCTCGCGGCCCGTCAGCCTCGAGCTCGACTGGGAGCAGGGCGTGACGCCGGTGCTCGAGGTCGACACATGCGAGCACCCCGACCGTCCGAGCGGCCTCACCTGCGAGACGGTGACGATCGAGAAGATCTACGAGCGGGCGGGGTTCGACGTCCGGCTCTCGCCCGGCGGGCCGGTGCCCATCCAGGCGTCGGGGGTCAAGGCAAGTTGGAGCGACTTCGAGCTCCACGACGCCATGGAGGTGTACTGGTCGCGCTTCGCCCCCAGGGCGCAGTGGGCGGTCTGGGCCTTCTACGCCGGCCTCCACGACGACCTGCCTCCGGAGCACCCCGGCGGGCCGCCCATCCCGGGCGAGTACCTGCTCGGCATCATGTTCGACACCTTCCTCGGCCATGCCGGACCGGAGGAGCGCCAAGGCTGCGCCCTGTTCGACGACGCCATCGCGGCGAACACGCCTCCGCCCGGTACGCCGAACCACCCGGCCTGGCGGCGGCGGGAGACCTTCTTCACGGCCGTCCACGAGATCGGGCACGCCTTCAACCTCGCCCACTCGTTCGACAAGTCGATCTTCGACCTCGGCTGGATCCCGCTCGAGGACGAGTACGAGGCGCGCAGCTTCATGAACTATCCGTTCCTCGTGCAGGGCGGGCCGCGCGCCTTCTTCAAGCGGTTCCGCTACCGCTTCTCGAGCCAGGAGCTCACGTTCCTGCGCCACGCGCATCCCGCCTTCGTCAAGCCGGGCGAGCGGCCGTTCTTCTTCGACCACGGCCTCGTCGACCCCGAGCTCCAGACCGGCCTCAAGCTCCGCCTCCGAGCGAACCGGGAGCGAGCCGTGTTCGAGTTCATGGAGCCGGTGGCGCTCGAGCTGAAGCTGACGAACGCGTCGCTCGACCCGAAGCTGGTGGACCGCCAGGCGCTCGCCTTCGGCGACAGCATGGCCGTTTTCGTGCAGCGCGAGCGCGGCCCGGTCCGCCAGGTCCGGCCCTACTCGCGGCGGTGCATGCGCCCGAACAAGACGGTGATCGAGCCCGAGGTGTCGATGTACGCGCCGCTGCGGATGTTCGCCGGCGTGGAGGGCTGGGAGATCGCCGAGCCGGGCACCTACACGGTCCAGGTGGTGGTGCTGGTGGACGGCGAGGAGGTCGTCTCCAACCCGATGCGCCTGCGCGTCGAGCCCCCGCGCGACAGCGAGCAGGAGCGGATCGCCGGCGAGTACTTCAGCGACGAGGTGGGCCGCATCCTGGCGTTCAACGGCAGCGGCGTGCTCGACGGCGGCAACGACATCCTGCGCGAGGTCACCGAGCGGCTCGACGACAGCCGCGCAGCGCTCCACGCAAGGCTGGCGCTCGGCAACGTGGCCGCGCGCGACACGAAGCGCCTCGAGCCGGACGAGGGCGCCGGCGAGGCGCGGATGCACGTCGAGATCGACAAGGCGAGGCCCGAGGAGGGCCAGGCCCTGCTGCAGGAGGCCCTGATCGCGCAGCCCGAGGAGGCCGTGGAGTCGCTCGGCCACATCCGCTGGAAGCGCCAGGTGGACGGCCTGAGCGACATGTACGCCGAACGCGGCGAGACCGAGGAGGCCGCCAAGGCGCAGGACGTGGCGTACGAGACGCTCTCCGAGCGCGTGGTCCAGGGCAGCAAGATCCTCGACCCGGTGCTGAAGGACGTGGAGGCGCGGCGGAAGCGCTATCGCAAGGAGTAGG
>DASZJZ010000258.1:0-4527 GCA_035947555.1 Thermoleophilaceae bacterium | reverse complement strand
GGGCTGCCGCCGCCCCCGCCGGGAGCGCTGCCGCCGCCTCCGCTGCCCCGCTCCCCGCCGACGAGCGGCGCCCACTCTCGCTGCCTCGCGCCGCCCTCATCGCCCTCGTCCTCACCGCGCCCCTGGCCGTCCTCTTCGCCGCCCGCACGTCGGTTGTCCTCTTCCCGCTCCTCACATTCATCCTCTGGCGCGGTCTCGGCTCGCGGCTTCTCACCCTCGTCGCCGCCGGGCTTCTCGGCATCGTCGTCCCGGTCCTCTACCTCGTCCAGACTCCACGGGACCGCGGCGGCTTCAACTTCGAGTACAGCACCGAGCTGATCTCAGCCCACTGGGTCGCTGTCGGGGCGGTCGTGCTGCTCATGGTCGCCTGCTGGCGCACCCTCGCAGCCGCTCGGGGCCGGCGGTGAGCTCCACCCGCCGCCTCGTCGCGTCCAACACCGCCGTCCAGGTGGGCGGCAAGGCCGCGGTGCTCGCCATCGGCCTCGTCTCCATCGCGGTCATCACCCGCTACCTGGGCCCCGACGACTACGGCCGCTACACGCTCGCCCTGACCTACATGCAGCTCTTCGCCGTGCTCGCCGACGTGGGCCTCTTCACGATCGTGGTGCGCGACATCAGCCGCGACCCCGAGCGGACGGAGGAGCTCGTCGGCAACACGCTGACCCTGCGGCTGCTCCTGTCCGCGGCCGTCATCGTCGTGGCCGCGGCGATCAGCCTGCTGCTGCCCTACGACGAGGACGTCCGCGTGGCCATCCTCCTCGCCGGCCTGCCCCTCCTCTTCGGGATGCTGAACAGCACCTTCGTCGCGGTGCTCCAGTCCCGCCTCCGCATGGGCCGCGCCGTGGCCGGCGACGTGCTCGGCCGGGCCGTGGCCCTCGGCGCCGTGGCGCTGGTGGCAGCACTCGACCTCGGCTTCTACGCCGTGATGGGCGCCGCCGCCGCGGGCGCGCTCGTCACCGCCCTCACCACGATGCTGCTCACCGGTCCGCTCGCCAGGCTGCGCCCGCGCGCCGACCCGGCGGTGTGGCGCGCCCTCCTCCGCACGGCGCTGCCGCTCGGCCTCGCGCTCGCCGTCAACGAGCTGTACTTCCGGGCCGACACCCTCATCATCTCGCTGTACGAGCCCTACGAGCAGGTCGGCCTCTACACGCTCGCCTACCGCATGCTCGAGCTCACCCTGGTGTTCGGGACGGTCTTCCTCACGACCACGTTCCCGCTCCTGTCGCAAGCGGTGGCAAACGACGAGCCGCGCGCGCGCCGCACGATCCAGCTCTCCACCGAGCTGTTCGTGGTGCTGGGAGCACCGCTGGTGGCCGGCGGGCTGGCCGTTGCCCCGGAGCTGGTCGAGCTGGCCGCCGGGGACGACTTCGAGGACGCCGCCACGCCGCTCCGCATCCTTCTCGCGGCCGGCGCGCTCGCGTGGATCAACGGCGTGTTCGGCTACGCCCTGATCGCCAAGGACCGGCAGATGAGCGCTCTCTGGCTGAACGTCACGGCCCTCGTCTTCAACGTGGGCCTCAACCTGCTGCTCGTGCCGCGATACGGCATAGTGGTCGCCGCCGCCGTGACCGTCGCCTCGGAGGTGCTGATCCTGGCCGGCTCGTACGTGCTCATGCGGCGCTACTTCGACTTCTTCCCCGCGCCCCGCACGCTCGTCCCCGCAGTCGTGGCCGCCGCGGCCATGGGCGGGCTCCTGTGGCTGCTGCGGGACGCGCCGGTGGTGGCGCTGCTGCCGCTCGGAGCCGCTCTCTACGCGGGGCTGCTGTGGGTGACGAGTCCCGCGAGCCGCGAGCTCGTGGCCGGGGTGCGGGCGTGAGGCGCGGCCCGCGCGACACCCGCAGTTGGTACAGCGACGCCGACCCGATGGCGCAGGTGGACGCCGCGCTCGTCGACTTCGTGCGCGAGCACGCCGGCCGCTCGGTGCTCGACCTGGGCTGCGGACTCGGGGGCTACAGCAAGGTCCTGGCGGAAAGCGGGCTCGAGGTGCAGGCGCTCGACGTGGTGGCCGAGTACGTCGAGCGGGCCCGCTCGATCGGAGTGGACGCTCAGGTCTACGACGGCGAGCACCTGCCGCTCCCGGACGGGTCCGTGGACACCGTCATCCTGCTGGAGGTGGTCGAGCACCTCGACGACCCCGCCCGGCTCCTGCACGAGGCGCGCCGCGTCGCGCGCCGCAACGTGCTCGTGACGACCCCCAACTGCACGCAGGACTTCGGCGACGTGCCGGTGGAGTTCAGCCACATGCTCGACGTCGACCACAAGCAGTTCTTCACGGAGTCGTCGCTGCGCGAGCTGCTCGACGGGGTGTTCGGGAGCTCGGTGGTGGAGCAGGTGGCGCCGATCGACCGTCACCTGGCCGGCCACGTGCTGCCGGCGCCGCTGCGGCAGCTCCACCGCTGGCTCGACAGCGCGGGCCTCGTGAAGCCGCGCTTCTTCTTTCGCCTGCGAGGCCGGGCGCCGGCCGGGCCGTGAGCCGCGTGTTGCTCGTGTCGGCCGGGCGCGTCGGCGAGAGGGGCGCGCGGCCGTGACGCGCGTGCTGTATGTGTCCGTCGGGCGCGTCGGCGAGAGGAGGGCGCGGCCGTGACGCGAGTGCTCTTCGTCTCCGCCGAGCCGGTGGGCGAGGCGATGGCCGGGCCCGCGATCCGCGTGGTCGAGCTCGCCCGCGCCGTTGCCGAGCACTGCGAGGTGGCGGTGGCCGCGCCCGGGCCGAGCGACCCGGCGGCGGTGCCCGGCGAGCTGATCGAGGCCGGTCTGTCCGACTTCGACGTCCTGCTCGAGGCGGTGCGCCGTCACGACGTGGTCGTGGCCCAGCGCCTCCCGCCGCAGCTGCTCCGCTACGTCGCGCGCATGCCCGTCCGCTTCGTGGCCGACCTCTACAACCCGCAGATGATCGAGGTGCTCGAGGCGATGGACGGCGGGGGAGAGTCGTCGCAGCGCCGTGCCTGGAGATCGATGCTGGGCCAGTGCGCGGTCGCGGATCTGGTGCTGTGCGCGAGCGAGAAGCAGCGCGACATGTGGCTCGGCGGCCTCGGACTAGCCGGCCTGATCGACCCCGAGCGCTACCGCGCGGACCCCACCTTTCGCTCCTTCGTCGACGTGGTGCCGTTCGGGCTGCCCGACCGGCCGCCTCGGCCATCGCCGGAGCCGGTGCTCAGGGGTGTGTGGCCGGGCATCGGGCCGGACGACCGCGTGCTGATCTGGGCCGGCGGGGTGTGGCGCTGGCTCGACGCGATCACGCCAATACGCGCGGTGGAGCGGCTGCGTGCGGGCGGCCGCCACGTCCACCTGGTGTTCCTGGGCACCGGCCGGCCGGCCTCCGACCCGGGCGACGTGCCCACCAGTGCCGATGCCGCGATCGCATTCGCGCGCGAGCGGGGGCTCGACGGGAAGTCGGTGCACTTCAACCGCGGCTGGGTCCCCTACGGCCAGCGCGAGGCGTATCTGACCGAGGCGGACGTCGGTGTCTGCGCCCACCACGACCACCTCGAGGCGCGCTTCTCTTACCGCACCCGGGTGCTGGACCACTTCTGGGCCGGGTTGCCGTCCGTGGTGTCGGGCGGCGACTCGATCGGCGACCTCGTCGAGCGTCACGGCCTCGGGCGCGTAGTGTCGCCTGGCGACGACGAGGGCTTCGCCGCCGCCCTCGCCGAGCTGCTCGACGACCCAGGCGCGTACGGCGCCGCGGCCCAGCGGGTGCGTGAGCTCACGCCCTCGCTCCGCTGGTCGGAGTGCGCGCGGCCGCTCGTCCGCTTTTGTCTCGAGCACGAGCGCCGGCCGCGGCGCCGGCCGCCGCGCGGCGCCCTGGCCCGCGCCACCTACGGCCAGTATCCGGACGTGCTCGCCGCCCTGCGAGAGCACGGCGGACTGCGAGAAGCAGCCCGCGGCCTGCCCCGCCACGTGGCGCGCATCCTGCGGCACCGTGCCTGAGCGCGAGGAGGACGCGCGCGCGGCGCCCCCGCGCGGCGCCCCCGCCGCGCGCTGGTGGCTCTTCGCGCTCCTCTTCGGCCTCGGCGCCCTGCTCTCAGGCCTGACGATCCTCCACGGGATCAACCCGCACGACGAGGGCCTCGTGCTCCAGGCCGCGGCGCGGGTGACCGACGGCCAGCTGCCCTACCGCGACTTCTATGCCAACTACGGACCCGGTCAGTACTACCTGACGGGCCTGCTCGACGCCGTGTTCGGCCCGTCGCTGCTCGCCTGGCGGGTGGTGAGGGTGGCGCTCGACGCACTCGTGGGCGTGCTGGCCTACGCGATCGCGCGGCGCGAGGCGCCCGAGCCGCTGGCGCTGGGTGCCTGGCTGGCGGTGGTGGCGGTGATGGCGCACCCGACGCTCCCGCACCCAAACGCGCCCGCACTGGCACTCGCATTCGGAGCGCTGCTCCTGGCGCGGCGGTCGCCGGCCGGTGCCGGAGCGCTCGCGGGAGTGGCGTTGGCGTTCAGGTTCGACCTGGGCGCAGCGGCGGCGATCGGCGCGGCCATCGCTGCCGGCGGCGCCGGACGCTCCGCGGCGGCCGCCGCGGGCCGGCG
>DASZJZ010000257.1:0-22063 GCA_035947555.1 Thermoleophilaceae bacterium | reverse complement strand
TCGCCGAGCCCGTAGATGCGGAACTTGCGCTCGATCAGCTCGGTGTCGGCGTCGGTCCACTCGCCCGGCACGCAGTCGATCCCGAGCGAGGCCACCTTGCCGCCCACGTAGATCGTGCCGTCGTACATCGAGTCGCCGAGGCCGGGGCCCACGTCGCCCAGGATGATCTGGCGGCCGCGCTGCATCATGAAGCCGGTCATCGAGCCGGCGCTCCCGAGCACGATGATCGTGCCGCCCTTCTGGTCGATGCCGGTGCGGGCGCCGACCTGGCCCTTCACGACCAGGTCGCCGCCGCGCAGTGCGGCCCCCGCGAGCGAGCCGGCGTTCGACTCGATCACGACGACGCCCGACATCATGTTCTCGGCCACGGACCACCCCACGCGGCCGTTCACCTGGACCTCGGGGCCGTCGATCAGGCCGCAGCCGAAGTAGCCCAGGCTTCCCTCGAAGGTCACGCGACACCGCGTCAGGATCCCCACCCCGAGCGAATGCCGCGCGCTTGGATTCAGGACGGTCACGTCCTTCACGCCCTGGTCGTACAGGAGCCACTTGAGCTCCGCGTTGATCTTCCGCGTGGTGAGGTCGCGGGCGTCGAACTGCGCCCGCTCGCCGTCGATCTCCGAGACCTTGGGGACCCGCCCGTCGAGCTCGACCAGCCCGCGCGGGTCGTAGAGGGTCTCTACCGCTTCCAGACCATCACCTCCCCCTCGTAGGGGTCGTAGGTCTCGATCTCGCGGTCGATCACCTTGCGGATCGCGATCTCCTCGCTCGCCAGCGCGACGATGTCGTCGGACTCGTAGAGCACGAGCGGCTTGGCGCCGAGCTCGTCCTTGGCAACCCCGAGCGCGTCCTCGGTCACGCATATGTAGGTGAAGACACCGTCGAGCTCGTGGAGGCTGCGCTGCATCGCCTCCTCCAGGGACTCACCCTTCGCCATCCGCTCGGCGAGGTAGACCGCGATGATCTCGGAGTCGCACAGCGACTGGAACCGGTGGCCGGCGCGCTCGAGGCGCCGCTTCCACTGGTGGTAGTTGGTCAGCTGCCCGTTGTGGACGACGGCCACGTCCGGGAACGGGTAGGCCCAGTACGGGTGGGCGTTCGCGATGTCCACGTCCGACTCCGTCGCCATCCGGGCGTGCCCGATCGCGTGGGTGCCGACGAAGCCGTCCAGCCCGTAGTCCGCCGCCACGGTCTTCGCGTCGCCCAGGTCCTTGACGATCTCGAGCGCCCGGCCGAGCGACAGGACCTCCGTGCCGCGCACGTCCTCGACGTAGTCGGCGAGCTGCTTGAGGTCGCCGTCGAACCCGAACGTGACCGTCATCGCATGCTCCGTGGTGGGCTTCACCTCGCCGATCTGGGCGCCCATCGAGCGCATCCGCGACTCCACGTCGCTCCGCTGCCTCCTGAGCCGCTGGGCGAAGTCGAAGTCCTGATGCCCGTTCGACTCCGCGAGCTTCACGTGCATCACGTATCCGTCGTCCGCGGCCGGCCGGTAGAGCGCGTAGCCGGTGGAATCCGGGCCACGGTGCTTCATCGCCTGCAGCATGGCCGTCATGTCACGGCCGACCAGCCGTTCCCCTCCCCCGTCGCGGTAGATGATGCCCGCGATGCCGCACATCAGGGGAGCACCTCCAGGTACTCCTCGCGCTCCCAGTCGGTCACCGCGGCGAGATAGCGCTCCCACTCGTCCCGCTTGTAGTGATGGAACACCTTCCAGAGGCGGCCCGGCATGGCGCCGTCGCGCAGCAGTTCGTCCTTCTCGAGGGCGATCAGGGCGTCACCGAGGCTGTCCGGCACGCGCTCGAGCCGCGTAGCGCCGTTCGACTGCTGGAGCAGGTCGTAGGTGTTGGCGCTCTGCGGCTCGCCGGGATCGCTCTTCTTGCGGATGCCGTCGAGGCCGGCCACGAGCAGGGCGGCGACGGTGAGGTACGGGTTGCAGGAGGAGTCCACGCCGCGGTACTCGAAACGGCCGCCGGACGCCACCCGCACGGTGCAGGTGCGGTTCTGCCAGCCCCAGTTCTTGTAGACGGGTGCCCAGAAGCCGAAGTCCCACATGCGGCAGTACGAGTTGACCGTCGGGTTGCCGACGCACATGAGTGCGCCGAAGTGGTCGAGCATGCCGCCGAGGAAGTGGCGGGCCGTCTCGCTCAGCTGCGCCGGACCGTCGGGATCGTGGAACACGTTGTTCCCGTCCTCGTCGACGAGCGTGAAGTGGTGGTGGTGGCCGTTCGCCGAGACACCCGTGAACGGCTTCGGCATGAAGCTCGGCAGCAGTCCGTGCTTGCGTCCCACCGCCGCGCAGATCTGGCGGTAGGTCGTGATGTTGTCGGCCGTCTTGACCGGGCGATCGAAGCGGAAGTTCAGCTCGAGCTGCCCGGGGGCGTCCTCATGGTCGCCGTAGCTCATGTCGAGCCCGAGCGCCTGGCCGTACTCGATCACGTCGAGGAGGACCGGACGCAGCTCCTCGAACTGGTGGATGTGGTAGCAGTAGGGCTTCGTGACCCCGTCCGGGGCCGAGCCCTCCTCCGGGCGCTTGAGCCACATCATCTCCGGCTCGATCCCGATCAGGAAGCTGTAGCCGAGCTCCTGCTCGAACTCCGCGACGACGCGCTTCAGGTTCTGGCGCGGGTCGGCGTCGAGCAGCTCGCCGGTCTCGGTGTCGTAGCAGTCGCACAGCACGCGCGCTACGCGCGGGTCCCAGGGAAGCGGCGCGAAGGTGTCGAGGTCGGCGATGGCGGCGAGCTCCGACTCCTCCGGGCCGAAGCCGATGTAGTCGCCGGCCCGGTCCGTGAAGAGGTTGGCGGTGGCGCCGTAGACGAGCTGGTAGCCCTTCTCGGCCACCTGCGGGAAGAAGTCGGCCACCACGCCCTTGCCCATCACGCGACCGGTGATCGAGACCTGCTGGAAGAAGACGTACTTGATGCCCTCGGCCTGGATGCGCTTCGTGATGGCCTCGATCTGCTCCCGGCGGCCCGGAGCGTTGCGAGCCTCCTCGAGGGTCTGGGGCGGCGGCGTCGACCTCGGGGTCTCCAAGACGGTCTGGACGGTGCCCCCGAAGGTGAGGGGGGCAGCTGCGTCGACGGCGACGCTGTCGCTCATTCAACTCCTCCGAAGATCGTGGGGCACCTACCGCACGGGAACGCGCGGCCGATCATAACAGCGGTTTGAGCAAATTTGTATAGGGTCGGCGGGGTGCTGGGCGTGACGCACTTCACCGATCCCGGCTGCCCCTGGGCGTACTCCGCGTGGCCCGCCCACACGACGCTTCGGTGGCGCTACGGCGACCAGCTCCGCTGGACGCTCGTGATGATCGGGCTGACCGAGGAGGCCGCCCAGTATGCGGCGCGCGGCTACACGCCGACGCGCTCGGCCATCGGTTATGAGCGCTTCCGGCGCTTCGGGATGCCGTTTCAGATCACACCGAAGGCTCGGCTGAGCGCCACTTCGCCCGGTTGCCGCGCGGTGGTGGCCACGCGGCTGGCCGCGCCGGAGCTCGAGCTCGCCGCCTTCCGGGCCCTGCAGTTCGCGCAGTTCACAACCACCGGCACGCTGGACGACCCCGACATGCTGCGCTCGGCGCTCGCGACCGTCGATGGCCTCGACGCCGACGCGGTCGTGGAGCGGATCGACGATCCCGAGGTGGTGGAGGCCTACGAGGCCGACCGCGCCACGGCCCGCACGGCGGCCGGGTCGCCCACCGAGTTTCAGGGCCGGGCGGCCAACACGGACGGGGCGGTTCGCTACACGGCGCCGTCGCTCGTCTTCGAAGCGGATGACGGGCAGAAGCTGGAGGCCGGCGGCTTCCAGCCGCTCGAGGCCTACGACGTGGTGATCGCCAACCTGGACCCCACGCTCGAGCGCCGGCCGCCCGCCGGCGACCCGATCGAGGTGCTGAGCGCCTTTCCCTACCCCCTGACCAAGGCCGAGGTGGCCGCCGTGATGGCGGAGCACCTGGCCGTACCGGACCTGAAGGCCGCGGAGGCCGCGCTGATCGAGGCCACCGGTGAGGGTCGCGTCAGCCGGCAGCCGGTAGGCGAGGGCTCGCTGTGGGCCCTCGGCGAGGAGAGCCGCCGGGCGGGCTAGGGCGTCAGGCGCGCGCCGCGCGTCCGATCGCCGGCACTGGCGGCACGTCCTCGAGCCACCGCATCACGTGCAGGTCGAGGCTGCGGGGCAGGAAGATGTCGGTGGAGTGCTCCACCGGGGTTCCCTCGGCGGTGCAGGTGACGTGGTCGATCTCGAGCGCCGCCACCGTGTCGGTCACGCCCAGGGCCTTGCCGACGCGGTCGCGCCGGGTGAGCACGCGCGCCGTGATGTGGGCCCGCGTGTAGGCGACCGGCACGCCGGCCTTGAGCAGCACGTCCAGCACCATCTGGCCGCGCTCCAGCGCCTGGCGGAGCCGCGAGGGCGACGGCAGCTCGACGTCCGGATGCACCACGTCGCGCATCCATGCGCCCGGCTCGCCGTCCATCAGCAGCACGCGCGTGGTCGTCACGGCGGCGGTGTCCGCGTCGAGGCCGAACACCTCGCCCACCTCCGGCCCGAGCCGGGTCTGCTGCACCTCGAGCTCGTCCAGCTCGAGCGTCACCCCGCGCCGGCGGGCGAGCTCGCTGTAGGAGATGAGCTTCTCGAGCCCCTCCTCCAGCGAGGTCGTGGCCGCCCGGCCGACGTAGGTGCCGCTGCCCTGGCGGCGTACGATCTCGCCGCTCTCCTCGAGCCTGCGCAGCGCAGTGCGGAGCGTCCCGCGAGATATGCCGAGATGGGCGGACAGCTCCTGCTCGGGAGGCAGCCGCTCGCCGGACCGGTGGCGGCCGGTCGCCAGCCAGCTCCGCAGCGCCCGCTCGGCCACGTCCACCAGCGACGGCCTCGTCTCAGGCCGCAAGGCGGCGCTCTCCGGCCCGTTGGACATATTCGGGCGGATACTAACCCGGCCTCCAGCGCCCCCGAGCCGGGTGAGGCGCGAAGCGCTGGTGCTGACGAGCGACGGGGCGGGGCCCGGGAAGCGGGATGAGCGGTCGGCTCGGTGGGCTAGCATCACGCCGTGTCACGCCGGCTCGCGGTCTCCTCGCTGCTCGTCGTTCTCGCGGCGGTGGCACCGGCGTTTCCGGCCGGGGCCGCCGCCGAGCCGCGGGTCACAGCCAACCCCAACCCGGTCGCCTTCGGCAAGACGCTCGTCGTCAAGGGGCGCGGCTGGCCGGTCATCGAGTTCTGCAGCCGCACCGTGCGGCTCTCGCTCCGCTCCGACCAGAACGCCTTCCGCATAGGGACGGACCGTGTCGGGCCGCGTGGGCGCTTCCGCTTTACGTGGGTGCCCCGGCGCGACGAGGTCGGCCGCGGCGACTGGAGGCTCGTCGCGCGCATGCACTGCGAGAGCGGCCAGGACGGCTCGCCGAATCCGATCCGGGCCACGGCGCCGATCCGGATCGGCGCGTCGAACATCGTCGTCGGACGCGGCCGTACTTCGAAGGCGCGCTGGACGCTCTACTCGCGTCGCGGTCGCTTCGGCGGGTTCTGCACCGGGTTGCGGACCAGGGCCCTCCGCGGCAAGCGGCCCGGCGGCAGTGGCGAGGGCTGCGGGGGCGGCCTCGGCGGGGAGGCGCTCAGCCTGGGGTTCTTCTACGCGCGCCACCGCGGGAGCTTTGCTCACGGCATGGCCGCCCTCCCGGTGGTCCGTGTTGAAGTGACGTTCGGCGCCGGCCAACCACGAGAGGCTCGCCTCCTCCCCAGCCCACCGGTGCTCGGCTTCCGCGGCCGCTTCTGGATCGCTCCCTTCCCGGGCCAGTGCATGGTGTCGGCTGCGGAGGCGTTCGACGCGGAGGGCAATGTCCTGAGCCGGATCGAGATCCCGCCGGCGCCACCGCCCAAGCCGGGCCAGCCCTCGCCGCAGCCGAACGAGGACTGCCCGGCCTAGTGGGGACATAGACCCCACAGGGCCGGACAGCCGGCGTCAGAACAGCCCGACGGTGCGGCCCTCGTCGTCGATGTCCACGTTCAGCGCGGCCGGGGTCTTGCCGAGGCCGGGCATCTGCTGGATGTCGCCGCAGAGCGGCACCAGCCAGCCAGCGCCCGTGTAGGCGCGGATGTCGCGCACCGGCAGGTCGAAGTCCTCCGGGGCGTTCAGGAGCGATGGGTCGGCGGTCAGCGAAAGGTGCGTCTTCGCCATGCAGATCGGCAGCTTGTCGAGACCGTCCTCGTGGTACTGCTTGATCCGCCGCTGGGCGTCCAGGTACAGGACGACGCCGGAGGCGCCGTAGACCTCCTTCGCGACCTTCTCGATCTTGACTTCGATCGGGTCGTCGTCCTGGTAGATCAACCTGAAGTTGCTGGGCTGCTCGCAGGCGTCCGCGACGGCCTCGCCCAGCGCGGCGGCGCCCTGACCGCCCCGTTCGAAGGCCTCGTTGACCTCGGCCGCATGGGCGCCCCCCTCGAGGGCGAGGGACTTCACCAGCTCGACCTCCTCGTCGGTGTCGCCCGGGCGCCGGTTGACGGCGACCACGCACGGCAGGCCGAAGCGGCGCACGATGCCCAGGTGCCGGTGGAGGTTGGCGGCGCCCTGGGCGATGGCGGCGAGGCCGCGCACGCGCTCGATGCGCGGATCGTCCTCGATCCCCCCGTGGTGCTTCAGCGCTCGGACGGTGGCCACGAGCACCACGGCCGAGGGCGTGAGCCCGCCCTTGCGGCAGACGATGTCGAAGAACTTCTCCATCCCCATGTCCGAGCCGAAGCCGGACTCGGTGATGACGTAGTCGCCGAGCTTCTGCGCGATCAGGTCCGCCACCAGGGAGGAGTTGCCGTGCGCGATGTTGGCGAACGGCCCGGCGTGCATGAGGCAGGGCTGCCCCTCGAGCGTCTGGATCAGGTTGGGCTTCAGGGCGTCCTTCAGCAGGACCGTCATCGCGCCGGCCGCGCCGAGGTCGTCGGCGGTGACGGGCTTGCCGCCGTCGAAGGAGTGGGCAACGGTGATCGCGCCGAGGCGGCGGCGCAGGTCGTGCAGGTCGCGGGCGACGGCGAGGATCGCCATCACCTCGGAGGCCGCCGTGATGTCGAAGCCGGTCTCGCGCGGATAGCCGTTGGCGCGCCCGCCCTGGCCGATGGTGATCGCACGCAGCGCGCGGTCGTTCACGTCGAGCGCGCGCTTCCAACCCACGCGCAGGGCGTCGATCTTGTGCGGGTTGCCGTGCAGGATCGAGGCGTCCATCAGCGCCGCGAGGAGGTTGTTGGCGGCGCCGATCGCGTGGATGTCGCCGGTGAAGTGGAGGTTGAGGTCCTCCATGGGCACCACCTGGGCCAGCCCGCCGCCGGCGGCGCCGCCCTTGATGCCGAACACGGGGCCGAGCGAGGGCTCGCGCAGGCAGAGCAGGGGCTCCTTGCCGATCGCGCCGAGGCCCTGGGTGAGCGACACGGCAGTGGTCGTCTTGCCCTCGCCCGCCCTGGTCGGGGTGACGCCGGCTACGCATACGATCTTCGCATCGGGGGCGTCGGCCAGCCGGTCGACGACGTCGAGCGACACCTTCGCCTTGTAGCGGCCGTAGGGCTCGAACTCCTCGGGCAGGAGTCCGGTCCGCTCGGCGATCGTCTCGATCGGGAGGAGCTCGGCCTCCTGCGCGATCTCAAGGCTGCTCTTCATGTGCTCTCCTCCTCGTGTTGCTCAATGGCTCACCGCCGCCGCGGCCAGCTCCGAAACGAGCTTGTCCTCGTAGAACCGCTCCAGTGCGAACGGCTCGATCAGAGCGGGGGTGGCGCCGGTCGCGGTCAGCTCGGCGAGCGTCTTTCCGACGATCGGCGCCGCCTTGAATCCGTACGTCCCCCACCCTGCGCTGATGTGGAAGTTGTCCACCTCGGTCTTGCCGAGGATGGGGCTGTAGTCGGGGCTGAGGTCGCACAGGCCGGCCCAGCTGCGCAGGATGCGCGCGCGCTCGAGCTGCGGGAAGAGCTCGAGCGTGTGTCGCGACACCTCCTGCATGAAGTTGAGCGTGCCGTGCATCCGGTAGGTGGTCCAGGGCTCGATCTCGGCGCCCATCAGGAACTCGCCGCGGTCGGTCTGCGAGATGTAGACGTGCATCTGCGACGAGACGATCACCACGTCGAGCAGCGGCTTCAGCGGTTCCGTCACACACGCCTGCAGTATGTGCGTGGTGATCGGCAGCTCCACCCCGGCCATGTCGGCGATCAGCGAGCTCCAGCCGGCGGTGCAGTTGAGGACGGCGCCGGCCTTGATGCGGCCGCGGTTTGTCAGGACGGCATCGACCTTGCCGTTCGTCCGCTCGAGGCCGGTGACCTCGGTATAGGGGTGGATCTCGGCGCCGCCCTCGTCGGCGCCGCGGGCGAGGCCCCACACGACGGCGTCGTGGCGGATGACCCCGCCGGGCGGGTGGTAGAGCGCGCCCATGATCGGATAGACGGCGTCAGGGTTGTGCACCTGCATGGCCGGGGCGAGCTTGGCGATCTCGTCGGGGTAGATCAGCCGCGAGTCGATCCCGTTGAGCCGGTTCACCTCGGCGCGGTTGGCCATGACGAACATGGCGCGGTCGCTGTGGGCCAGGGTGAGGTGGCCGTTCTGCGAGAAGAGCAGGTTGAAGTTGAGCTCGGCGCCGAGGCCCTCGTAGAGCTTGAGGGAGGCGTCGTAGAAGCGGGCGCCCTCCTCGGTCTTGTAGTTGGCGCGCAGGATGGTGGTGTTGCGGCCGGCGGCCCCGGAGCCGATGTAGCTCTTCTCGATGACCGCGACGTTCTCGATCCCGTGGTCGCGTGCCAGGTAGTAGGCCGTGGCGAGGCCGTGCGAACCGCCGCCGACGATCACGACGTCGTAGGCGTCCTTGAGCTCGCCGCGGCGGCGCCACATGCGACGGGTGCGGAAGAGGTCACGCATGGGGTGCGACCTCCGTTCTCTCGCCGACCGGCGTGAGAACGTCCGCGGCGACCGGGCCCCCGCCGAGGCTCTCTGCCGCATCCGCCACGACGGTCCACATGTATTGGCCGAGGGCCGCGCCGAAGAGCATGAGCCAGCGCTGATTGGCCTGGCGGAGGATGGCGCCGGGAGTGCGCGCGACGGAGCCGGGCCGGAACCCGTGGACGAAGGTGGCCTGCTCGCGGAGGTCGATGGCGGTGAAGCGGGCGAAGAGCTCGCGCGCGAGCGGCCCCTCGATGGCGAGGGCGGCGAAGGCGGTGGTGACGTCGACCCCGCCGGCCAGGCCCTCCCGAACCGCCGCCAGCCCGGCAGGCTCGCAGAGCGCGACGGCTCGCTCCTGTGTGTAGGGCAGCCACCACACGCCTTCCGCAAGGGTGGCCCGGCCGAGCTCGAGCTCCGGCACATGCTCGCCCTGGACCTCGACCTTGCCGAGGTGCGACATGTCGGCGAACCCGACCGTCGAACGGGTCCGCTCCCGCTCGGCGTCCTCGCCGTCGAAGCGAACGGGCACGTTCCAGCCGTCGCGCTCCTCGAAGGAGGCGCCGGCCGCTCGGGCCTGGCGCTCCATGGGGCTGCGGCAGAGCGCGTCCGCCGAAGGCGAGAGGAAGGCCAGGGTCATCGCGAAAGCGCCTCCCGGCCCCGGACCCCCGCCCTCACGCGGGCAGCTCGACCCCACCTCACGATCGGAGCACCTCGCCGTCCGGGTCGTAGAACGGTTTGGTTACGACTTGGGCACGTAGGCGACGGCCGTTGTCGGAGATGGTCACGCTTGCGCCGTCCTGTGCCAGCTCGGCCGGTACCCACGCCATCCCGATCGTCCTGCCGAGCTGGGGGGAGTAGCGCGCGCTCGTCACCTGCCCCATCGGCGATCCGTTGTGCGGCAGCACGGCCGCGCCCTCCGTCGGCACGTCGCCGTTCGCCAACGTGAAGCCCACAAGCGCTGTCTCCGGCGGGTCCTCCGCCAACCGCTCCAGCGCCCACTTCCCGATGAAGTCGTCCTCCTTGTCGAGCTTCACGATCCAGGGCATCGCCGCGCCGAACGGGGTCGACTCCGAGTCGGTGTCCTGGCCCACCAGGATGTGCATCTTCTGCAGCCGCAACAGCCGCTGCGGCTCCAGCCCGAACGGCCGCAGCCCGTGCTCGGCGCCCGCCTCGAGCAGCGCGTCCCAGAGGTGCTCGCCGTGCGCAGCCGGGAAGTGAATCTCGTACCCGACCTCCCCGACGAAACCGATCCGGAGGATCAGCGAGTTCACGCCCGCCACCTGCGCCTGCTTGCCGTCCAGGTACGTGAAGGCCTCGCTCGAGCAGTCGAGCTCCGTGACCTTCCCCATGATCTCCCGCGCGCGCGGGCCCGCGAGGTTGACCGCGGCGAGGCCCTGCGTGACGTCGGTGAGATGCACGTCGAGACGCCAGTCGGCCAGCCACCACGAGAACCACTCATACACGGCGCCCGCGCCGGAGGAGGTGGTGGTTACGTAGAAGGTCTCGTCGTCGAGCCGGCAGATCGTGCCGTCGTCGACTATCCGGCCCGCGTCGCTCGCGATCACGCCGTAGCGGATGCGGCCGGGCTTCAGGTTCGAGAACCGGTTCGGGTAGAGGCGGTCGAGCAGCTCACCCGCGTCGGGTCCGCGCACGATGAGCTTGCCGAGCGTGGAGACGTCGATCAGCCCGGCGGCCTCGTGCACCGCGAGGGCCTCGCCGCGGGCGTCGCCGTAGTCGTAGGCGCGCCGCCAGTCGCCGGCCCACATCACGGTGGCGTTCAGGTCGCGGTGGCGGCCGTGGATGGCGGATCGCTTGGCCGGCTCGAAGGGCCGGCCGGCGAGCGCCCCCATGGGAACCGCATGCCACGGCGGCCT
Organism: Thermoleophilaceae bacterium; assembly: GCA_035947555.1. Classification (GTDB taxonomy): domain Bacteria; phylum Actinomycetota; class Thermoleophilia; order Solirubrobacterales; family Thermoleophilaceae; genus JACVRW01. Next base: position 11,305 of record DASZJZ010000257.1, on the reverse strand, counting down.
CGACGTGGTGGTGCCAACGTCCGCGAGGGTCTGCCCGGTCTCGGCCGCCATCTGCCGAATGGCGGGCAGCTGGCACATCCGCCCCTGGCACGGCCCCATGGTGGTGGTCGTGTAGCGCTTGGAGAGCTCGATGGAGTCGTAGCCCTCGGCGACGGAGAGGTGGATGTCCTTGACGGTGACGTCCTCGCAGAGGCAGGCGAAGCACTTGCCGGAGCGGCGCCGGTGGGAGCGGCCGGCTGTGGTCGCTTCGGGCCCGCCTGCGGCGCTTCGGAGAGGCGGGCCGTGCGCGCCAGCTCCGCGGCTGTTTGCCGAAAGCGTCACGGGCGGTGGCACCGCCACGTTCGCCGGGCGGCGGGCGATCTCGCCCATCCGCGCCCTGCCCGCCTCGGCGCGGGCGCGGGAGTCGCCGTCGCCCTTGCCGAGCGCGTGCGCCGCTTCCGCGCCGGCCACCGTGCCGGAGAGCTCCGCGTCCTCGAGAGCTCCGGCCCCCGCCACCTCGCCCGCGGCCAGCACGTCCTCGGGCAAATCGGCGAGCGCGAACACCCCGCGCTCCTCGTCGTACGCGGTACGGGCGCCCGCCTGTGACAGCAGCGACGTCGCCGGAGCGCTCCCGCCGGACACCACGAGGAGGTCGCAGGCCAAGTCCATCTCGCCGAAGTGGTCGGACGCGAGCGTCACCCGCTCGACCTGCTTGCGTCCGCGGGCAGCGGCCACCCGCGCGCCGCGCATGACGCCGATGCTTCTCCGCTCGACCTCCTTGAAAGCGAGACTGGAGTCGCTTGCGTCCTCTCCCCGCATGTCCGCGACGGCAGCGATCTCGACCCCCGCGTCGCGCAGCGCGACAGCGGCTTCCAGTCCGCGGTCGTCCACCGTTGCCACGACTGCGCGCGTGCCCGGTCGTACCGCATACAGCGCGGCCAGGCGGAGGGCTCCGCCTGAGAGCATCACCCCCGGCAGGTCGTTTCCGGCGAACAGCAGCGGCTGCTCGATCGTGCCTGTGGCGTACACCACCCGCTGCGCACGGATCTGGTGGAGCGTTGCTCCCTGCCACACCGGGACGAGGCCGTCGAAGGCGCCCAGCGCCGGCGCGTTCGAGAGCAGCTCGACCCCCGCCGCGCGTGCCTTCGACGCCAGCTCGCGCGCGTGCTCGTGGCCGCCCTCGGCCAGCAGGCGGCCGCCCGGCTCAGCACCCTCGTCGCACAGCACGACGTCGGCGCCCAGCTCGGCCGCGGCGATCGCGGCGCTCAGTCCGGCCGCCCCACCGCCCACGACCAGCACGTCGGCGTGACGCCGGCGGTACTCGGTGCGCCACTCGCGCTCGCGCTGTGACTTGCGGAGCTTCCCGAGGCCGGCAGCGTGGCGGAGGACCTTCTCGTAGAGCGGCCAGAGCCGCCGCGGGCGAATGAAGGTCTTGTAGTAGAAGCCGGGCGGGGTGAACGCGGTGCCGACCTTGTCGGTCGCCCGCATCACGTCGAAGTCGAGCGAGGGCCTCGCGTTCATGTGCTCGACGCGCATGCCCTCGCGTACCGGCTCGGTGCAGGCGCGCACGCCGGGGGCGCCGTCCACCTGGACGAGGCAGTTTGGGCACTGTCCGGCGCAGCAGAACAGGCCGCGAGGGCGGTGGTACTTGAAGGAGCGCGAGAAGGTGCGGCGGCCGGCGGCGAAGAGGGCGGATCCGATGGTGTCGCCCTCGAGGGCGAAGACGCGCTTGCCGTCGAACGTGAAGAGGACCTCGCGGGACCGGTCGATGCGCTGGCCGTCGCGCTGCGGGAGGCGGCTCACGGAGCCACCCGGACGCGCCCGCCATCGGCTCCGGGATGCCGGCTCGCGGCGTCGCCGATGGGGTCGCCGTCGCCCTGAGACGGGCGCTTCACAGCGTCCCTCCCGCGCCGCCCGCGGGCTCGCCCACTCCGCCCGGGGCTCGGCCCGCTCCGGGCGCCTCGTCGGTCTCGCCCGGCAGCTCCGTCAGCAGCACCTCGTTCGTTCGCGTGTCGCGCTCCGCCAGAAACCAGGCGCCGCAGCCGGAGCGGTGGAACCACCACTCGCGTTGCACTCCTGCCACGTTCTTGCGGAAGTAGTTGTAGGTGTTGAGCTCGCGTTGCGAGGGCACCGAGCGAGGCCGCGGGTTGACCTCCCCGCCGAAACCGAAGTCGGTCACCTCGCGCGGCCCGCAGTTCGGACAGGTCAGGACGTAGGACACGGTTTGGCGCGCTAGAGGACTCCGGCGATCCTAAACAAATTGGTACAAACGTTCAACCGGGAATCCAACTGGTCCCGGCTAGCGGGACCTTGGCCATCGCTGCCGCCTCCACGGTCAGCGCCACCAGGTCCTCCCCCTCCAGGTTGTGCACGTGCGACTTTCCGCAGGCGCGGGCCAGCGTCTGCGTCTCGAGCGTCATCGTCCGAAGGTAGTTCGCCAGCCGGCGCCCGCCCAACTCGGCGTCGAACCTGGCCGCAAGCTCGTCGTCCTGGGTCGAGATCCCGGCCGGATCGCGCCCCTCGTGCCAGTCGTCGTAGAACCCGGCCGCACTGCCGATCGCCTCGTAGCCCTGCTCGAACTCGGGCGAGTTGTCGCCCAGCGCGATGATCGCCGCCACTCCGATCGACACCGCGTCGGCGCCCAGCGCGAGCGCCTTCGCTACGTCCGCCCCCGAGCGGATCCCCCCGGACACCACCAGCTGCACCTTTCGGTGCATGCCGAGCTCGGTCAACGCCTCCACGGCCGGCCGGAGCGCCGCCAGCGTGGGGATTCCCACGTGCTCGATGAAGACCTCCTGGGTGGCGGCGGTGCCGCCCTGCATCCCGTCCAGCACCACCACGTCCGCGCCTGCCTTCACCGCCAGCGCCACGTCGTAGTACGGCCGCGTGGCCCCGACCTTGACGAAGATCGGCTTCTCCCAGTCGGTGATCTCGCGCAGCTCCTGGATCTTGATCTCCATGTCGTCCGGGCCCGTCCAGTCGGGGTGCCGGCACGCGCTGCGCTGGTCGATCCCCTTCGGCAGGTCGCGCATCTCCGCCACCCGCTCGGAGATCTTCTGGCCCAGCAGCATCCCGCCGCCGCCCGGCTTCGCGCCCTGGCCCACCACGATCTCGATCGCGTCCGCCTTGCGCAGGTCGTCCGGGTTCATCCCGTAGCGGGAGGGCAGCAGCTGGTAGACCAGCAGGCTCGAGTGCTCGCGCTCCTCGGGCGTCATTCCGCCGTCCCCGGTCGTCGTCGAGGTCCCCACCGCGCTGGCGCCGCGACCCAGCGCCTCCTTCGCGGGGGCCGACAGCGCCCCGAAGCTCATCCCCGCGATCGTGATCGGGATCTTCAGGTGCAGGGGCTTCGAGGCGTTGCGGTCACCGAGCACCACGTCGGTGTCGCAGCGCTCGCGGTAGCCCTCGAGCGGATAGCGCGAGATACTCGCACCGAGGAAGAGGAGATCGTCGAAGTGGGGCACCCGCCGCTTGGCCCCAAAGCCGCGGATGTCGTAGATGCCCTCCCGCGCCGCGCGATGGATCTCGTGGATCGTGTGGCGGTCGAAGATCGCGCCCTCGCGCAGCCCCGGCCTCATCAGTACTCCCCCGCGTGGTCCACGTCGAAGTTGTAGAGCCGCCGGGCGGAGCCGTAGCGCCGGAACTCCGAGGCGGAGCAATCCGTCACCCCGGCCCGCTCGAGCAGCGCACCGAGCTCCGCCTCGTGCTCGTCCCGCAGCTCCTTCTCGATGCAGTCCGCGCCCAGGCCGGCAACGGAGCCCCGCACGTACAGGCGCGCCTCGTAGATCGAGTCGCCGAGCGCGTCGCCGGCGTCGCCGCACACCACGAGGCAGCCCCTCTGCGCCATGAACGCGCTCATGTGCCCGACCGACCCCTGCACGACGATGTCCACGCCCTTCATCGAGATCCCGCATCGCGCGGACGCGCTCCCCCGGATCACGAGCATCCCGCCGCGTCCGCTGGCCCCCGCGGACTGCGAGGCGTTCCCGTCCACCACCACGGTCCCCGACATGATGTTCTCGGCCACGCCCACGCCGGCGTTGCCGTGTACGCGCACGGTCGCGTGCTTGTTCATCCCGGCGCAGTAGTAGCCCGCGTGCCCGTCGATCTCGACCTCGACCGGCGCGTCTATGCCGACCGCGAGCGCGTGGGCGCCACGCGGGTTCAACACCCGCCAGGTACCTGCGACGTCGGGGGCGTGGAGCGCGGCGTTCAGCTCACGCAGTGGGGTCTGCGCGAGATCCACCTGCTTTGCGCGAGGGGCCGGGCGTGGCCCGGACCGGAGCGATCCGCCTTTCACGGGACGGGGGTCCGCTCCCAGCTGTAGACCCGGCCCGGCTCCGGCTCCCACGTCGCCGCCTCCTCGGCCCCCGGGAGCACCGCGATCGCGCGGTACTCGGAGGCCATCGCCACCCAGTCGTCGGTCTCTGCCATCACCGCCGGCTTGCATGCGATCGGGTCGCGCAGCACCGCGAAGCCCTCCTTCGTCCCGACCGCGAACGTGTAGAAGCCGTCGAGGTCGTCGAGGCACCCCTCCAAAGCCTGCTCCAGCGAGGCGCCCTCGCGCAGCCTCCAGGTGAGATACCCAGCCGCGACCTCGCTGTCGTTCTCGGTCTGGAACTCGATCCCCTCCGCGCGCAGCGTCTCGCGCAGCCGGTTGTGGTTCGACAGAGACCCGTTGTGCACCAGGCACAGGTCGAGGCCGGTGGAGAACGGGTGCGAGCCGTCGGTGGTCACACGGCTCTCCGTGGCCATCCGGGTGTGTCCCAGCGCGTGGCTGCCGGACAGCGCCGACAAGCCGAATTCCTCCACGAACCGCTCCGGCCGCCCGGCCTCCTTGTAGATCTCGATCGCCTCGCCGGCGCTCATCACGCGCAGCTCCGGATAGCGCTCGCGCAGCCACTCCACCGCCTCGCCGGCCTCGGCCTCCACCACGAGCACCGCATGGCTGCCGTGCACCTCGGGCTCGCCGGCGCCCAGGGCCGTCGCCACGCCGGCCCAGTCCTGGCGCGGATCGGCGCTGAAGAGCGACACCTTGGACCAGCCCGGCGGCGCCGGATCGCGGTAGAAGGCCACGCCCGCGGAGTCGGGCCCGCGATCGCTCAGCTGCAGCAGCATTTCGCTGAGATGCAGCCCGAGCCGCTCGCTGACGCCAGGCGACTTCGAGAACAATCCGGCGATTCCACACACGCCGATCGAGTCTAGGCAGCGCCCCACACACTCCCAATGGCGCTGCGCGCACATTTAGCGGTGGCGCTGTGTGCGAATCGCACATTGGAGCGACAGGAGCCAGCGGATAGCTTGCCCGCCATGAACGAGCCCTTCACCGCGCCTGAGTCGCGCGAGGACGTCGAGCGCTACATCGAGGACAACGACATCCGCTTCCTCTTCGCCCAGTTCGTCGACATGCACGGGAAGCCCAACGCCAAGCTCGTGCCGGCGCGCCTGCTCGACGGGCTGCTGGCCGACGGCGCCGGCTTCGCCGGCTTCGCCGCCGGCGAGATCGGGCAGCGGCCGAACGACCCGGACATGGCGGCCATGCCCGACATCCGCTCGTTCACCCCCCTCCCCTGGCGCCCCGAGGTGGCCCGCTTCGCGTGCGACGTGCACGTGGAGGGCGAGGAGTGGCCCTACGACCCGCGCACCATCCTGCGCCGCCAGCTCGAGCGCGCGCGCTCGATGGGCTACGAGTTCATGGTGGGCACCGAGCTCGAGTACTTCCTCGTGCGCCAGATCGACGACGGCAAGATCGAGCTGGCCGACCCGCTCGACACGCTCGACCAGCCCTGCTACGACATGCGCGGCCTCACGCGCAACCTGGACTTCGTCTCCCAGGTCGCCGACAACATCACCGCGCTCGGCTGGAACAACTACGCCACCGACCACGAGGACGCGAACGGCCAATTCGAGCAGAACTTCGACTTCGCCGACGCGCTCACCACCTGCGACCGGGCGATCTTCTTCCGCTACATGGTCGAGTCGCTCGCGCAGGCCCGCGGGCTGATCGCGACCTTCATGCCGAAGCCGTTCTCGCACCTCACCGGCAACGGCTGCCACTTCCACATGAGCCTCTGGAAGGACGGCGAGAACGCCTTCGAGGTCGACCCTGCCGACGACCCGCGCGGCATGGGGCTGTCGCCGCTCGCCTACAACTTCATCGGCGGGCTCAAGGCGCACGCGAAGGCCTACATCGCCGTCACGGCGCCGACGGTGGGCTCGTACAAGCGGCTCGTGGTGGGCACCCGCAGCGGCTCGAGCTGGGCGCCGGTGTACGTCTCGTACGGCTACAACAACCGCACCCAGATGCTGCGCATCCCCGACGCCGGCCGCATCGAGGACCGCACGGTCGACGGCTCCTGCAACCCCTACCTGGGGGCCACCGCGGTGCTGGCGGCCGGCCTCGACGGCATCGAGCGCGAGCTCGACCCGGGCGAGCCGACCACGGAGCTCAACCTCCACGAGGTGACCGACGCCCAGCGCGCCGAGCTAGGCGTGGAGCTCCTGCCCGGCAACCTGCTCGACGCCACCCGCGAGCTCGAGAAGTGCGAGGTGCTGCGCAAGGCGCTCGGCCACACCGGCCGTGAGGACTACGTGGACTACTTCATTCGCGTGAAGCGCCAGGAGTTCCAGGACTGGCACGACCAGGTCAGTGACTGGGAGATCAAGCGCTACCTGCAGCTCTTCTAGGTGGCTTCCAGCAGCCCCAGCCGGCTCGCCAGCCGCCGCGCCGGCAGCGCCTGCACCAGCAGCGTGAGCACCACGGCCAGGGCAACCACGCTCGCGTAGATCTCGATGTCCGGCACCCCCAGGCCGGCCAGCACCCCCACGAGCGCGGCCGCACGTCGATCGCGTCGAGCGCGTGAGGACCGAAGGCCGCGCCCATCGCAAGCAGCACGAGGATCTCGGGGACCCGAAGCACGCTCGCGACGAAGCGCGCGATCAGCGCCGCCACCAGCAGCAGGCTGAGCGTGGAGAGAACGTCCTCGGTCAAGTCAGGGCGCAGGTAGGCTGGCCGCCGCCATGCTGCTCTTCGCGCTCACGGGCAACGCGCCGCCGATCCTGCTGGTGGCGCTCGCCATCTGCCTGTACCTCGTCGTCTGGGACCTCTGGAACGAGGACCTCCAGTTCCTCTATAAGGCCTGGTGGTTCTCGTTCGTCCTGCTCACGCACGCGTTCGGCTACCTGGTGTTCCGGGTGTGGATAGCTCACCGGCGTGGTGCAGGCGCGCGACCTTGAGCGCCAGCTCGAGTGACAGCAGGTCGGCGGTGCGCAGGTCGAGGCCGGTCACCTGCGCGATCCGCTCGAGCCGCTGGCGCACGGTGTTCGGGTGGATGTACAGCGCGCGGGCGCTCGCCGCCACGCTGCAGCGGGCGCCGAGGTAGCGCTCGAGCGTCTCCACGAGCTGGGCGCCCCGGCGCGAGTCGTATTGGAGCAGCGCCTCGACCGCCTGGCCGTAGCGGTCGTGCGGCGCCTGCTCCAGCTCGAGGTGGACCAGGTAGCGGTAGGCGCCGAGCTGCTCGTAGAGGATCGCGCCGCCGCCGCCCGCGAGCGAGCGGCCGATGCGGGCGGCGTCGGCCGCCTCCCGCATCCGCCGCCGGGCCCCCGACGCGCCGCGGTCCACCCCGCTCAGGCCGAGCTCGAGCCCCAGCTCGCGGCCGATCTCGTCGCAGGCCCGGGCCAGCTGCTCCAGGCCGTCGCGCCCAGGCGTGGTGATCGGCAGGAGCGCGCGGAGGCTGTCGTGGCCGGCGTCGAAAAATGCGCGCCGGTAGAGCCGGCGCAGGCGCGCCTGCACACGCGCGGCGAGCTCGGGCCAGGCCGGGCCGTCGGCGTCCTGGCTCGCCCGCTCCACGTGGACGAACGCGTGCGGCCGGCTCAGGTCGCAGCGCGCCTCGGCCGCCTTGGCCTCGGCCGCCTCCACCGAGCCGGCGGCGAGCGCCTCGAACATGTCCTTGACGATGTTCTCGGCGGTGAGCCGCTCGATCAGCTCGGCCTTCTTCAGGCCGACCGCGGTCTGGTTGGCCACCGCGCGAAGCAGCTCCGCGTCCTCGTCGCTGAACCAGCGCCCGCGGACCAGGCAGCAGAGGATCCCGAACTGGTCGTCGCCCGCAACGAGCGGGGCCACGAGGAGGCGCTCGTCGTCCTCCGCGTCACTGCGAAGCGCCGGCGCGCGGTCCGCCCGGCGCATGAGGTCGAGCAGCAGCCGGGCGCGGCCGGGGCGCATGGCGGCGCTGGGGGGATCGGGTGGATCGGCGGCGGCCATGACGAGCTCGTCGCCCTCCGGGTCGAGCCGCCAGATCTGGCAGGCGTCGGCGCCGAGCAGCTGGCGGGCGCCGCGGGTAACGGCGTCGTGCAGGTCCTCCCTCAGCGTGACCGAGGCGAGCGACTGGCTCAGCTGCGTGAGGGTGGTGAGCGCCTCCACGCGGCGCCGCGCGTCCCCGTAGAGCTGGGCGTTCTCGATCGCTCCCCCCACCAGCGACGCCGTATGGACGAGGAACTCGAGCACGTCGTCCTCGAACTCCCGCGGGGCCTGGGTATGGAGGACGATCACACCGATCACGTGGCCGGCCTTCGCCAGCACCGGCACAGCGACCATCGACTGGAAGCGCTCCTCCTCGAGCTCCGGCACGTACTTCATGCGCGGGTCCTTCATGGCGTCCTCGCGGATGAACTCGGGCGTCTTCGTGCGCGCCACCCAGCCGGTCAGGCCCTCGTCGAGACCGAACCCGACTTCGCCGACCAGGTGCGCGTACTGGGGTGAAGCAGCGCGGAGCTCGAGTCGGCCCCCCTCCACGAAGTAGACGAAGCAGGCATGGCAGCCGGTGGCGTCGGTGGCGATCTCCACGATGCCGTCGAGCACACGGTCGAGCGCGAGCGAGGAGGAGACGGTCTTGATGACGGCATAGAGCGTCTGGTTCTCCAGGCGGACGCGATCCTGCATGCGAGTCCCTCCTTTCGGGGCCGATCGTAACGGCGGCGCCCGAAGCGCCATATGTGCGAACTGACACTACTCCAGCGCCAAGCCTGTGGACACTGCACATTGCCGATCCCGCCAAGCGGGGATACGGTCGCGCTGGGGGAGTCGGACGGCACGGAGGAGTAGATGATCGAATTCGTCTTCGCGCAGGTGGAGAGCCTGGAGGACGCCGCCAGCGCGGAGGGCCAGGTGCTCGACAGCGTCATCCTGGGCGAGCAGTTCTACTTCTTCACGGTCGCCCTCATGTGGCTCATCCACGTGGGCTTCATGTCGTACGAGGCCGGCGTAGTGCGCCGCAAGAACGTGCTCGCGACGGCGATGAAGAACATCCTGACGATCGCCGTCGTGACGCCGACCTTCTACTACGTCGGCTGGTGGATCTACAACTGCAACCAGCCTGGCCTGCCGATCGGGCCGAACTCGAGCGACTTCACCTCCGTCGCCTGCCAGGGCGGGATCCCGTGGTCGGATGCCTTCGGGCCCAACCTGACCAACAACATCAACCTGATCTTCTTCCTGGCCTTCCTCCTGTTCTCCTGGACGACGGCCTCGATCATGTCGGGCGCGCTGCTCGAGCGGGTGCGGTTGTCGGCCTACCTCCTGCTGGCGGCGCTGCTCGGGTCCGCGGTGTGGATCCTCGACGCCGCGTGGGGCTGGAGCGCCGGCGGCTGGCTCACGCTGCGCTTCGGCTTCCATGACGCGATCGCCTCCGGCGTCGTGCACGGCGTGGCGGGCGCCTTCACGCTCGGCGTCCTCTTCAACCTCGGACCGCGAATAGGGAAGTACACCCGCGAAGGTCTTGCGCGCCAGTTCCGGCCGCAGAACCTGCACGTCACCCTTATGGGGCTGATGCTGATCTTCACGGGCTTCTACGCCTTCTACGCGGCGTGCCTCGTGATCTCGTCCACGGCGTTCCCCGGCTGGGCCAACATCTACCTCAGCCCCACCACGCTCGGCTCGATCGCGATGATCATCACGTTCGGATTCGCGGGCGGCTTCACCGGCGGCTACTTCGCCTCCCGCGGAGACCCGTTCTGGACGATCTCCGGCGGCCTGGCGGGCGTGATCGGGGTGTCGGCGGGCGCCGATGTCTACGCGCCCACGCTCGGCTACCTGCTTGCGATGGTCACCGGCGCACTGACCGTCTACGCCGGCAACTGGATCGAGACCAAGATGCGCGTGGACGACGTGGTCGGCGCGGTCGCGGTCCACGGCTTCGCCGGCTTCCTGGGGATGTTCTGGGTGGGCGTGTTCGCCGCCGGCTACCCCACCGGCCTGAACAACGTCGACAGCTCGATAGGCGGCCAGCTGATCGGCATGGCCACGTTCCTGCCGCTCGGCTTCCTGTCCGGCTGGGTCGCTTCCTTCGTCCTCAAGAAACTCAACCTGCTGCGCGTGCCTCCGGAGGTGGAGATAGCCGGACTCGACGTGGCCGAGTACACCGAGGATCTCTACATGCCGGACCACGCCAAGGCCAGGGAGATGATGGTCGAGCCCGACGGCACGCTGGTGGTATCCGAAGTGGTGCTGAACGACGCGGATCGGGAGGTGGTGAGGTAGATGCCGGGGATCATCGACAGCTCGCCGAGCTGCGTCACCAACAACGAGGGCGCGGAGCCCGCGGACGACAGCGCCGACTTCATCCTCCAGGCCAACTACGAGGACTGCGCCGGCTTCATGACCTTCGGCCCCGGCTCGACCTACGGCGAGGAAGGTGCGGGCGCGGAGACCGCATACATGATCCTGACCTGGCTGGGGATCGTCGTGACGGCCCTCGTGCTGGTCGCCTGGGTCCTCTACGAGAACCGCCGGCTGATCGAGTACTCGGTGAGAGGCCGGGTGGGTCGGGGCCAAGAGCCGCCACCGCAACCGGGGATCGCGCAGGAGTAGGAGCACGACATGATCAGCAACGGCAGGAGCAGGCGTCAGATCGAGTTCCCCGAGAAGCAGACGCACGTGAAGGCTTTCGAGGTCGCGGTGCTTGCGATTTCGATCCTGTGCATGATCATCGTGCTGGTGATCGTGCTCTTCACGGGTGCAGGGAACGAGTTCCGTCCGACTGTCTGAGACAGCAACACAGCGCCGCCCGGTCCGGCCCACGTGGCCGCGGCTGCTGGTCATCGCGCTCGTGCTGGTGGCTGCGTTCGTGTTCGCGCAGACCTGCCAGAAGGACCAGGTGCGGGTCTCGAAGGAGCAGGCGATCCAGACCGCGCGCGAGCAGGTGTCGTTCGAGCCCGAGCGGACGCAGATCAGGTTCCTGCGGCAGGGCATCAATTCGAGGCCGTTCTGGATCGTGTCGCTCTCGATCCCCGGAGAGACCGAGGACACGTTCGAGCAGATCGCCGTCGTGCGAGT
>DASZJZ010000256.1:0-30862 GCA_035947555.1 Thermoleophilaceae bacterium | reverse complement strand
GGGCTGACCGGGAACGACAGCACGGGGCCGGCGAACGAGTCGGATCAGTCGCTGACGGTGACGGCGGTGTCGGCCACGCCCGATACGCATGGCACGGTCGCTCTCGTTGGGACCTCGTCGTGGAGGCCACCGGCAGCCCGGCCGCCCTGTCCGAGGCGCTGCCGCTGCTGGCCCACGAGGGCACGGCGCTCGTGTGCTCGTGGTACGGGACGAAGCCGGTCAGCCTGCCGCTCGGCGCGGACTTCCACCGCCGCCGGCTCACGATCCGCAGCAGCCAGGTGTCCACCATCCCGGCGCGGCTCGCCGGGCGCTGGGACCGCGCCCGCCGCCGTGCCGTGGCCCGGGCGCTGCTGGACGAGCTGCCCCTCGCGCAGCTCGCCACGCACGAGTTCCCGTTCGAGGCGGCGGCCGACGCCTACGCGGCGATCGACCGCGGTGAGCCGGGGCTGATCCACGCGACCCTCAGGTACGCGTGAACGACGGCGGCTACGAGGTGGGCACCGGCGCCCCGCTGCGGGCGGTGCACCGCCTGCCGTGGATGACCGGCCCCGAGGGCGAGCCGCACGCCCACGACTACAGGGTCCAGCTCGTCGTGCGCCGGGCCGAGCTGGACGAGCGCGGGATGGTGTGCGACCTCGACCTGCTCGACGGCGCGCTGGGCGACCTGATCGGAAGGCTCGACGGGCAGGACCTGGACGCCATCGTGGAGGAGGCGGACGCCGTGACCGTCGAGGTCCTCGCACGGTGGCTGCACGAGCGCCTGCGCGAGCCGGTCCGCGCCGCCGGCGGCGAGTGGCTGCTGGTGCGCGTATGGGAGTCCGGCGAGGCGTATGGCGCGTACCGCGGCGCCGCCTAGGTCAAGGCCGGCGCTTGCCGTCCGGCCCGACGACCCACCAGAACCCGCCGTTCAGGTCCACGTTGTGGCAGCGCACCTCACCGGGCGCCTCGTGCGCGTAGAAGTAGAGGGGCTTCCCGGCGTAGGTGACCTGGCGCTTCCCGTCGCGCCGCTTCACGGTGCCCAGCAGGTTCTTCCGCACCCCGTCGCCGGCGCGCGGCTTGCCCGCGGTCAGGACGGGCGGCCAGGCCCTCGCGCACTCGCCGTAGCAGACGGACTTGCCGCGCGGGTCGTTCTCGAAGATGTAGATGGCCTGCCGCCTGCCGTCGAAGAGCATGGTCCCGAACTCGGAGTCGCCGAGGCGAATCGTCCGCCCCTTCCGGGCGGCCGTCGCTTCCCCCTCCTTCTCCATCGCGGCGCCGTCCTTCTCCTTCTCCATCGCCGCCTCGCCCTGCTCCGCCGGTTGCGACGCCCCCGACTCGTCCTCGTCGCCGCACCCCACCGCCAGCACGAGCGCGCCCGCCACCAACAGCACCGAGATCCGTTTCATGCGGCCATGCTCGCCGACGGGTCTTACGCCGGGATTACGAACCGCACCCGGGTGCCGGCCTCGCTGTCGGCTAGCCAGATGCGGCCCCCGTGTCCCTCGACGATCGCGCGCGAGATGGCGAGCCCGAGCCCGGCACCGCCCTGCGGGCGAGCGGCCTCGCCTCGCACGAACGGGTCGAACACGCGCTCGCGGTCCTCCGGCGGGATGCCGTCGCCCGAGTCCGACACCTCGATCTCGACCCAGTCGCCGGCGGGCTCCGTCCGCACCGTCACGCTGCCGTCGGCGGGCGTGTGGCGGATCGCGTTCTGGATCAGGTTGAAGAGCACCCGCTGGAGCTTCTCGGGATCGGCGCGCGCGAGCTGCGGATCCGGGGGCAGCACCGCCGCGACGGCCACGCCCCGGGCCTCCGCCTCCACCCGCATGGCCGCCACCGCCTCGTTCACCAGGCCGGCGAGCTCCACCTGCCGGATCGACCACTCGAGGTCGCCCGCCTCGAGTCGCGACAGCTCGAACAGGTCGTCGATCATCGAGCCGAGCGCGGCGACGTGGGTGCGCATGGTCGTCAGGTAGCGCCGCAAGGTGGCCTCATCCACGAGCCCGTCCTCGATGGCGTCCACCATCAGGCGAAGCGCCGCCATGGGGGTGCGCAGGTCGTGCGAGGCCGCGGCCACGAGATCCCGTCGCGCGGACTCCGCGGCGTCACGCCGCCGCTCCTCCTCCCCAAGCTGGGCGATCATGGCGTTGGCGGCGGCCGCAAGCTCGGCCAGCTCGGCCGCCGCGGCCGCCTCGACGCGACGCTCGCGGCCGCCGGCTCCCACCGCTCGCAGCGCGTCCCGGATGGACTCGACCTCGCGCACGACGCCGGACGAGGCCACCTGCGCCGCGCGGAGCGCCACGAGCGTGGCGGCCACCACGAACGCGATCACCATCAGCGCGTCGTGGTTCGAGACGAACATCAGCTCCGCGGCGGCGAGCACGGCGGCGACGATCACGCCCGCGGCGATGGCCGCCACGAGCGCGAAGCGGCTCCGCAGCCGGGTGTGGGGCCGGGCCCGAGCGAGGGCGTGAGCCGCCGCCAGCCCCGCCGCGGAGAGCCCGATCACCAGCGCGGCGGTCACCAGGGCGTCCTCGCCCCCGTACACGGGAGCGACGATCGCCGCGGCGACGGCGCCGCCGGCGAGCGCGATCGCCAGCGAGCGGGTCATCGCCCGCCCGGCCGCAGCCGGTAGCCGACTCCCCACACCGTCTGGATCCACTCGGGGTGGGCCGGGTCGCGTTCGATCTTCTCCCGCAGGCGACGGATGTGGACGGTGACCGTGGTGGTGTCGGTGTAGAGCGACACCTGCCACACCCGCTCCATCAGCTGCTCGCGGCTGAACACCTGACCGGGGTGGCGGGCCAGGAACAGCAGGAGATCGAACTCGCGCAGCGTGAGCGCCACGTCCGCGCCGCCGATGGCCACGGATCGCTGGGCGGGATCGATCTCGAGCTCCCCGATGCGCAGCGGCCCGTCGGCCTCGTCGCCGCCGTAGGCCCGGCGCATGACGGCGTCCACGCGCGCCACGAGCTCGGCCGGCGAGAAGGGCTTGACGACGTAGTCGTCCGCGCCGCGCCGCAGCCCCACCACGCGGTCGGACTCCTCCCCCTTCGCGGTCAGCAGGATCACGGCCACCCGCCCCTCCAGGTCCTCGTGCAGGCGGCGCATCACCTCGAGCCCGTCGAAGCCCGGCAGCATGATGTCGAGCACCACCAGGTCCGGCGGGGCGGCGAGCGCGGAGGCCACGGCCGACGGGCCGTCGGCCGCCGTGCGCGTGGCGTAGCCGGCGCGCTCGAGGTAGCGCGCGACCACCTCGGCGATGGTCGGCTCGTCGTCAACCACGAGCACCGATGCCGTCGAGCCGCGGGCAGCCGCCATGCCGTCGATTATCCGGGGACAGAGCCGTCGCCGCTCCCGCGACGAAGGCGAAGACGACGAGCAGCGCCATCGCGCAGAGGATCGCCGAGAGTGCTTACGCGGCGATTACGACGAGGCCGACTGCGCCGTCCCGGCTGGGCGTGCCGCTCACCGCTCGCCCGGCACGACGAGCCCGGTCTCGTACGCCACCACCACGAGCTGGGCGCGATCGCGGGCGTCGAGCTTCGAGAACAGCCGGGCGACGTGGGTCTTGGCGGTCAGCGGCGACAGCACCAGCTCGTCGGCGATCTCGGCGTTGGACAGGCCGCGGCCCACGAGCATGAGCACCTCGCGCTCGCGCGGCGTGAGCTCCTCGAGCTGGTCGCCCTCGGTCACCGCCGGCCGCGCCGCCCGCTCCTGCTCGACGAACGCCTCGATCACCCGGCGCGTCAGGCGCGGGGCCAGGAGCGCGTCGCCGTCGCTTACGACCCGCACCGCCCTCAGCAGGTCCGGCGGGTCGATGTCCTTCAGGAGGAAGCCCGACGCGCCCGCGCGCAGCGCGCCGAAGACGTACTCGTCGAGCTCGAACGTGGTGAGCACAACGACGCGCGTGCCTATCAGCCCGGGGATGGAGGCGATACGCCTGGTCGCCTCGAGGCCGTCCATGCGCGGCATCCGGACGTCCATCAACACGACGTCGGGCCGCTCGCGGCGGGTGAGCTCCACGGCCTCAGCACCGTCGGCGGCCTCTCCGACCACCTCAATGTCCGGCTCGGCGTCCAGCAGCGCCCGGAAGCCGGCGCGCACCAGCCCCTGGTCGTCGGCGAGCAGGACGCTCGTCGTCACGAGCCGGCCGCTACCGGCGTGAGCGGCAGGGTCGCCTCGACGCGCCAGCCGCCCTCCTCGCCGGGGCCCGCGTGCAGCGTGCCGCCGAGCGCCTCGGCGCGCTCGCGCATGCCGCGGAGGCCCGCCCCTGAGCCGGGGCGCGGCTCGGCGAGACCTGTGCCGTCGTCCGCCACCACGATCGTCAGCATGTCCTGGTCCGCGCGCACTACCACGCTCACGGCATGCGCGTTCGCGTGGCGGAGGACGTTCGTCAGCGACTCCTGCACGATCCGGTAGGTGGCCGATCCAACCGTGGTCGGAACCCCGGCGACGGTGTCGACGTCCACGGTCACCTCCATCCCCGAGGTGCGCAGCTGGCTCGCCACGGCGTCGAGGTCGGCCAGGCCGGCGGCAGGCCCGGTGGGCGCTCCCTGGTCCGGGTCGCGCAGGACCCCGAGCGTCGCCCGCAGGTCGTCGAGGGCGTCGCCGCTCGTGCGCTTGATCTGCATCAGGGCGTCGCGTGCCTGCTCGGTGTCGCGGTCGAGCAGGTGCGCCGCCACGCCGGCCTGGACGTTGATCGCGACCATCGAGTGCGCCACGACGTCGTGCACCTCGCGCGCGATCCGCAGCCGCTCCTCGCCGAGCCTGCGCTGGGCCTCGGCCTCGCGGGTGGCGACCTCGCGCTGGAGCGCCGCCCGGTTGTGCCAGACCAGGTAGCCGCCGGCGAGCGCGAGCTCGCACAGGGCCAGGTTGCGGAGGGTCACCGACACCAGGTCCTCGCCGTTGTCGGCGAACGGCAGGACGCTGACGAGCACGCACGGGGCCACCGCCACGGCGGCGATGATCGTCTCGCGGCGCCCGTAGTCGCGGGCGAGCTGGAACAGCGCCCAGGCCGGTATGGCCACGACGGTGGTGCCCGGCTCGTAGTCCCACAGCACGAGGACGACCCCGCCGACCAGCAGCGGGGCCATCCGGAAGAAGCCGAGCCGAGGCCACAGAGCCAGCGGCAGCACGGCGATGTATGTGAAGACGACGCTGAGGAGGTCGACCGGGTCGCCCTTCTCCGACAGCAGGCCGTCGGCCAGCAGGACCGGAGGGAGGACGATGACCGGCAGCCACCGCTGCAACGTCGGGTTGCGGAGCGCGCCGGTCACCGTCCCAATCGTAATCCCCACCCCTCAGGCGGCCTGACTGGCGCGGAGCGGGATCTCGGCGATGCCCACCCTCGCGTGCAGGCGGCGCAGCGGCTTCGGCGACCACCAGTTCCACTTGCCGAGCAGCGCCATCAGCGAGGGCACCAGCAGCGTCCGCACGACGAAGGCGTCGAGCAGCACGCCCGTCGCGGCCGCGATGCCGATCTGCTGGATGAACGAGATCGAGCTCGTGGAGAAGGCGCCGATGGCCACGGCCAGCAGGATCGCCGCCGCGGTCACCACGCGGCCGGTGCGGGCCAGGCCGATCGCCACGGACTCGCGCTCGGTCTCGCCGCTGTCGCGCGCCTCCTTGATCCGGCCGAGCAGGAAAACGCCGTAGTCGGTCGAGAGGGCGAACACGATCGCCGCGGTCACCAGGAAGTCGGTCGGCTCGACACCGCCGTTGGAGGTGTAGCCGAGCAGCTCCTCGAGGCGGCCGCCCTGGTAGATGAACACCAGCGGGGCAAGCGCGGCGCCGACGGTCAGGGCGTTCATGACGATTGCCTTCGCCGGCAGCACGACCGAGCCGGTCATCAGCCACAGCACGACGAACGTGAGCGCACCGAGCAGCAGCAGTGCGAGGACCAGCCGCGAGCCGATCGCGTCCTGCTGATCGATGAACTCGGCGGCCGGGCCGGTCACCGCGGTCTCGAACGGGGCGTTCAGGTCACGGATCTCCTGGACCACCTCCTGGGCGGTCTCGCCGGCCGGGTCGCCCGGCACGGAGGCGGTCACCCGCCACGTATTGCCGCCGAGCTCCGCCGGCTCCTCGACCGACCGCACGCCGTCGAGGCCGCGGACCTCCTCGGCGAAGCCGCGCACGGCGACCTCGTCCGACGGCGGCGCCGTCACGGCGACGCTGACGGGCGTCGAGCCTGTCCCGCCGAAGTCCTGGGCGATCGCGTCCGAGACGACGCGGGCGCTCTTGTCGGTCGGGACGACGGTCTCGTCGACGGGCGTCCACTGTGCGCCCAGCGACGGCAGGGCGATGGCGAGCATCACGGCCGCCGTGGCGGCGGCGACGATGCCGGGACGCCGCATGACGCCGTGCGCCAGCCGGTACCAGCGGTCGTGCGCCGCGGAGGCGCCGGCGTCGTTGCGCCGCAGCAGCTTCCGCCCCCACATGGCGAGCAGCGCCGGGGACACCGTGAGCGTCGCTACGGCGGCGACCACGGCGACGGTCGCGCCGGCGATCCCCATCGACTGGGCGAAGCCCAGCGGGAAGACCGTCAGCGTGGCGAGCGCGGCGGCCACGGTGGCGGCGGAGAAGGCGACGGTGTGGCCGGCCGTGGTCATGGTCGTGCGCACGGCGGCCCGCGTCTCCGCGCCGCCGGAGAGCTCCTCCCGGAAGCGGGTGACGAGGAACAGCGTGTAGTCGATGGCCAGTCCCAGGCCCAGGCCGATGACCAGGTTCAGCGCGTAGACGTTGAGGCCGTAGATCTGGTTCACGCCCATCAGGACGAGGAACGTGCCGAGCACCGTGGTGATGCCGGCCACCACGGGAAGAGCCGCGGCGCGGCCGCGGAAGAAGAGCAGCGACAGGATCAGCAGCAGCGGGAGGGCGAACAGCTCGGCCCGCCCGAGATCCTCCGAGATCGTCTCGGAGAGCTGGAGGTCAGCGACCGCCGAGCCGCCGACCGTGACGTCCGGGTTCTCCTCGAACGCGGTGAGCGCCGCGTCGGCCACGTCCTCGTCGTCCGCGCTTGCGCGGATCGAGCCCGTGACGACGGCGCTGCCGCCGTCCTCGGCGACTCCCGCCGGGGCGGCCCGGGCGACGCCGGGGATGCCGGCGAGCTCGTCGGCCGCTGTCTGAGCGCGCTGCTCGAGGCCGGCGGGGGCTCCTTCCACGAGCAGGACTACGCCTGGAGCGGTCTCCTCGCCTGTGGCGCGCTCGAACTGCTCGTCAGCACGGCTGGACTCCGAGGACGATGTGGTGAAGCCGTCGCCGGACTCCAGCTGTCCGGCGATGGGGCCGCCCACGACGGCGGCCAGTAGGACGAAGGTGAGCACGATTATGAGGGTGCGCCGCGGGCGAGCGGCTGAGATGTTTCCGAGTCGTTCGAGCATGCGGCCATAGTGCTCGGCAGAAGGGGCCCGCACATCGGCTCGGGGGAGTGAATCGCGCTCCGCCGCGTGCTCCCCCGGGAGTACGGGCTCGCGATGAGCACACACTCACAGGTGTCTTAGGACGCCCTAATTCGGCGTCGCCAAAACGTGCGGCGTGCTTCGCGTTGCGATCGTCGTCGTCACGTCCGCCGCCCTCGCTCTGGCGCTGTCGGGTACACCCTCGACCGCCCACGCCGCCTGGGCGGCGCACGCCGGCGTGCCCTCCAAGATGGAGCGGACGTACAAGCGCGCGGGCGAGCGCTTCGAGGTGAGCCCGCGTCTGCTCGCGGCGATCGGGCTGAGCGAGTCGCGCCACGGGCGGGCCCGGCTGCCCTCGGCGACCCACCCGACGGCCGCCGTGCTCGCGTACAAGGGGCGTGTGTCGCTGTGGGAGAGGGTCGGCGCTGGGTGCCGCGTTGCAGGGTTTCTGTTTCGAAGGGAGGCGACGGGAACGGGCGAAGCCCTCAGCCGTGGGCGCTACCAAGGGGCGATGGAGACGAGCCAGCCCGAGACTGTCGGGGGCGTTTGGTGGGGCGCTGATCTATGCGCTGCTGGCGAGCTCGCCGGCGTTGGGCGCCACCCCGCACACGGTCCAGCCAGGCGAGACGCTCTGGTCGATCGCAACCGCCAATGGCGTGACGACCAGCTCGGTGGCTGCGTACAACGGCATGTCGGAGACCGACCTCCTCATCGCGGGGACCACGATCTACGTGCCCACGGTGGCGGAGGGCGCCGCGGCGGCCCCGTCGGCGACGGCCGCGGGCGGGACGGGATACGTCCCGCCTGGGATGGGATACGTCGAATCGCCGTACGGCCCACTGCCGCTCGCGCCCGGCGCGGCGGACGCCTGGACCCGGATGCGCGCCGAGGCGTTGAGCTCGTACGGGATCGACATCTACCCGGGCGGACCCCTGTCGGCCTATCGCACCTACGAGCAGCAGGCCCAGCTCTACGACGCGTTCCTGGCGGGCTACGGCGCGCCGGCGAACCCTCCCGGCATGTCCTCACACGAGACCGGCATGGCGGTCGACGTCGAGACCCAAGACATGCGCTGGGTGATCGACCAGATCGGCTGGAAGTACGGCTGGACCAAGGTCCACGGCCCGAGCGAGTGGTGGCACGTGGACTACGTAGGCGGGTGAGGGCCGCCACGTCACGGCTCATCCTCCCGGCGGAGCCCCGCCGCCCGCCAGGCGGGCCTCGAAGCGCAGGTGAACCGGATAGCGCGGGCGGGCGGTGGCCGGCAGCACCGCTATGAACGCACGTAGGCGCACCGACCTCGGCAACCCGGCAAAGCGGTGGCGGAAGCGCCGCGGGATCGGTGCGAGGTCGTTCGGGCGGCGCTTCCACGGCGCCCACGGTCGTGACAGCGCAGCCGGCCACAGGCGGCCGTTCGTGTCGCGCACCTGAAGGCGGGTCACGTCGGCGCGGGCGGCACCGTAGACGGCCTGGCCGCCGCCGGAGCGCTCGCGCGGCGATTGCCCCGGCCGCGCCCTCCCGCACGATCGAGCGGAACCGGCCCAGCTCCTGCGGCCAGAGGCAGGAGCTCAGCTGCGGCTTGCCGATCATGTGCATGTCTCGAGCGGAGGCTCCGGCATGCCCTCGGGCACAGCGCTCGCGCAGAACGCGCCGACGACCTGGCGAGCGTCAGGCCGCAGACGGCGTCAGGCGGCGCAGGCTCGCCGACCACCCCGCCGCGGCTCGAGCGCCCTCACGGTCCGGTGGCGGTGAAGCGATGATTCTCGCCGCCAAAGGCGGTCAAAGGCTCCAACGATCCGCTACACGCAAGGGGGAGCCATGAGAAAGCTCAAGGTCAACACGTTCGTCTCGCTCGACGGGGTCATGCAGGCGCCCGGCGGCCCGGAGGAGGACCCCACCGGCGACTTCGAGTACGGCGGCTGGTCGGTCAATTACTGGGACGACGTCATGGGCGAGGCCATGGACGAGGCGGCCCTGCCGGAGGAGATGCTGCTCGGTCGCGGGACCTACGAGATCTTCGCGGCCCACTGGCCTTCCGTCAGCGGCGATCCCATGGCCGACGCGCTCAACGGCGCGCGCAAGCACGTCGCCTCGACGACGCTCGACGAGGTGACGTGGAACAACTCCACTCTGATCGACGGCGACGTGGCCGAGTACGTCGCGGCGCTCAAGGACCAGGACGGTCCCGAGATCCAGGTCCACGGCAGCTGGGGCCTGATCCAGACGCTGCTCGAGCACGACCTCGTCGACGAGTTCCGGCTGATGATCTTCCCGCTGGTGCTCGGCAAGGGAAAGCGCCTGTTCGGCGACGGCGCCGTCCCTGCCGGACTGAAGCTGGTGGACAGCAAGACCTCGACGACCGGTGTCCTGATCACCACCTACGAGCGAGCGGGCGACATCGAGCCCGGGTCGTTCGCGCTCGAGGAGCCGACCGAGCAGGAGGTCGAGCGGCGGGAGCGGCTCGCGGACGGGTAGCGGCGCTCCATCGGCGGGCGCAGCGGTGGGCGGCTACGGCGAGGGCGGTGGGCTGAGCGGGACGAGATAGGACTCGACCCGGGACACCGCCCCCGCCGTGAACGTGAAGACGTCGACATAGGCGAAGCGGAAGTCCACGCCGTCCGTTCGCTGGGCGTGCCCGTCGCCGATCGCGACGACGGTGTCGCCCTCCTCGACGAGCCGCTCCAGGTTCAGCGACGGACGACCCTCGAAGGCCTCGTTCTCTATCTCAGCGTCGAATGCCTCCTTGCCTTCCAGGTGCTTGAAGCCCGGAAGGTCCCAGACGACGTCGTCGGTGAGGCACCCAAGGACCATC
Organism: Thermoleophilaceae bacterium; assembly: GCA_035947555.1. Classification (GTDB taxonomy): domain Bacteria; phylum Actinomycetota; class Thermoleophilia; order Solirubrobacterales; family Thermoleophilaceae; genus JACVRW01. Next base: position 20,668 of record DASZJZ010000256.1, on the reverse strand, counting down.
TCGTGATCGCCTCGCCGGAAGCCCTCGAAGTAGCGCTCGACCACTTGCTTCCGCTCTGACCCATGCCGCTCCACGCGAGAGGGCCATGCTACTGTATCGATTCAGTCTTGATCGATTCAGATGACTTCCTCATCACGAACAGACGGTGTCACGCTCGCCACGGTCGCGAAGGCGCTCGGCGTCTCGCGAACCACGGTTTCGAACGCCTATAACCGGCCGGACCAGCTCAGTCCGGAGCTGCGGGAGCGCGTCCTCGAGGCCGCGCGGGAGCTCGGCTACCACGGGCCCGATCCGCTCGCCCGCACGCTTCGCCGGGGCACCACTGGCGCGGTCGGCGTCATCTTCGACGAGCCGCTCTCCTATGCGTTCGCCGACCCGGCCGCCGTGCTCTTCCTCCAAGGGGTAGCGCTGGCCTGCGAGCAGGTGGGCGCGAGCGTGCTCGTCGTCCCACGATCGTCGACGGACGCCGGACACGAGCTGATCCGCAACGCCCTCGTCGACGGCTTCGTCGTCGAGTGCGACGCCGAGCGTGACGAGCGGATCGACGTCCTGGCGGAGCGTGGCCTTCCCTTCGTGATGGTCGACGCTCCGGAGCATCCCGCCGCGCCCTGGGTCGGGATCGACGATCGCGGCACGGCCCGCGCGGCCGCGGAGCACCTGCTCGCGCTCGGGCATCGCCGGCTGGCCGTGGTCGCGCTGCCGCTCTCGCCGGACGGCGTGGAGGGCCGGGCGTCGCGGGAGCGCCAGGAGTCGGTGCGCTACGGCGTCAGCCGGGATCGGCTGGCCGGCTACTGCGCCGCCGTCGAGGCTGCCGGGCTCGAGTGGGGCCAGGTGGCGGTCGAGGAGCGCCGGCCGAACGGCTTCGACGCGGGCGCGCGGGCGGCCGCCGCCCTGCTGGACGCCGCCCCACGGCCGACCGCGATTCTCGCTATGAGCGACGAGCTCGCCCTCGGCGCGCTCCACGCGGCGCGCGAGCGGGGCATCGAAGTGCCACGCGAGCTCTCGATAGTCGGCTTCGACGACATCCCCGGCGCGGCGCGCGCCCAGCCGGCGCTCACCACCGTGCGGCAGCCGAACCAGGAGAAGGGCGAGGTGGCGGCTCGACTGCTGCTCGAGGGGGCGCCCGCCAACGAGCGCATCGAGCTGCCCGCTCAGCTCGTGGTTCGCGCCTCGAGCGGCCCGGCGCCGAGAGACGCGGCGCCGTGACCGCTCTGCGTGCACAGCGCGCCCGCCCTCGCAGCGGTCTTCTTGCCGAACGGCGCGGCGTCGTGACCGCCCTGCGTGCACAGCGCGTCGCGGTCGCAGCGGTCTTCTTCCTGAACGGCGCGGCCTTCGCCTCCTGGGCCGTCCGGCTGCCGGCCCTCCAGGAGCGCCATGCGCTGGGCGAGGGAGCGCTCGGGCTCGCGCTGCTCGGGGCCGCCGCCGGCCTCTTCGTGGGCCTGCTGGCCGCGAGCGCGCTGACCGCCCGGCACGGCAGCCGCCGGGTGACCTCCGTGGCCGCCGTGGCCTATCTCGCAGCAGTCCCGCTCCTCGCTCTCGCGCCGGGCCGCGCCACCCTCGCCGCCGCGCTGGTCGCCGTCGGCTTCGCCAACGGCTCGCTCGACCTGTCCATGAACGCCCAGGCGGTAGTGGTCGAGCGCCGCTACGGCCGCTCGATCATGTCGTCGTTCCACGGCTTCTTCAGCGGGGGCGGGATCGCCGGGGCCGCCGCCGGAGGGCTGGCGGCCGCCGGTGGCGTGGCGCTTCTCCCCCACCTGCTGACCACAGCGGTGGTCCTCGGCGCCGTCCTAGCGGCCGCGATGAGGGCCCTTCCGGCCGAGTCGGCGCAGGCGCGCGCGCGTGAGGCGGGCAAGCCCGTGCTCGTGCTCCCGCGCGGGCCGCTCCTGGCACTCGGCGCCGTCGCCTTCTGCGTGCTAATGGCCGAGGGGGCGATCAACGACTGGAGCGCCGTCTACTTGCGCAGCGTGCTCGACGCCGGCCCGGGCACGGCGGCCCTCGGCTTCGCGCTGTTCGCCGCCGCGATGACCGCCGGGCGCCTGTCGGGCGACCGCCTCGTGACGTGGCTCGGCCCGACGAGGGTCGTCCGCCTCGGAGGCGCGCTTGCATCCCTCGGGCTGCTGGCCACGGTGCTGGCACCGGGACCGGGGCTCGCCCTCGCCGGGTTCGGGCTCGTCGGCCTCGGCCTAGCGGCGATCTTCCCGGTCGTGCTGGCCGCTGCCGGACGGACACCCGGCGTGCGCTCGGCATCCGCACTCGCCGCCGCGTCGACCGCGGGCTACCTCGGCTTCCTGACCGGACCGCCGCTGATCGGACTGCTAGCGGAGCTCACCGGGCTCCGCGGCGGCCTCGGCGTCGTCGTAGCCTGTACGGCGCTGCCACTCCTGCTCGCCGGTCGCGTCGAGCCGAGATCGCGAGTCGCAGAGCACCGAACCGAGTGCCGCCCCCAGGAGTTACGCGCCGCGGCATGATCGGCACGCTCGGTTACGCCTCGCCGCGTCCGAACTCTCGCTCCGCGTAGTCCCGTGCGAGCCGCTTGGGCGCCCGCGCCAGCCAAGCCTCCACGATCACCTCCTCGAGGTCCTCGACGCCGATCTCCTCGAGGCGCACGAGCACGATGGCGTAACCGTCGAAGTGCGGGGTGGTGAAGAAGACGTCGGGATCGTCGGCGAGCAGCGCCTCCTTCGCGACCAGGTGCTCCACCCACGCTCCGAGGATCGGGCCCTCGGGAGCGGCGTCGCCGAGCGCACGCAGATCCGCCTTGCGGAGCGGCCGCTCCCACACGAACGCCTTGTCCCGCACGCGCCACGATGCCAGGCCGCGCGCCGAGTGCTCAGCTGCCTCCGGCAGCGCAAGAGCGATGCGGCGAACGTCGTCCCAGCCGGCCACGCGCACACCGTAGCGTCGCGCCCCGTCACAGACGGACGACGGACTGCAGATACTCCTGCGGCAGGTGCAGAGTGCCGTTGTCCGCCTCGTTGCGCTCCCTGAAGACATCGAGGATCTTGCCTCCGAGCTCGGCGAAGCGCTCGCCGAGCATCTCCCTCGCCGTGACCAGCGGACCGAAGCGGTCGAAGAAGAACGAGGCGAATCCCTCGGGCGACTCCCACTCGATCGTCGCCGAATGGCGCTCGAACTCGAACTTCCGGGCGCCCGGGAACATCTCGCGGACGTGGTCCTCGGTACCCCAGAGGATCGGAGGCGAGGCGAAATCCGGCGGGGGCGGCATGTACGAGGCACTGGCGGCGAACACGTCGCCGACCGTGCCTTCCGGAGTCCAGCAGCAGATGCCGATCACGGCGCCATCGCGGGCCACCCGCAGCATCTCGTCGGCGGTGCGGCGGTGGCGCGGCGCGAACATGTGGCCGAAGGTGGAGAAGACGCGATCGAAGCTCGAGTCGGCGAACGGCAGCTCCTCCGCGTCGCCCTCGACCCAGTTGATCTCGACCCCGGCCTCGGCGGCCTTCTCGCGGCCCTCCGCGAGCAGCTTCGGGACGAGGTCGAGGCCGGTGACCGAAGCCCCGGCCCGCGCGGCCGGGATCGCCGCGTTCCCGGTGCCGCACGCCACGTCGAGCACGTCCATTCCGGGCTCGACGCCGACGCGACCGACGACTCGCTCACCGACATGCCGGATGTAGTCGGACAGCGTGGCGTAGTCGCCCGCGCCCCACATCGCTCGCTGCCTCTGCTTGAACTCCTCCATCGAACCTCCCTTCGTCGGGCATGGCGGAAACCCGGCTCAGTCCCAGGTGAGCGGCATCCGTTACATCGAGGGCTGGCAAAAACCGCGCGGGTGCGACGCGCCTCCGGTCGGCTAGCGCAGGTCCCGGAAGGCGCGCGTCAGTGCTTCGCGCGTGGCCGGGTCGGGCGGCGGCTCAGGGAGCTCGCGCAGGGACCCGACCAGCCGGCGCATGTCCTCGAGGTAGCCCCTGCAGCCGTCGCATTCCGCCAGATGGGCGTCGAAGCGGGCGCGCTCCTCCTCGGGCAGCGTGCCGTCGAGGTAGTCCGTCACCAGCTCGACGAACTCGCGGCAGACCAGTGGGTCATGGCGGTGCCGCCGCCATCGGAAGAAGCGCCTCATCGCGTCACCTCCACAAGGGGTAGCAGGGCGGTGCGGACCCGTGCCCTGGCTCGGTGAAGCAGGACGCGCTGGTTGGCGTCACTCAACTCGAGCAGATCGCAGACCTCTCCGGCCTCCAGGCCCACGAGATCACGCAGCGTGATCACGGCGCGCTGATCGGGCGACAGCCCTTCGATCGCCTGCTGGAGGTGGCGGCGCAGCTCCGCGCTGAGCAGCCCGGTCTCCGGGTCGCCGTCGAGCCGAGCCGGGGCGCTGCTCCAGCGGCCGTCCGCGCCGAATGCCGTGGGGTCGACGGCAGGCCCCTCGTCGGTCTCCAGAGCCGAGAAGGGCAGGCTGCGCGCATCGCGGGCGGCGCGCGTCCGCGCCCTGTTGACGAGGATCCGGAAGATCCAAGTTCGCAGGGACGAGCGGCCCTCGAAGTCAGCCAGACCGCGGAGGACACCCAGCCAGGTCTCCTGGACGACATCATCGGCGGCTGCGTCGGTGCGGACGAACGTCCGGGCAACGCGGCGCAGCGACCCGTGGTGCTGGGTGACGAGCGCCTCGAACGCGTTCTCGTCGCCGGCATGCAGTCGCTCGAGAAGGGCCCGATCGTCCTCCACCGCTGCGTTGAGACTACAACGCGGCACTCCCGGCAGAAGCGACTTCGTTACAGGGGGTTTAGGAAGCGCGCAGTCGCGGAACCTCAAGATCGGATGGAGGCTCCGGTTTACGCGATCTGCGAAGGGTGCGCGTTTCTCCGCGCCTTCGCCGGCTCCACGGACAGCAACGTCGAGGAAGCTCCCGAGCACTGCCCCGTCTGCGGCAGGGAGGTCACCATCCACGGGGCCGAAGAGCGGTTCCCCTCGGCCTACGTCGCGCGAACCTCGCGCAAGCTCTACGCCACACCGCCCCTGCGCCCCGCCTAGGCCCGACGCTATCCGCCCCTAGGCCGGCTCGAGGAGTCTGCGCTCCGAGACGAGCTCCACCGACATGGTCTTGTAGCCGGCGGCGTCGAAGAGGACGACCATGCGGTCCCCGTCGTAGCGCTGCACGACCCCCTCGCCCCACTCGCCGTGCACCACCCGCGCGCCGACCTCGAAGGGCCCGGTCGAGCCGGCGGGCTCCACCGGGCCCGCGTCGCAGTTGTCGCAGTTGCCGCATGCGCCCGCGTGCTCCTCGCCGAAGTACGTGAGCAGGAAGCTGCGCCGGCAGTGCTCGTGCTCTGCGTAGGCGCGCATCATCTCGAGTCGCGAGCGGTCGAAGCGATGGCGATCTTCCTCCTCCTTCGCGGCGGCCTCGACCACGTCGTCCACCGGCAGGGAGCGGCCGTCCGCCGGGCTCACGCGGCCGTCGGCGGCCACCTGCACGGCGCCCACGTCCTCGAGCCGGCCGAGCGCCGTCATGAGCCTCGTCTCCGACAGCTCGGTCTCCTCCTGCAACTCGGCGGCGAACACCCCACGACGGTGATGGCGAACCGCGCGGACCACCCTCTCGAGCGTCTCGCCGTCGAGCTGACCGCCCGCGAAGAACCGGCGCAGGCCGAGGTCCTCCTGGCGCCAGAACAGCACCGCCTCGGCCGGCCCGTCGTCGCGTCCGCCGCGACCGATCTCCTGGTAGTAGGAGTCGATCGATTCGCTGACCGCGTGGTGGTAGACGAAGCGCACGTTCGGCTTGTCCACGCCCATGCCGAACGCCGTGGTGGCGACGATCACGTCGAGATCGTCGTCCATGAAGCGCTCCTGGATCTCGTCCCGCCGCTTCCGGCCCATCCCGGCGTGATAGGCGGCCGACCGCAGGCCGCGCTCGGCGAGTTCCGCGGCCAGCTCGTCGGCCACGCGGCGGGTGGCCGCGTAGACGATCCCCGGCTTGGGCTGGTCGGTCACACGCTCGACGAGGGCCTTGCGCTTGTCCGCCTCCTCGCGGAACGCGTGCACGGCGAGCCAGATGTTCGGGCGGTCGAAGCCGCGCACGACGACCGCCGCATCATCCATGCGCAGCCGCTCCACGATCTCCTCGCGGACCGGCGGCGAGGCGGTCGCGGTCAGGGCCAGCACGGTCGGGTGGCCGAGCTCCTCCACGAGGCCGCCGAGGCGCAGGTAGTCGGGACGGAAGTCGTGCCCCCACTCGGAGATGGAATGCGCCTCGTCGACCACCAGCAGCGACGGCGCCGCCGCCCGCAGCGACTCGACGGTCTCCGGGCGAGCCAGCTGCTCGGGCGCCAGGAACAGGAACTCGAGCTCGTCGTGCCGGAGCGCCCGCAGGCGCTCCGCGCGCTGGCGCTCGCTCGCGGCCGCGTTAAGGTCGGCCGCCTCGCCGGGCAGCTCGTCGTCGATTGCCTCGACCTGGTCGCGCTGGAGCGACACGAGCGGCGACACCACGACGGTCGGGCCGGGCATGATCAGCGCCGGGATCTCGTAGATCGCCGACTTCCCGGAGCCGGTGGACATCACGACGAGCGTGTCGCGCCCCTCGAGCACCGCCTCGATCGCCTCGCGCTGGCCGGGCCGCAGCTCCTCGAAGCCGAACGACTCCCGCGCCACGCGCTCGACCTCGTCCCGCCGGGCCGCCGCTCCTGCTCCGTCCCGCCGCCTAGTCACGTCTCCGCGGCCGCTACCCACCGGCGGGGCGGGCAAACGCCGCGCACTCAACGCCCGGGGGCGACGCCGCGGAATCATCGCGCGGGGGCGTGTCCGCCGGCAGGTAGCCTCGGTGTGTGGCAACGACTCGGATCCTTCGCAGCGAGACCTTCCCCGACCTCTCCGACGAGGTCATCTACCCCCGCCTCTCCGATGCCAAGCTGGCCTGGCTGCACGAGCGCGGCGGTGAGCGCAAGTCGTTCGAGCCCGGCGAAGCGCTCTACGAGCACGCCGTGCGCGACGCCCCCTTTTTCGTCATCGAGCGCGGGCTGGTCGAGTTCATCGACCGCAAGCCGGGCAAGGAGGTCCACATCGCCCAGGCGGACGCCGGCACCTTCATCGGCGACATCGCCGTCTTCACCGGCGAGCCGACGATCAGCGCCTGCGTGGCGGTCGAGCCGACTGACGTGATCGCCTTCGACCGCGCCGGCCTGCGCGACATGGTCGCCCGCTGGCCCGAGCTCGGCGAGCACATCTTCCGCACGTTGCTTGCGCGACGCGCCTGGCACGAGGCCGAGGGGCACGGGGTGATGCGCCTGATCGCGCCGCGCGGCTCCCGGCGCGCGTTCGAGGTGCGCGACCTGCTCGAGCGCAACCTGCTCCCGGTGCGCTGGTACGACGTCGACACCGACGAGGAGAGCGCCGACCTGCTCGAGTGGCTGCAGATCCCTCGCGAGGAGACGCCGGTGCTGGTGCACGCGACCAACGTCATGCGCAACCCGTCGGCGGCGCAGGTGGCGCGCTCCCTGGGCCTGCGCGCCGAGGTCGACGGCCAGCGCTTCGACCTGGTCGTGCTGGGAGCGGGGCCGGCGGGGCTCGCCGCGGCCGTCTACGGGGGCTCTGAGGGCCTGCGCACGTTCGTGGCCGAGGAATGGGCCCCCGGAGGCCAGGCCGGCACCAGCGCCCGGATCGAGAACTACCTCGGTTTCCCGAGCGGGATCGGCGGCCGCGAGCTGACCACCAAGGCCACCCTGCAGGCGCGTCGCTTCGACGCCGTGCTGTCGAGCTTCCACCCCGCTGTCGAGCTGGCCGACGGCCCCGAGGGCCTGGTGCGGGTGGACCTCGACGACGGCCAGCACGTGCTCGCCCGCTCCCTCGTGATGGCGACCGGCGTGCGCTGGCGCGAGCTCGAGGCGGAGGGCGTCGATCGCTTCCGCGGCGCCGGCGTCTACCACGCGGCGATGTCGACCGACGCCGAGCGGGCGCGCGACAAGGACGTGGTCGTGGTCGGCGGCGGCAACTCCGCCGGCCAGGCCGCCGTCTCCCTGGCCGGCCGGGCCCGCAGCGTCCGCGTGGTCGTCCGCGGCGAGACCCTCAAGTCGACCATGTCCCACTACCTGCGCGACCGCCTCGAGCGCTCACCCCGGATCGAGGTGATGACGGAGACCGAGCTGACCGCCGTGCACGGCTCGGCCACGGTGGAGTCCGTCACCCTCCGCGACCGTCGCGACGGCAGCTCCGAGGAGGTGGCGTGCACGGCCGTCTACGTGATGATCGGCGCCGACCCCTGCACGGAGGCCTCCGACGGCGTGCTCGCCGTCGACCCGGCCGGCTACCTCCTCTGCGGCCAGGGCGCCGCCGACTGTCCGGGCTACCTCCGCTGGCCGCTCACCGAGCGCGAGCCCCACCTGCTCGAAACGATCCGCCCCGGCGTCTTCGCCGCCGGCGACGTCCGCGCCGGCGCGTCGAAGCGCGTGGCCGGCGCGGTCGGCGACGGCGCCCTGGTGGTGCGCTTCGCGTACGACGTGCTGCTGGGCTGACGTGCTGCGCGAGGTCAAGCGCCGCGCCGCGGCCGAGGGCGGACGCTGAGCGGGATCGGCGAGCGCGACGAGCCGCCGGCCGGCAAGCATGAGGCCGCGCCGTAGCCGTAGCCTCGTCCGGCGTGAGGGTCCTCACGATCGGCCACTCCACCCACGATCCCGGCACCTTCGTCGAGCTGCTCGGCCGGCACGGGACGGAGACGCTCGTCGACGTCCGCCGTTATCCCGGGTCGCGCCGGGTGCCTTGGACCAACCCGGGGGAGCTCGAGCGGATCCTCCCCATCGCATACGTTCACCTGGGCGGGCTCGGGGGCCGCAGACGGCCGGCGCCCGACTCGCCCAACGGCTTCTGGCGCAACGAGGCGTTCCGCGGCTACGCCGACCACATGGCCAGCGCCGAGTTCACCGAAGGGTTCGACCGGCTCCGCCGGCTTGCCCGTGAGCGCCGCGTGGCCGTGATGTGTGCCGAGGCGCCCTGGTGGCGGTGTCACCGGCGCCTCCTGGCCGATGCCCTCGTCGTGCACGGCTTCGAGGTGCATCACATAGATCCGCGCGGTGGCGCGGAGCCGCATGCGCTGACCGAGCAGGCGGCCGTTGACGGGACGCGGATCATGTACCCGCCCGCGCAGGAGCGGCTGGACGTCTAGCGCCGAGCGGCGTTCCTGCCACCGCCCGCGCGATCGGTGCTCGCGGCGGACTCCCCGGCACGTGACAACGCGCCAGCTTTCCGCTATAATTTCGACTGTAAGCGAACTGTCGAAGGGAACGATAGCAGACTTGAGTACCACCACACGTAAGGTGGCCCGCAGAGCGGGCACCGGCGGCCGTGAGACCAAGCGTCAGCAGAGGCGCCGCGAGGCCCACGCCGCGCCGGCCAAGGCGCCGGACGCCGCCGGCGACGCCCTCGGGCTGTTCTACAAGCGAGCGTCGCGCTACCCGCTGCTCACCGCCGAGGAAGAGGTCGAGCTGGCCAAGCGGATCGAGCGCGGCGACCTCGAGGCCAAGGAGCGCATGATCAACTCGAACCTGCGGCTGGTGATCTCCCAGGCGCGCCGCTTCCAGGGTCAGGGGCTGCCGATGGGCGACCTCGTCCAGGAGGGCATGCTCGGCCTGATCCGGGCCGTGGAGAAGTTCGACTGGCGCAAGGGGTTCAAGTTCTCCACCTACGCCGTCCTCTGGATCAAGCAGTCGATCCAGCGCGGGCTGGCGAACTCGGGGAGCACGATCCGGATCCCGGTCCACATCGGGCAGCGTGAGCGCAAGGTGCGCAAGCACGAGCGCCAGCTGGCCGTGAAGCTGGGGCGCCAGCCGACCGACGCGGAGATCGCGGAGTCGACCAGCCTGCCGGAGGACCAGGTGCGCGAGGCGCTCGAGCTGACCCGGCACCTGGCGAGCCTCGACCAGGGCGTCGGCGAGAACGCCGAGACCCCACTCGGCGACCTGCTGCCGAGCGACCGCCCCGAGCCCGAGGAGGAGGTCGTGAGCTCGCTTGGCGACGCGCGGGTGCGCGAGGTCGTCGGGCGGCTGCCGGAGGAGGAGCGCGACGTGATCACGCTCCGGTTCGGCCTGCTGGGCGACGAGCCGGCGACGGCGCGCGAGGCCGGGGCCCAGCTCGGGCTCACCACCCAGCGTGCCCGCCGACTGGAGGAGCAGGCACTGCGCCGCCTGGCCGAGAGCGGCGAGCTCGAGGAGCTGCGCCAGGCGGCGTAGCCCTCAGCGGCCCCCGGCCATCAGGGTTCGAAGAGCTCGATCGGGTTGCCGCTCGGGTCGTCGAGGAGGATCTGCTTGCCGCCCCTACCGGTGACGATGTCGTTTCGGAAGCGCGCCCCGGCCTCCCGCAGAGCGTCGACCTCGGCGGCCAGGTCGTCGACCTCGAGCTGAATGCGGTTCCAGCCGCCCGGCTCGGGCTTGCGCCCATCGGGCATCGGCTGCGCTGCCCCGCCCGGTCCCGAGGGCTCGTTGAGGAGCAGACGGAGCGGTCCGCGGGTCAGGCTCGCGAATCCTGGAGCCGGACGCATGGCGAGCTCGAAGCCAAGCCGCTCGGTGTAGAAGGCGATCGCCTCCTCGACGTCGTCGACGATGTAGCGGACGCTCACTGCGGTCATGTCGGCCCTCCTCGACTCGGGTGGGCGGGTGCCCGTCGGCTGTTCGCATATCGGCCGGTCGCGGCGGCCGGTGTCCGCGGCTCGAGGGCGCGGATCACCGCCTTCATTCCGGCCACCGAGTTGTACGGGCTGTCGCGACCCGGAGGAGCCACGCAGAAGTAGCACGTCGGGACGTTGACCGTTACGACCACACCCTCGAGGTGCACGTGCGCGAGCGCCCGGTCGCGTCTGCGCTTGGGACACGGTCCGGACTCGATGCCGGGCGCGAGGCGAATCGGCCCCGGACGGGGGAACGGGTCGCCGCGCGGCGGACCGTATCCGCGCCAGATCACCGCGCGACTGTCCCCGGACGTGAAGCGGGTCGCTCTCGCACACGGCGAGTGCCAAACCAGGCGACCCAGCCGAGAGCGCTTGAAGCGAGCGAACGCGCCCACCACCAGGCGCCACAGGTCCAAGACCGCCACGAAGGCAGCGTACGAGACCGCCGCCCCCCGATCGACCTGCGCCGGGAGTCACCGAGCACTATCGCCAACCCAGAGGCAGACGTGGCCGCCACCCTGCTCGTCCGCTACCCGCGCTGACGATCGCTCCAGAAGTCCTCGAACCGCTCGGCGTCGCCGCCCTTCGGCTTGCGGCCGCCGATGCAGATCACGTCAAGGCCCTCCGGGCCGGCCTCGAACGAGCGGATCACCGCAGGAGCGACGCGCAGCACGTCCACACCGACAGCTCGACGACCTCGTCGTGTCTGTGACCCCACGGCATGCGGGCTCCCGGCTCGCTACGTCGCCGACGTCCGCCGGGGCCCATCGGCCGAGGAAGACAGGGCCGGCTCGACCACGCCGTCGAGCCAGCGGCCGAAGAGCATCCGGGCCAGGACAATCATCGGGCCCTCCGCATGAGCGACGTGCTCGATCAGCCGGGGCAGCGCTCCGGGACCAAGCGTCTGCTCCAACGCCGTGGCGTACGCGGGCACGTCGCCCCACTGCGCGGCAAGCTCAACAGAGACTTCGAGGTGGAACTGCAAGCCGTACGCCCGCTTCCAGTTGAAGGCCTGGTGGCGGTAGGCGGGAGAGGAGGCCAGCAGAACTGAGCCTTCGGGCAGGTCGAAGGTTTCGCTGTGCCACTGCAGCGTGTTGAAGGCGGCGGGCGCATGCGCAAACACCGGATCCTCGGCGGCCGAGTCGGTGAGCACCACGTCGTGCATGCCGATCTCGGGGGCGTCGCCCTGATACACGGCCGCACCGAGGCTTGCGGCGAGCAGCTGCGCGCCGAGGCAGACGCCCCAGTACGGCAGCCCGGCGCGGACGGCCTCGCCGATCGCCCGCTTCTCCTCGCTCAGCCACGGCAACTCGTGGTCATCGTTGGCGCTCATGGGACCGCCCATGGCGACTATCGCGTCGAAGTCACGCCAGTCGGGCAACGGCTCGCCCTGGTCGATCTCGACGCGCTCCAGCGCGATGCCACGCGCTACCAACTCGTCCTCGTAGGCCGCCGGCGGCTCGCATGCGATGTGCTGTATCGCCAACACCCGTCGCTGAGGTAGGCGGCCGATGATCATGCGGTACGAACAGGCCTCCGACTGCTACGGGCCCGGCAGCTTCGAGATCCCGGGTGCGCGCACGCCGTCGAGCCAGATCGCGATGACGCGATCCCAGCGCCAGCCCGGCTTCTGGGCCGCCGCGGCGGCCACGGCGCCGATCGAGCAGACCATCGCCGGGATATCCTCGACCACGAGGTCCTCGCGAAGGGTGCCGGCCCGCTTGGCGTGGTCGAGCAGCTGCTCCACCTCGGCGACGAGGCCCGAGCCCACCGCGGCGGCGTGCATTCGCTCGGACCGGGTGGCCATCGCCTCGGACAGCGCCCGGTCGCCGGCCTGCACCCGCGCGGCCCACTCGATGTAGCCCCTGAAGGCGTCCCAAGGCTCCCCGGCCGTGGCCTGGCGCACGGCCTCGCCGGCGCGCTCGGCGAGCCGCCCGAAGCGACGGGCGATCACGGCGTCGAGCAGGTCCTCCTTGGCCGGGAAGTGGCGGTACAGGGTCCCCACGCCCACGCCGGCGCGCCTGGCGATCTCGTCCATCTGCGCCTCTGTGCCGTACTCGGCGAAGAGCTCATACGCCGCCGCCACGATGGCGTCCCGGTTGCGACGCGCGTCGGCCCGCATCAGCGGACCGGCCGCGACCGCCGCCTGATTGGTCTCGATGGGCTTCATGCAAGCGGAACGCCGATTCCGTATAGTGCCCAACGTGAACCGGAACTCCGCTTCCGAGTATACGTCAGGCCACGAGCGGAACAGCGCAACGGAGGTTCCCGCATGACCGACACCCGAGACTATCTCGAACGGCGCTGGTGGGCGCTGGGGCTGCTCTGCATGACCCAGTTCATGGTCGTCCTCGACGCGTCGATCGTGAACATCGCCCTGCCCTCGATCGGCGAGGACGTGGGCATCTCCCAGGAGAACCTCTCGTGGGTCGTGAACGGCTACGTGCTCACCTTCGGCGGGTTCCTCCTGCTCGGCGGGCGCATGGCGGACCTGCTCGGCCGGCGCCGCATCTTCATGGCCGGTCTCGTGATCGTGGCCGTGGCCTCGCTGTTTGCCGGCTTCGCTCCGAACGAGGGCTCCCTGATCGCGGCGCGCGCTGCACAGGGCCTCGGAGCGGCGATCATCGCGCCCAGCGCGCTGTCGATCGTCACCACGATCTTCCGCGACGGGTCGGAGCGCAACAAGGCGCTCGGGGCCTGGGGCGCGGTCGCCGGCTCCGGGGGAGCAGCCGGCGTGCTGCTCGGCGGCGTGCTCACCGACGGCCTCGGATGGGAGTGGGTGATGTGGGTCAACGTGCCGGTGGCCCTGATCGTCCTGGCGCTGACACCCCAACTCATCCCGGAGAGCCGGTCCGAGTCCCAGACGCGCCACTTCGACCTCGGCGGCGCGGTCACGGTGACCGCGGGGCTCTCGCTGCTGGTCTACGCGATCGTCGACGCGGAGAGCGCCGGCTGGGGCTCGGCCCAGACGATCGGCCTGCTCGGCGCGGCGGTTCTCCTGCTCGGCGTCTTCACCGCCATCGAGCTGCGCTCGCACGCGCCCCTCGTTCCCTTCCGCATCTTCCGCAAGCGCACCCTCACGGGAGCCAACACGGTCGGGTTGATGGTCGGCGGCTCGCTGTTCGCGATGTTCTTCTTCATCACGCTGTACATGCAGCAGGTGCTCGACTACAGCGCGATCAAGGCGGGCCTCTCATACCTGCCGCTGTCGATCGCGATCATCATCTCGGCCGGTGTCGCCTCACAACTCGTGACGAGGATCGGCTTCAAGCCCGTGCTCGCCGCGGGGCTCGTGCTGATCGCGGGCGGGCTCGTCTGGTTCAGCCAGGTCTCGGTGGGAGGCGGCTTCACGACCGACATTCTCGGGCCGTCGCTGCTGGCGGCCGTGGGCCTCGGCTTCGCCTTCGTCACGACCACCATCGCGGCCGTCTCGGGCATCGAGGACCACGAGCAGGGACTCGCCAGCGGACTGATCAACACCTCCCAGCAGATCGGCGGCGCACTCGGGCTCGCGGTGCTGGCCACGGTCGCCAACTCCCGCACCGAGTCCCTCGTCAGCGAGGGTCAAGGCGATCCAGCCGCGCTGCCCGCGGCGCTTGTCGAGGGCTTCCAGTCCGCCTTCCTCGGCGCCGCGGCAATCGCCCTGGTCGGCCTGGCGTTGACGCTGGTCCTGATCCGCGGCCGCGACTCGCGCGCCCACGTCGCCCTGAGCGGCAAGGACGAAAAAGCGCCCGTCCCAGCAGCGTGAGCGAGGCGCACCAGCCGCCCGCGCGCGCGTGCTCGATCGTCTCGCGCTCGACCACGACGGCGCCGGGCTCGTCGTCGGCCGGCGCGATCAGCCGATCGGGGTACGGCCGAAGCCACGGCAGGTCGGAGGGAGGCGGTGGCGGCCGTCCTCGAACGAGCCGAGCATCCGGTAGCAGTGGACCCGCAGCTCCGCCCGGTGCGGCCCGACCGCAGCGGCGAACGACGCCTCGCTGCGCAGGGGGTTCGACGGCTCCGCGGCGGTCATCACGGGCTGTGACCGCGCGCCGCTCCCGAACTCATCGCGAGGCCCGGCCCGGTCTGCCGGACCGACTCGGAGGACGGGCGGGTCAGGCCAGCCCGGCCTCGACCATCGCTTCGGTCTGGAACGTCTCCATCAGGCTCGCGTCATCGCGGAAGACGTCCTGCCTGGCCGACTTCCAACTCGCGATCTTCGTGGCGCCGTACATGTACTCGAGCTTGTCCGGGTCGATCCCGGAGTTCTTCGACCAGTGCATCGTGTAGCGGATCCCGGCCTCCCGGAACGCCGCGTCCAGCCTGCCCTCGAACTCGGAGAACCGGTCGTCGTTGATCATCCCGAACTCGAAGACCGCCGTGATCGGCTCGTGCTGGGTGAAGGCCAGCGTCGCCTGCGAGGCGCGGCAGAGCCTGACCTGGTTGATCGAGGGCAGCCGCATCTCCCGGGCCACGCGCGAGGAGATGTCGATCGTCGCCGGTGCGTCCCTCACCGAGACGGCGTACGCGCTCTCGGTGTAGCCCTCGAGATAGTAGATCGAGGAGGTGTAGATCTGGCCGGGGCTGCCGCGGACGCCGCCCAGCAGGGCGCGCCTGCGGTACTCCTTGAACTGGAGGCCGGTGATGATGCGGGGTGGGACCACGAACCGGAGCAGGCCCACGAGACGCAGGATGCTGATGCCGGGCGCGTAGCCGTTCTTGTCGCGGACTATCCAGCGAGGCTTCGGTGTCCGCACGCCGGGCTTGTACGGCACCTTCGGCGCGCTCGCCTCCATGGCCAGCTGCTTGCGGCTGTGGGGATCGAAGATGAACTCGTAGTGGTAGAGGTGCTCCGGAGGCGCGTCGGCGAACCCGCTGAGCTTCTCCTTCAAATCGCCGTGGGGGATGTCGGCGATCGGGGGGAAGTCGAGCTGGTAGATCGGCGCCGTCTCCACCGCCATCGCGGCGATGATCCCGAACGTGCCGAAGCTGACCACGGCCGCGTTGAAGACGTCGTCGTCGCGGATCAGCTCGGCGTTGATCCTCTCGGTGAACTCCTCGTTCAGCACCGGCTTCGACGCCCTCTCGATCCACAGCGTCCGACCGCTGCCCGTGGCGATGTGCAGGCCGGCAACGAAGTCGGGCATCGCCCCGTAGGTGATCTGCGCGCCGTGGGTGTTCCCGGAGACCGAGCCGGCGATGGTCTGGCCGTTGCCGATCCCGGCGGCCTTGATCGCCCGCCGGTCGGCGTCCTCACGCGGAACCAGCTCGAGGTAGGCGTTGAGCTCGGCGATCTGCATGCCGGCCTGGGCGAGGACCACGTTGCGGCGGTCCGCCGCCGGATAGGCGGGGTCGAAGTACTGCTCGCCGATGTCGTAGCAGCCGTTCAGCAGCTTGGTGTTCACCAGCCAGCCGTCGGTGATGTTGATCTTCGACAGCGCCCAGCCCGCGCCGATCGGGAGGATGCGCTTGCCGGCGTCGCGGGCCTCGCCGATCAGCCCGTCGAGGCACTCGCCGGCGTGCTGGAACATGTCGAACCCGGTGAGCAGGGTGCCGTCGGGACCGACGTTGTCGACGTCGAAGATCTCGGCGACCATCGTCCTGTGCGTGACGTGGACGCCGTTCCACGACTGCGCGCCGCGATCGTCGCGGTGGACCATCGCCCGGGCCTCAGTCCAGGGTCCCGGACTGCGACGGCGGGCGGCAGCAACGCCAGCTGACCCGCGTCGGCGCCACGAAGCCGAGCGTCAGGAGGGCGATGAGCATCTGCGGGAGGCTGCGCCCGATCCTGATCTCCTCGATGCCGAGCCGCTGGCCGTTGGCCAGGCGGCAGTTGGTGACGGGCAGGTCCTGGCGCCAAAGGCCCCATGCGAAGCTCTTGAGAGTCTTCGACTTCCACTCCGTGCCAGGCATGTTCTGCGGCTGCGAATCGCCGATCCCCCCATCCTGGTAGACCAGGTAGGTCGCGGCGGCAGAAAAGCGGGATTGGCCGATGGGCCGGTCCATGACTTCTCCTTCCTGATCGAACCTCGTCCCCTCGATCCATGGCCCCGGATCGGCGAGGAACGGCGTGTCGCCGAGACGCTCCAGATCTTCCAGGAAAGGTTGCAGTGAGCGCGCCGCCGCCCGCGTCGACCCAGCCGCCAGGAACCCGGCGGTTTCCAGGTCGAGCGCGCGGCTCAAGCGGCGATCCGTCCCGAAGTAGACACATCGCTTGAGCGCGGCGACCGCGACCGGCGACCGGCGCGCGAGGCGAGCCGCGGTCGCCTGGGCCTCGGTGAGCAGCCGCTCCTCGGGCACGACCCGATGCACCAGGCCGTGCTCGAGCGCCTCCTGCGCCGTCAGCGGAACGCCTTCGACAACGTGCTCGAGCACGCGCGCTGGGCCGAGCATGCGCAGCAGTCGCTGGCTCCCGCCGCCGCCCGGTATCAAAGCGACGAGCATCTCCATCTGGGCCATGCGCAGATGCGCGGCGTCGGCGGCGTAGCGCAGGTCGCAGGCGAGCACGATCTCTAGCCCGCCGTCAAGCACGGGGCCGTTGATCGCCGCGAGGTACACGACGGAAGAGCGATTCATGCGCAGGGTCAACCGTTTCCAGCGGTGGCCCATGACGATCCCCTTGCCGGGAGCTCCGCCGAACCGCTCGAGCAGGCTCGCCACCCCCGGCAGCCCCAGCACGACGTTGAGCACCAGCACTACGACCTCCGCCGCCTGCATCGGCAGCTTCGGGTGCGGAAGATCCTTGATCCCGGCGAGCTCTTGCGCGTCTAGGTGGGTGAGGAAGCGGCCCTCTACGCCGCCGGTGAGCACGACCGCGCGCACCGTCGGGTCCCGATCGACGCTGCGCGTGAGCTGGTCGAGCTCACGAATAAAGACCGTGGTCATGAAGTTGAGCGGCGGATTCGAGAAGCGCGCCGTGAGGACGCGGCCGTGCTGCTCGAGCTGCAGCGTCTCGAGCGAGAGATCGCGGGCCGCCGTCACAGGATCGGCTCCGATACGGCGCTCGGGGCTCCCTCCGGGTAGGTGAGATCGATGATGGGCATGGCCCTGGCTCGTTCTTCTGGACTTTCGGCCGGAGAATCAGCCGCCCGGACGATCGGCGGCATAGGGTACCGCGTCGGTGATGTCCCCTGGACAGGGGCATCGACTCCTCGTAATAGTCTCCGGCCGCCGGCGAAAGCGCGCGGGGTCCCGCAAGTCGACCCAAGAGATCAGGCGATGGAGATACGCGGTGCGCGGCGAGTCGGGCGCGGCGCGCGAGGAGATCTCGCAGATCCGCAGCACGGCGGAACCCCTTCAGGGTCCCGTCGAGCGCTTGGCGCGCGCCGACCAGCGGCTAGCTGGCGGCTGACAGGAGGTCCGCGCAACGAGGAGGACTCATACCTCGTGCGTCAGAAGCGCTGCTCGCGGTCGCGGCGGTCTTCGATCAGGAACGCTCCCACCGTCCCTGCGAGCGAGGCGACTATGACGAGTCCGAAGCCGAAGCCGACGATCATGACGATGCGGGCGCCGGCGCTCTCCGGGACCGGATCACCTTGTAGGGCCAAGACGGTGGAGAAGCCCCAGATCAGAGCGTCGCCGAAGGTGTCGAAGGCCGGGCGTGCGGTGTCGCGTTCGAAGAGGTAGGCGAGCTCAGCGGCGGCGATTGCCACCACGACGCTCACTGCGGCGAGGTAGCCGAGGCGCGAGCGCAACAGGTGACGCGCAGGCGCGAGCCCCCGATACGAGGCGCTCACCACACGCGCGGCCGGAAGTGCCCTGCCCAGCCGCGCAAGGCGTAGGAACCGGAGCACTCGCAGGGCCGGCACGAGCAGTCCGGCCACTTGGAACCAGTGGCGCTTGACGAATCGCAGGCGTCTAGGCGCCAGCCAGAGCTTGACCGCGAACTCGATTGCGAATAGCGCCCAGATCACCCAGCCGGCGATGCTGAGGCCGCGCGCCGCGCCGGGGCTCAACTCGACCGCCAACTCGTAGCCCACCAGCAACGCGAACACCACGCCCAGCCACGCCATGAACGGGTCGAGCCGCTCCGTCACCGTGGCTAGCCACGCCTCGAAGTCCTCCTCGGAGCGGGACTGCCGGTCGCGGACGCCGTAGCGCTTCAGCGGGACTCCGGGCTCGGGCCCGTGTGTAGGCGTACCCACGCCGACTGGCCTACCCGGGCGGCCGAGGCACAACCGTTGGGGCGGATGCCCCACGAGGCGCCGCCCTTGGCAGGTCGGGGCCTGGACTACTAGGGGCGGCTCTCGATGCCCGTCACGGCGCCCGACTCGACGAGTACGCGGTATTCGAGGAGGAGCCCATCGATCCAGTCCTGCGGCTCGTGGAGCTTTTCGGTGAATGCGAGCGGCTGCGAGGTCTCGGGGTCGAAGAAGAGCTCGTAGCGCTCGGGCCGTCCGCCGTAGTCGACGTCGAGCGCAACTACGGTGGCGAGGCGTCCGAGGGGATCGCGCACGTCATCGATGAGCTCAACGCCGTCGATGGTCGCCACGACCTCATATGTTCGGAGATGCCCAGCATCCGGGCGACCTCGCAGTAGGGGCGCTCGTCGATGACACGCAGGCGCAGCGCATCGCGCTGGTCGGCCGACAACTCACCGAACGCCGCGGCGACGCGGTCGCGCAGCTCCGCCAGCCCCGCCAGCTCGACGATGTGCTGGTAGTCGTCCTCGCTGACCGCCGGCACCTGGATGCCCAGTCGCTCAACGCCCTTGCGCTCGACCCTGCCCGTGCGGGCGTAGCGGCTGAGCTGATGCCGGGCGATGCCGTAGAGCCAGCCGGCTGCCTCGGCGTCGGTCGAGCCTCGAAAGCGACGGCGATGCTCGAATGCCTGCGCGAATGTCTCCGCGGTCAAGTCGCGTGCGGCCTCGACATCGAAGGTCCGCCGCGCAAAGAACGCGAGCAACTGCCGCGACTGCGCCGCGTAGAAGCCGCCGAACGCCGACGGTTCCCGCCGCGCTCGTCTCAAGCTAGAGGCAACTCCGTGCGCCATCTCAACTCATAGGTGCCGCAAGCACCCTCCGCCGTGACCAGTATCCGCCGAAGCTCAGCCTTACAAGACACCTAGGTGCGTCGAGGTTCCCCGGACTGCAACGCGGCGCTCTCGTTAGGGCCGTCCGCCGGCGCCGACCTCACAGCTCCAATCGCTCGAATGCAGTCCTCACTCAGCCGCGACCCGGCTAGCGACGCCACTGGCCCACCCGCGATACTGGGCGGGCGATGTCGCAGGAGAACGTGGAGACACTCAAGCGTGGGCTTAAGGCCTCCAGCCGATCCCAAGCGGAAGTAGCGCTGTCGGCCGACAGTGTGGAGGTCGTGCGCGAAGCGTGGGAGGCCTGGGAGCGGGGAGACATGCAGGCCTTGTTCGATTTCTACGACCCTGCCGTCGAGTGGGACATGTCCGAGTCAGACGTCCCCGACATGGGCGTCTATCGAGGACACGAGGGGGTACGGAGATTCTTCCGCGAGTGGATGGCGCCCTTCGACGACTACTACGCGCATGCAGAGGACTTCAGGCTGGGCACCGAAGGCGTGCTGGTACGAATGAGGCAGGGCGGCCGCGGGAAGGAAAGCCGCGCTGACGTGGAGATGCCCCCGTTGTGGCAGCTCTACAGACTCCGGGCCGGCCGCGCCGTGCGCGTCGAGATCTACCGCGACGAGAAGCGCGCCCGCGAAGCCGCCGGGCTGCGGGAGTAGGCGGTGTCGGCCGGCGACGGAGGCCTTCAGCCGCCGCCGATCTTGACGCATTCAACCTCAACAGCCTCCCCGGCTGGGGAGGCCTGCCCGGCGCGCGGGATGGTTGAGACAGGACTCGTGGAGCGCTGCTACGCGCGAGGGCGCTGCACTCGCGAGCAGTGGCGAGGGAGAATGCCTCAGGCTCTCCGGCGGACTAGCGCCGAAGCCAACGACAAGGAGTAGCAATGTCAGTCATCGTCACCCTGCGCGTGAGCGGCGATCCGGCCACCTTCGAGCAGCAAGCCGACGCCATCGGCCGCATCATGGACGTCGCCAAGCGTCACGGGCTCATCGCGCATCGCTGGTACGGCGCAGAGGGTCAATACATGGCCGTCGACGAATGGCCCGACGCGGA
>DASZJZ010000255.1:0-3356 GCA_035947555.1 Thermoleophilaceae bacterium | reverse complement strand
CCGGGCGACTTCTGGCAGCCGCGGCCCGCGCAGCGGCGCAGCAGCCGCAGGCGGCGCGCCATGTCGCGCTGGATCCCGGCGTAGGGCCACTGCCCCTCGAGGTTGTCGAGCTGGAAGGGATCGCGGAGCAGGTCGTAGAGCTCGTACTCGCCGGTGCGGAGGTGGTGGGCGTACAGGAAGCGGTTGGTGCGCAGCGCGCGGTAGGCCGTGACCCCGTTGGCGCCGCTGCCGTTCTCGATCAGCACGTCGCGTCCCCACCAGACGCCCGGGTCGGCCAGCAGCGGGAACAGCGAGCGGCCGTCGAGCACCCGCTGCGGCGCGGCCTCGGCGGCGTCCACGATCGTCGGGACGACGTCCACGTTCGCCACCGGCCGCGGGTCCCTCTGCCCGGCCGGCACGCCCGGCCCGCGCAAGATCAGGGGCACCCGGCTCGACTCCTCGTAGTGCCACACCTTGCCGGATTTGATGCCGTGCTCGCCGTGCATGTAGCCGTTGTCCGAGGTGTAGACGATGAGCGTGTTGGCCAGCTCGCCGGTGCCCTCGAGCGTCGCCACGATCCGCGCCACGGCGTCGTCGACCGCCTGCAGGCTCTCGAGCTCCTGCCGCCAGCCCTCTTCGATCGCCGCGATCGCCTCGGCATCGAGCGGCGGCCGGTCGGTCAGGATCTGGGGCTTGTCCCACACGTCCGGCTCGGCGAAGTTGGGCGGCCGCGGCATGGGGGTGGCGGCGAACATGTCGCGGTGCCGCGGGGCGGGGGACGGTGTGGAGAGCCCGCGCGGATCGTCGGGGTCCCGCGGGCGGGCCGTGTGCGGCGCCACGAACCAGACCTGAAGGTAGAAGGGCTGCTCCGAAGGGGCGGCCTGCTGGATCAGCTCGCTGGCGCGCCGCCCGTGGTAGTCGGTCAGGTACTCGCCCGGATGCTCGGGAACCGGATACTCGACCAGCGAGCCGTTCTCGTTCACCCGCCACTCCTGGTAGTTGAATGCGCTCGAGTGCGGCGCGCCGTGCCACTCGTCGTACCCGTGCGGGATGCCGTCGGAGTAGTCGTATCCGTTCAGGTAGCGGCCGAGGTGCATCGTGCGATAGCCCGCCGCCTGAAGCCAGGCCGGCAGCGTGTTCGCATGGGAGAGGCGCCGGTGGCCGCCGAATTCGCCGGCGTTGTGGACGACCTGATGGTTGTGGGAGTACTGGCCGGTCAGGGCGGTGACCCGGGACGGGCAGCAGAGCGGGAACGTCGAGGTCGTCGTGTCGAAGACCGTCCCCGGCACCGCCAGCAGGGCGTTCGTCTGCGGCATCGACGCAAGCGAGGCGTAGGTCTGGTCGTCCGTCATCAGGACCACGATGTTCGGCCGCGCGATGGCGGGGCCCGCCAGCGCAAGCATGGCGAGAAGGGGCAGGCAGGCAAGGGCGAGGCGGCGCACGGACCGTGGAACACCCCAGACGCAGGTAGGTTGCGCCGCCCGGGGGACGTGGGCTACAGCTCGCAGCGGCCCTCACCGCGGTAGGTCGGGACCACGTCGACGATCTCGCCGCCGCTCACGAGGTGCAGTCGGTCGAACCGCTCGCAGAGCTCGCCGGCCTTGGCGTGCCGCAGGTAGACCCGGTCCCCGATCCGCAGGCTGGCGGCGGCCGCGCCGAGCACCGGCGTCTGCACCTCGCCGGCCCCCTCCTGGGGGTCGAGGCGCAGGCCGCGCGGCAGATAGGGCGCCGGCAGCCGGTCGATGCCCGCGGCGCCCGAGGCGTGGTAGCCGCTGCCCAGCAGCGTGGCCACGCCGCCGCTCGGCTTGCGCACCACCGGCATCGCGTACATGGCGGCGGGCGTGAGCCGGAAGTCCGCGTAGCGGTCGAACAGCGTGGAGGCGTAGAGCCCCGAGCCGGCCGTGATCTCGGTGATCACCGGCTCGCGGCGGGTGAGGTGGACGCTGCCCGTGCCGCCACCGTTCACGATCGGCACGGGGCTGACTTCGCGGACGGCGGCCACCACCGCCGCGCGGCGCTCCGCGATCTCGGCCGCCGAGCGCCGCTTCATCATCCGGATCAGCGGCGCCTGCATGCGCTTGCCGAGCGGATGGTCGCCGAGCCCCGCGATGTGGGCCTCGTAGCCCATCAATGCGGCCAGCTCGAAGCGCGGCCGGGCGGCGATCTCGCGCGCCAGCGCCTGGGCCTGGTCGGGCGTGCGAACCGGCGAGCGCTTCGCGCCGACCTTGATCCGTCCGCCGAGCGGCCACCAGCCCACGTCGAGCTCGAGCGACACGCGGATCGGCGGCCCGTCCCGGCCGGCGGCGGCCTCGATGTAGTCGAGGTGCTCGACCGAGTCCACCATCAGGATCGGCGTGTGCTCGGAGTCGTGGCGGGCCAGCTGCGCGAGCGCCGAGCGGTCGGCCGTCGGGTAGGCGAGCAGCAGGTCGTCGAAGCCGTGGGAGTGCAGCCATAGCGACTCCGGCAGCGTGAACGTCATCAGCCCCTGGAACCCCGGCGTTCCCAGCACCGCGTCCAGGAGCGCCCGGCAGCGCACCGACTTGCTCGCCACGCGGATTGGAGTGCCCTGCGCGCGGGCCAGCATCTCGCCGGCGTTCGACCACATCGCGTCGAGGTCCACGAGCGCGAACGGGGCGTCGATCCCGGCGAAGATCGACTCCAGCTCCTCGTAGGTGCGTTCGCGGGCGGCCGCGCGCGGCGCGGCTTGGACGGTGGCCACGCAGGCATTATCACGCGGTGCCACCCACCCTGCTCGTGCTGGCGGCGGTCGCGTCCGTCCAGTTCGGGGCTGCGCTCGGCAAGACGCTGTTCGACGAGATCGGTCCCGGCGGGACGGTCTTCCTGCGCGTGCTGTTCGGAGCGATCGTGCTCGCGGCGATCTGGCGACCGCGGCTCGCGGGTCACGACCGGCGCGACGTGGGCCTCGCCGTGCTCTTCGGCCTGGTGCTGGCGGCGATGAACCTCTGCTTCTACGCCTCGCTCGACCGCATCCCGCTGGGCATCGCGGTCACGTTCGAGTTCGTCGGGCCGCTCGGCGTGGCGGTGTTCGGCTCGCGCCGGCCGCGCGACCTGCTCTGGGTCGGCCTGGCCGCAGCCGGCATCCTGCTGCTGTCCGACTTCGGCGGCACGGACCTCGATGCCCTCGGCGTTGGCCTCGCCCTGCTGGCGGGCGCGTTCTGGGCGGCGTACATCCTGCTGAGCGCGCGGGTCGGGCGGGTGTTCCCGGGCGGGGCCGGGCTGGCGCTCGCCATGGTGGCGGCCGCGGTTCCGCTCGCGCCGGTGGGCGTGGCTTCCGCGGGGACCGACCTGCTGGTCCCCTGGGTGCTGGCGGTGGCCGCGGCGGTGGGCGTGCTGTCGTCGGCGATCCCGTACGCGCT
>DASZJZ010000254.1:0-16958 GCA_035947555.1 Thermoleophilaceae bacterium | reverse complement strand
GGGGCCCGTCGCCGTTGGGGGGAGGACGTGATCAAGGGCCTGCTGATGCTGGCGGCCCTGATCTCCGTGCTCACCACGACGGGAATCGTCATCTCGCTGCTCGAGGAGACGATCGTCTTCTTCGGCGACGTGGGGGTTGGCGACTTCCTGTTCGGCACCGAGTGGTCGCCCGCGATCGACCCAGCCAGCTTCGGCGTGCTGCCGCTCGTCTCGGGCACCTTTCTGATCAGCGTCGTGGCGATGCTGGTGGCCACACCGCTCGGCCTGGGCGCGGCCATCTACCTGGCGGAGTACGCCCGCCCGGGGGTGCGCAAGACGATCAAGCCGATCCTCGAGCTGCTCGCCGGGGTGCCGACGATCGTGTTCGGTTACTTCGCGCTCACCTTCTTCACGCCCGAGGTGCTGCGCGCGCTCTTCGGCTCCGAGATCGGGATCTACAATGGCCTCGCCGGCGGGATCATCATCGGCTTCCTGATCATCCCCACGGTCGCGTCGATCTCCGAGGACGCCATGTCGGCCGTGCCGCAATCGCTCCGCGAAGGGGCCTTCGGCCTCGGGGCCGCCAAGCTGCAGGTGACGACGCGGGTCGTGTTCCCAGCCGCCTTGTCGGGCATCGTCGCCTCGCTGGTGCTGGCGATGTCGCGCGCGGTCGGCGAGACCATGGTGGTGCTGATCGCGTCCGGCCTCCAACCGCAGTGGGGTGCCAACCTGGGCCAGTCCATGCAGACGATGACCGCCTACATCGCGACGACCGCGAAGGGCGACATCGCCACCGGGTCGACAGCCTTCAAGACCGTCTTCGCGGTCGGCATGACCCTCTTCGTGATCACCCTGGTCCTCAACCTCTTCTCGATCCGCTTCGTCCGCAAGTACAGGCAGGTCTACGAATGAGCGCCCACGCAGAGGCAATCGGGCGCGCCACCCAGGAGCGGCGCGCCAAGGACCTGGCCTTCCGGCTCGCCATGTTGCTGTGCCTTGGCCTCGCCATCGGGCTCCTCGCGGTGCTGCTGATAGACGTGGCCGTGGACGGCGCCGGATCGCTCAGCTGGGACTTCGTAACCAGCTTCACCTCGATCAGCGCCGACCAGGCCGGGATCCAGGCCGCGCTGTGGGGCACGATCTGGCTGATGGGGGTGTGCGCGGTCTTCATCATCCCCGTGGGCGTCGGGACGGCGATCTACCTCGAGGAGTACGCCGACGACACGAAGTGGTGGAACCGCCTCGTCGAGGTGAACATCCAGAACCTGGCCGCGGTTCCCTCGATCGTCTACGGGATACTGGGGCTCGCCTTCCTGGTGCGCGGCCCGCTCTCCCTCGGCCCCGTGATCCTGGCCGGTGGCCTGACGCTCGGCCTCCTGGTGCTGCCGGTGGTGATCATCGCCGCGCGCGAGGCAATTCGCGCCGTGCCACCCTCGATCCGGGAGGGCTCGCTCGCACTCGGCGCCACGCAGTGGCAGACGATCTGGCGCCAGGTGCTCCCGGCCGCCGTGCCGGGCATCGCCACCGGCGTGATCCTGGCGCTCGCGCGGGCGATCGGTGAGACGGCACCGCTGATCGTGATCGGGGCGGCCACGGTGGTCGCCTTCAACCCGAGCGGGGTGAACGACTTCTTCACCGCGATGCCGATCCAGATCTTCGACTGGATCTCGCGGCCCCAGACCGACACGAATGACTACCGGCCTCTCGCGGCGGCGGGGATCCTGCTGCTCATGATCCTCCTGCTGGCGATGAACAGCGTCGCGATCTGGCTACGGAACCGCTACGAGCAGAAGTGGTAGGTGGACTAGAGTGCCCGATCAGCCAGTGACCGAGCCACAGGACAGGCGGGAGGAGGCCGGCCTGCGCAGGCCGCTCGGCGTCCGCTCGGGCGCCGGCTCCGCCGCGCCCGCCCTCGAGGGCCCACCGCGCGAGACCCCGAGGACGCGCGAGGCGGTCTTCGAGCTCGACGATCTGACCGTCTCGTACGGCACGAAGCCGGCCGTGCGCAGCGTGTCCTTCGGCATCGGCATGAACGAGATCACCGCGCTGATCGGCCCGTCGGGCTGCGGCAAGTCGACGCTGATCCGCTGCCTCAATCGGATGAACGACCTGATCCCGACCGCGCGGGTGGAGGGCAGGGTGCTCTACCACGGCCAGGACCTGTACGCCAAGGAGGTCGACGCCGTCGAGGTCCGCAAGCGGATCGGCATGGTGTTCCAGAAGCCGAACCCGTTCCCGAAGTCGATCTACGACAACATCGCCTTCGGGCCACGGGTGCTCGGCATGAAGGGGAACATGGACGAGATCGTCGAGAGCGCGCTCACCCATGCCGCGCTCTGGGACGAGGTCAAGGACCGCCTCAAGACGAACGCCTTCGGGATGTCCGGCGGCCAGCAGCAGCGGCTTTGCATCGCGCGCTGCCTCGCCGTTGAGCCCGACGTGATCCTGATGGACGAGCCGTGATCGGCGCTCGACCCGATCTCCACCGGCAAGATCGAGGACCTGATGATGGACCTGAAGCGCGAGTACTCGATCGTAATCGTCACCCACAACATGCAGCAGGCCGCGCGCGTGTCCGACAAGACCGCCTTCTTCACGGTGGAACTCGACGACGAGGAGCACCGCTCCGGCCGGGTCGTCGAGTTCGACGACACCGACAAGATCTTCACGAACCCGTCGGATCCGCGTACGGAGGCATACGTCACCGGCAAGGTGGGGTAGCGCGTGTCCGAGACCACGCGCACGCACTTCCAGGAGGAGCTCGCCAAGCTCGAGGAGCAGGCGCTCGGCGGGCTCGACATGGTCGTGAGCGCGCTCGACCGGGCGCTCGAGACGGTGCAGCACCAGGACGTCGAGCTGGCGGGCATGGTCATCTCCGACGACGACCGGATCGACGGGCGCTACCTGGAGGTGCACCAGGGGGTCCTCTCGCTGCTCGCGCTGCAGGCGCCGGTGGCCGGCGACCTGCGGCTCGTGGCCGCCGTGCTCCACATCATCAAGAACATGGAGCGCATGGGCGATCAGTGCGTGAACATCGCCAAGCTGGTGCCGCTGGCCGGCCATCACCCGCCCGCCGACGAGCGCGTCCTAAGCCACCTCCAGCGCATGGGCGAGCAGGCGCGCCAGCAGGTCATCCAGTGCAAGCAGGCCTTCGCCCGGCGCGACGTCGAGCTGGCCCAGGACCTGGTGCGCCAGGACGACGAGATCGACCGGCTCAACCGCGAGGTCTTCCACCTGGCGCTCGAGATCGGCGACGATCCGGACGCACGGGAGTGGGCGATGCACATGATGCTGGTGGCCCGCTGCATCGAGCGGATCGGGGACAATGCCGTGGACATCGGCGAGCAGACCGCGTTCATCGTCACCGGTCTGTTCCGGGAGTTCGAGGACGCCTCGCACCCGGAGCTCACGAGGCCCTGAAGCATCCGGCTCGGCCGGGTGCGCGCGGTATGGCATCTGTTGATCTGCGCCTGCATCGACATCGGCAGCAATACGACCAGGTTGCTCGTAGCGGACACGGGCAACGGACAGCTGCGCGAGCTCGTCACGCAGCGCGCCTTCACGCGGATCGGTAAGAGCGTCGACCGCGGCGGGTCGATCCCGGCGGCGAAGATCGCGGAGACGGCCGAGGTGGTCGGGAAGCAGCTAAAGGTCGCCCACGAGGTGGGGGCGGAGCAGGTGGTCACGGTGGCCACGGCGGCGATCCGCAACGCCCCGAACCGCCACGAGCTGCTCGCGGCGGTGGAGCGGGCGGGCACGCCGATGCAGGTGCTGTCCGGCGAGGAGGAGGCCCGCCTCTGCTTCGTAGGGGCCACGCGGACGCTCCTGACGCCCGCGGAGGGAACGATCGCCGTGGTCGACGTGGGCGGCGGGTCGAGCGAGATCGCCATCGGCGACGCGAACGGGGCGATGACCTGGTCGGAGTCGTTCCGGATCGGCTCGGGCTTCCTGGCGGACGCCTACCTGCGCTCCGATCCGCCCTCGGTGGACGAGCTCGAGAAGGTGCGCCGGCACGTGGCCGGCACGTTCGAGGGGCTGGCGCCGCCGCCCGCGGACAGCGCGGTGGCCGTGGGCGGTACCGCCACCTCGCTGCGGCGGCTGCTCGGCGGCGAGCTCGTGCACGAGACGCTCGAGCGCGGCATCCGGGTGCTGTGCACCACGCCGATCGCCGAGGTGGCGGCCCGCTTCGAGCTGGACGTGGAGCGGATCCGGCTGCTGCCCGCCGGCATCCTCGTGCTCGAGGCGAT
The DNA here is from genome assembly GCA_035947555.1 of Thermoleophilaceae bacterium. Taxonomy (GTDB): domain Bacteria; phylum Actinomycetota; class Thermoleophilia; order Solirubrobacterales; family Thermoleophilaceae; genus JACVRW01. The sequence goes on along the minus strand of DASZJZ010000254.1, from coordinate 12,732 downwards.
CTCGGACCTGCTCGGGCTGCCGCTGCGGATCGCGCGCGGCGGGCTTCGGGAGGGTGTGCTGCTCGAGCTGGTGGAGGGGCGGCGGCTCGCTTGAGGGCCTTTCCTACATCCCCGCGACCCGCTTCAGCTCCTTGGGGCGCATCAGCACGATGAGCTCCCCCTTCTCGATTCCCGCCAGCCCGCCCTTCTTCATGCGAACCTGTGCACCGGTGAGCGAGTGGACGGCCATCGAGAAGTCAGGGTCGTGCCCCACCAGCAGCACCTCGTCGCCCAGGCCGGCGGCGAGCGCCTCGGCGTCGAACGGCCCGCCGGACAGCTTCGGCTCCAGCTGCGGCTCCACGCCGAGCGGCTCGCAGGCGAGGCGCGCGGTCTCGACGGCGCGGACCTTCGGGCTCGTCAGGCAGGCGTCGACCTCCAGGCCGAGCGCCTTCAACGCCGCACCGGCCGCTCGTGCCTGCTGGCGGCCCTTGTCCGTGAGCGGGCGCTCGGAGTCGGGCGAGCCGTCCTCCGCGTCCCCGTGCCGCAACAACCAGAGCACGATGCGGCACCATAGTGGCTGACGCCATGGCAACTGTCACCGCACCAGCCGAAGCACCCACCCTCGACTCGCCCGAGCTCTACACGAACCGCGAGCTCTCCTGGCTCCAGTTCAACGAGCGGGTGCTGGAGCTCGCGGAGGACGAGACCACCCCGTTGCTCGAGCGGGTCAAGTTCCTCGCGATCTACGCCAATAACCTGGACGAGTTCTTCATGGTCCGCGTGGCGGGCCTGCACGACCAGGTCGACGCCGGGATCGACGCCCGCGGCCCCGACGGGCTGTCGCCGGGCGAGACGATCGAGCGCATCGCCGAGCGCACGCGCGAGCTGGGGCGCCGGCACTCCACGCAGTGGGAGGAGCACGTGCGCCCGGCGCTGGCCGAGCACGGCGTCCGCGTGATCGACTGCCAGGACTGCGACGCCGCCGAGCTCGAGAAGATCGACCGCCGGTTCTCCGAGCAGATCTTCCCGGTGCTGACGCCGCTTGCCGTGGGCCCCGGCCGACCCTTCCCCTACATCTCCAACCTCTCGCTCTCGCTGGCGGTGTGGCTGCGCGACCCGGTCTCGCGCACCGAGACCTTCGCGCGCGTGAAGGTGCCCAAGGAGGTGCTGCCGCGCTTCGTCCCGCTCGGCGACGAGGTCTTCGTGCCGCTCGAGGCGGTGATCGCCCGCCACTTGGAGCAGCTCTTCCCGGGCATGGAGGTGCTGCGGCACGATTTCTTCCGGGTCACTCGGGACGCCGACTTCACGGTCTCCGACGAGGCCGACGACCTGCTGCAGGCGGTGGAGGACGAGCTGCGCCGGCGTCGCTTCGGCGAGGTGGTGCGGCTCGAGGTCTCGTCCTCGATGGACCCGGACATGCGCAGCTACCTGGTCGAGCAGCTCGCGATCGACGAGGCCGAGGTGATCGACGTCGAGGGCCTGCTCGACCTCGACGACCTCTGGGCGCTGTACGAGATCGAAGGCCATCGGGAGCTGCGCGATCCGCCCTGGACGCCGGTCACGCAGCCCGCGCTCGCCGACCGCGACGACGGGAAGGCCGACGCATTCGCCGCGATGCAGGCCCGCGACCTGCTCGTGCACCACCCGTACGACTCGTTCGCCACCAGCGTGGAGCGCTTCGTGAAGCAGGCCGTGGCCGACCCCGACGTGCTCGCCATCAAGACCACCGTGTACCGCACGTCCGACGACTCCGCGCTGGTGCCCGCCCTGATCGAGGCGGCCGAGCGCGGCAAGCAGGCCGTCTGCCTGGTCGAGCTGAAGGCACGCTTCGACGAGCGCCGCAACATCGGCTGGGCGCGTGCGCTGGAAGAGGCGGGCGCCCACGTGGTGCACGGGCTGCCCGGCCTGAAGACGCACGCCAAGGCGCTGCTCGTGGTGCGCCGCGAGGGGTCCGGGGCGCGCAACTACGTGCACGTCGGCACCGGCAACTACCACGCCAAGACCGCCCGGCTGTACGAGGACCTCGGCCTCTTCACGACCGACCGCGAGATCGCGGCCGACGTGGCGGAGCTGTTCAACGCCCTGACCGGGGCGGCCCGCTCGCCCAGCTACCGCAAGATCGTGACCGCGCCGGACGACATGCGCGACTGGTTCCTGGATCAGGTGGCGCGCACCATCGACGCGCAGCGGGAGGGCGAGGAGGCGCGCATCATCCTCAAGCTCAACTCGCTCGTGGACGCGCGCTGCATCCGGGCGCTGTACGAGGCCTCGCAGGCGGGCGTGCGGGTGGACCTGAACATCCGCGGCATCTGCTGCCTGCGAGCGGGTGTGCCGGGGGTGTCCGAGAACATCCAGGTCGTGTCGGTGGTGGGACGCTTCCTCGAGCACTCGCGCGTGTACGGCTTCTGGCGGGGCGGCGAGCGGGAGTACTGGATGGGCTCGGCCGACCTCATGCCGCGCAACCTCGACACCCGGGTCGAGCTGATGGCGCCGATCGCCGACCCGGACCTCCGCCGCGAGGTGGAGGACACGCTCGAGCGCTGCTTGGCGGACGACACCTTCGGGTGGGAGCTCCGCGCGGACGGCGACTGGGAGCGGCACCAGGGCCGCAACCGGGCGGCGCACCGGGAGCTGATGGAACGGGCCGCGGCCCGCTCAGCCGAGTAGCTCCTCCTTCAGCGCCAGCACCCGCGCCGCGGCCTCGCGCACCCGCTTGCGGAACTCGGGCGAGGCCTGCGCCTCCCGCATGAGCCAGGGGTGGATCAGGTTCCAGCTGGCGCTGCCGGTGGTGAGGATGAGGTCCGCGCCGGCGCGCAGCGAGCGCTCCGCGGCGCGGGCCACGCCCGACCGGTCCAGGACCGCCTGGGCCTCCATGCTGTCGGTGACGATCACCCCCTCGTATCCGAGCTCCTCGCGCAGGAGGCCCGTGACGATGGTCCGCGACTGCGAGGCGATCCGGTCCGGGTCCACATCCGGATACAGCGCGTGCGACAGCATGATCAGGGGAGCGTCGGCCTCCACGGCGGCGCGGAACGGGACAAGGCCGTCGTCCAGCGGACCGGTGACCGTGGCCGACCCGTCGTCGGTGTTTACCTCCGCGCCGCCGAGGCCGGGGAAATGCTTGGGGGTGGCGGCCACGCCACGCGTGCGCATGCCCTCGACGGCGGAGCGGGTGCGCGCGGCGATGCCGGCCGGGTCGCCGTCGAAGGCCCGAAAGCCCATCACCGGGGCGGGCCCCGCCGGCACGTCGGCCACCGGCGCCAGGTTCACGTTCACGCCGATGGCGCTCAGCTGGCGGGCGGCGTCGCGGGCGGTGCGGCCAACCGCGGCGGCGTCGCCCTGCAGCGGCTGCCCGGCCGCCGGACCGGCCCAGCTCACTGTGCGGATCTCGCCGCCCTCCTGGTCGACCATCACGAGCGCGTCGCCCCCCGCGTGGCGCTGCACCGCGCGGGTCAGGGAGCGCCACTCGGCCTCGGTCCCGGCGTTGAAGCCGAACAGGATCACCCCGGCGGTCTCCCCCGCCCGCAGGCGGCGGCGGACGTAGTCGGGCGGCGCGGGGTCCGGGAAGCTCGACACGATCACCTGCCCGACCTGCTGGCGCAGGCTGAGGCGGTCGACGGCCGCGAGGGCCCGCTGCTGGCGCGCCTCACGAGGAGAACTCCTCACCACCTCCTCGCCCTCTTCCCGTTCGCCGTCATCACCTGCACCGGCGGCGAGGCCGGTCACAAAAGCGACTAGGCCGGCGGAGAGCAGCAGGGCGAGCCTACGCCGCGCGGCCGGGTCACTCGACAGCCGCACGATCTGGCTCGGACCCAGCCGCGGGCTGCCGCGCCCCTCCCTCTTCCTCGAGCCCCGCCCAGCGGCAGCCGTCGGTGAGGGCCACCAGCCCGAACCCGTCCGCCGGCCCGAGCGCGCCCGTGCCCTGTAGGCCGCCCTCGGCGGCCAGCTGCGCGCCCCAGGCGAGGATCCGGCCGGTGAACGTGTAGCCGTCCACCCCGGCCACGTGGACCTCGGCCAGCTCGCGGCCGGCACCGTCGTAGGCGATGGCCATGATGTGGGAGCCGGAGCGCTTGCGGGCCTCCGCGTCGGGACCGCCGCTGGAGCCCTTCACGAAGCGCTCGGCCGCCAGCTTCAGCAGATGCGAGGCGCCGGGCAGGCTCGCCCCGAAGGAGAAGGCCTGCATCGGCCGCGAGAAGGGCCCGAACCAGCCCAGGTAGGCGTTCACCTCGCGGAGCTGCGGCGCGATCCGCGGCAGCGTGAAGTGCTCGGAGCTCCCGACCGACACGCCCTCGCGCCGCTTGGACCCCACCTGGAACGACCGCACCCGCTGCGCCGTGCGCTCGGTCCGCACACGCCCGTCGCGGAAGGCAAAGCTGGGCTTGCCGAGCGACGCCGCCATGGTGGCCTGCGTTCCCCCGCTGGGGGAGGCGCGGCCGGTGATGAAGTAGCCGACGTCGACGCGCACGGCCTCGTCACCTGCCCTGCGCAGCGCGAGGGCTCCGGCCAGGTTCCCCGGCACCCAGTCGTAGCCGAAGGCGGTGAGCATCCCGGCGCCGCTCCGCTCCGCCGCCGGGCCGTAGCGCTCGAACACCTCGCGGATGAAGGCGGGCTCGCCGGTGGAGTCGAGGTAGTGCGCCCCCGCGGTCGTCGCGGCCGCAGCGGCCGGCGCGCCCCAGCGGGCGAAGGGGCCGACGGTGGTCACGAGGACGTCGCCGCGCTCGACGAGGGCGGACACGCTGGGCGGATCCGACACGTCGGCCACCGCGGTCTCGAGCCCGTCGCCCAGCTCTCCGGCGAGCGCGTCGAGCTTCTCCTGGCTGCGCGCGGCCAGGACCGGCTTCATGCCGCGCTCGACCATCGCCTCCGCCACGAGGCGACCGGTGTAGCCGGTGGCGCCGAAGAGGACGATGCGGGCTGCCACGGCGTCAGCTCGCCGGCCGGCGTTCCTCGAGCACCGCGCGCACGCGCTCGATGGCCTGCGGAGCAGTCCGCTCCACGCGCCGCAGGTCCCAGCCGGTGAGGGTCAGCAGGCGCATCGGCGTCTTGGCCGTGACCGTGGCGTTTCGGAGCGTCTTCTCGAGCAGGCCCATCTCGCCGAAGAAGTCGCCCGGCCCGAGGTCGGCCACGTGCTCTCCCCGGCGCGTGACCTCGGCGGTCCCCTCCTCGATCGCCATGAACTCGTACGAGAAGTCGCCCTCGCGCACGAGCACCTTGCCCTCGTCCACCGAGATCTCCTGTGCGAATGGCGCGATCTGAGCCAGCTCCTGGTCCCCCACCTCCTCGAACAGCGGGATCGACTTCAGCCTCTTGGCATCCAACGGTCCGTTCCTCCTGGCTCGCGTGCGGGCGCGACCTTATCCGACCGGCGCCCTCCCACGTACCATCACCATCGGGACCGTCATGTTCGCCCGCTTTGCCTCCAGCCTCCTCCTCGGCCGCCTGCGCGAGGGCCGGCTCGAGATCCTCGAGGACGGCCGCCGCCACTGCTTCGGCCCGCCGTCCGCTCCGGTCAGGGCGACGCTGCGCGTGCACGACCCGAGCTTCTGGCGCGCGCTGCTGGGCGGAAGCCGCGGGCTGGCGGAGGCCTATGGGGCTGGGGTGTGGGACAGCGACGATCTCGTTGCGCTGGCGCGGATGGGCGCCCGGGAGATGTCCCGGCTCGATCGCTGGCGCCGCCCGCTGGTCCCCCTGCGGGACCTGGCGTCCCGCATACCGCGCAACACGCGCGAAGGGGCTCGCCGCCACGTGGCCGCCCACTACGACCTCGGCAACGACCTGTTCCGCCTGTTCCTCGACGAGTCGATGACCTACTCGTGCGCGGTGTTCGAGCGGCCGGCGGCGTCGCTCCGGGAGGCGCAGGAGACGAAGCTCGAGCGGATCTGCCGCAAGCTGCGACTCGGGCCGGAGGACCACGTGCTGGAGATCGGGACCGGTTGGGGGTCGTTCGCGCTGCACGCGGCGGAGCGGTTTGGCTGCCAGGTAACCACCACGACGATCTCCCGCGAGCAGCACGAGGAGGCCACGCAGCGCGTGCGGGAGGCCGGGCTGGACGACCGGGTGACGGTGCTGCTCGAGGACTACCGCGACGTGCGCGGCCGCTACGACAAGCTCGTATCGATCGAGATGATCGAGGCGGTCGGGTGGCAGTACTTCGACCTGTTCTTCCGCCGCTGCGGCGAGCTGCTCGACCCGCGCGGGCTGATGCTGCTGCAGGCGATCGTGATCGACGACCGCGCCTACGAGGTCGAGAAGGCCTCGCGCTCGTTCATCAAGGAGCTGATCTTCCCGTCGGGGTGCCTGCCGTCGGTGGAGGTGATCTCACGCTGCGTGGCGCGCGCCACGCGGCTGCGGATGCTCGACCTGGAGGACATCACCGGGCACTACCCCGAGACGCTGCAGCGCTGGCGCAAGAACTTCGTGCGGTTCGCCGGTCGGGCGGGGGAGCTCGGCTACGACCTGCGCTTCCGCCGCGTGTGGGAGCTGTACCTGGCCTACTGCGAGGGCGGCTTCCTGGAGCGCCGGATCGGCGACGTGCAGGCGCTGCTGGCCGGGCCGGCGTATCGCGGTCCGGCGCCGCGGTACGAGCGGGGCATGACCGCGCTCGCCGGGAGCTAGAGCTCTCGCCGCGCGAACTTCGTGACGGCCTCGCGCGCCCGCTGACTGCGCGGGCGCTCGCTCCAGCCGTCCGGGTCGATCCGCTCCGACACCGCGAGGTCGCGCTCGAACGCCTCGTGCAGCTCGCCGGCGAAGCGCTTGCTCTGCACGCACAGCGCCACCTCGTCGTGCAGCTGGAACGAGCGGTTGTCGAAGTTGATCGAGCCCACGCAGGACCAGGCCCCGTCGACCACGAGCGACTTGGCGTGCAGCATCGTGGGGCAGTACTCGTAGAGCTCGATGCCGGCCTCGAGCAGCTGGTCGTAGCTGGCGCGGCCGGCGGTGCGCACGAACTCCTTGTCGATGTGTGACCCCGGCACGAGGATGCGCAGCTCCACGCCGCGGCCGGCGGCCTCGAGCAGTGCCTGGGTGAAGGCCGGCCGGGGCACGAAGTAGGCGGAGGTGAGCTCGATCGAGCGCTTGGCGGCGGCGAGTGCCAGGTAGATGAGCGCCTCGGCGTTGGTGTCGCCCACGGTGGCGCTCGAGCGCATCACCTGCATCGGGCCGCCGTCCTCGACCTCGTCGAGGTCGGGCAGGTAGCGGTCTCCGGCCAGCACGTTCCCGGTGCCCTCGAGCCAGTTCTCTGCGAAGGCGCCTTGGAGGCCGCGGACGGCCGGGCCGCGCACGCGCACGTGCGTGTCGCGCCAGTGGTCGGGGTCCTGGGCGTTGCCGGTCCACTCCTCGGCGATGCCGACGCCGCCGGTGAACCCGACCGCACCGTCCACGATCAGCAGCTTCCGGTGCGTGCGGTGCTGCAGTCGCCGCACGGCGTATGGCTTGGGTGGGCGAAACCAGCAGAAGGTCACGCCCGCGTCGCGCATCTGCTCGACCAGCCGGCGCTCCATCTGGGCGCCGCCGACGGCGTCGATCAGCACGTTGCACTCCACGCCCGCGCCGGCGCGGTCTACGAGAACCTCCGCGACCTCGATCGCGATGTCGCCCTTCCAGTACGCGTAGGTGAGCAGGTTCACGGTCTCCTCGGCCTCGCGGATGGCCTGGAGGTAGGCCGGGAAGATCTGGTCGCCGTTGATGAGCAGCTCGGCGTCGTTGCCGTAGGAGACCGGCGCGCCGGTGAGCGCCTCGGCGGCGCGGAGGAAGCTGGGTTCGGCCACGTCGACGTCGCCGCGGAGCGTGTACCCGTGGCCGCCCTCGCGGCGGTGGCGGAGGCTGTCGGCGGCGTACCAGGCGGCCCCGGCGGCGGCCACGCCGGCGGGCCAGGCGTAGCGCGCCACGTCCCTGCGGTCGCCGTTGCGGCTGAACCTCTCCATCCCCATGGGCCGCAAGCTAGCGAACGTAGGATGGACCACATATGGCCGTGGCCCCGCCTCCTGCCGTCCCGTCCGGTGTGCTCGGGCGGGTGCGCTCGGACGTCCGCACGCAGCTCGCGGCGCGTGGCGGGTGGCCGCCGGGGGAGCTGTCCTTCAGCATGCGCCGCACGCGCGAGTTCGAGCGCAAGCCGCTTCCGCTGCTGCTGCGCCTGCGCGAGGAGCACGGACCAGTCTTCTCGATCCGGCTCCTTTACCAGCCGATCGTGTTCGCGATCGGGCCGGAGGCGAACCACTACATGACGGTGTCGCACGCCTCGAACTTCCGCTGGCGCGACGGCGGCATGGGCGACCTGATCCCGCTGCTGGGCGACGGCCTGCTGACCACCGACGGCGACTACCATCGCCGCGCCCGGCGCATCATGCTGCCGGCGTTCCACCGGGAGCGGCTCGCGGCCTCGGGCGCGATCATGGCGGAGGAGGCCGAGCGGGCGGTGTCCGGGTGGCGGCCGGGCGAGCAGCTCGACCTGTACATGTGGACGCGCCGGCTGGCGCTGCGGATCGCGATGCGGGCCCTGTTCGGCTTCGACCCCGACCGTGACGCTCGCGACGCCCGGATGGCGGCCGAGTTCGAGGAGGCGCTCGGCTACTGGGGTCGGGACTACGCGCTGCAGATGCTGCGTGGGCCGGGGTCGCCCTGGCGGGCGATGAACCGGGCGAAGGCGAAGCTCGACCGCGTGATCTTCGCGGAGATCGCGCGGCGGCGCGCGAGGGGCGAGCGCGGCCTCGACATCCTCAGCCTGTTGCTGGACGCGTCTGACGAGGATGGATCGCGGTTGTCCGATCGCGAGCTGCGCGACCAGGTGATGACGCTGCTGTTCGCCGGACACGACACGACGACGTCGACGGTCACGTTCATGTTCTACGAGCTGGCGCGCAACCCGGGCGAGCTGCCGGCTGACGAGGCGCAGCTGGACATGGTGGTGGACGAGACGCTGCGCATGTACCCGCCCGCGTGGATCGGGCCGCGCCGCTCGATCGAGCCGTTCGAGCTGTGCGGCGCTCGGGTGCCCGGGGGAGTGATGGTCAACTACTGCTCGTGGGCGAGCCACCACCTGCCGGAGGTCTTCCCGGAGCCGTGGAGCTTCCGGCCGTCCCGGTTCGCGCCCGAGGCGAAGGCGGCACTCCCGAAGGGGGCCTACGTGCCGTTCGGCGGAGGCTCGCGGACGTGCATCGGAATGCGCTTCGGCCAGCTCGAGGTGAAGGAGATCGCCCGAGCGATCCTTCACCGGTTCGCGCTCGACCTGGCGGACCCATCGCATGTTCCGAGAATCCGCCAGATGCCAACGCTCTCCCCACGCGGAGGGCTGCCAGTGGTGGTGCGAGCACGCGACTGATGGGCGGTGCCTCCGGGCGAAGCCGTCCTGCACGATCAGAGCCATCGCAGCGCAGCTGGGCGTCTCCGCGTCGAGCGTCCATGAGTGGACTCGCGACATCGAGCTCACACCGGAACAGCCTGAGGCAATGCGTAGTTCCGACGCCGCAAGGCTCGCGCGCGCCGCCGGCAATAGAGCCATGCGGAACCAAGCGCGTCAGAGACGACTGGCCGCTCAGGATCATGGACGTCAGCTCGCTCGCCGGGAAGAGCGCCTACACGTCACCGGCTGCATGCTCTATTGGGCCACGTTCGGGACCGCCCGAGTCGTCGTGCATTCCACGTTCATCGTCCAAAGCATCTACGGGGCGATTCAGGAGTACGCGAGGATGACACGGCCGGAGTGGGTCGACCTCTGACCGCTGGCGGGTCTTCAGCGCCCCCGGGAGACGGCTCGACCGCGGTCAGCGGGGCAGTGTAACCCCGGCTATACACTCGCCGCGGAGGGCGCTTAGCTCAGGTGGTAGAGCGCGGTCCTTACAAGGCCGAGGCCGCAGGTTCGAGCCCTGCAGCGCCCACTCTCGCGCGTCCCTGTAAGCACGTAGACGGCGCACGGGCGCGCCCGCCAGGCGAGTCTAGTATCAGACCTGTGAACGCCCGGCTGTTCTGGAGGTCAATGGCGGTGCAGGCGGCCGTCCTGGCGGTGCCGTTCGTCGTGCTCGGCCTTGCTCTCGACGAGAGCTTCTTCGAGGACTGGGGCTGGCTGGCCGGACCCGCCGTGTGGCTGGCGGCCGCCGCTCTGACGGCGCGGATTCTGTCCATGCCGGCGGGGTACGTGTTGTTCTCGGCGGTGGCCGGCGGGGTCGCGGGGGCGATCGTGTTCCTGGTGGCCTCGCACTCGGCCGGGATGGTGGCCGGCCTGCTCGTCTTTGCCGCCTCCTGCGGGAGCTACGACCCCGCGGCGGAGGCCGAGGCGCAGCGCGAGTACGAGGAGCAGAGGCGCGCCCGGGCCGAGCGCAAGCGGACCGAGCGCGAGGGCGCGGCGGTGAAGTAGGAGCTAGGTCGCTTTCGCCGGCGGCGCGAGCGCCGGGTCCGTGAAGAGGCTGCAGACGTCGACGGTGCGGCAGTCGCACGTGCGGGCGAGCTCGAGCCACTCCTTCACCGCCTGCGCGCGGGCGATCAGGGCCTCGACCTCCGGGAGCTTGCCGTCGGCGAGCGCGCGGATGCGCTCCCCGGCGTGGACGCCCCGGTTGCCAGGGCCCGTCAGGTCGCGGATCTCGGCCAGGGTGAGGCCGGCCCGCTGAGCGACGTCGACGATCGCCAGACGGTGGAGCACCGCCTCGTCGTAGCGCCGCTGGCCGCCCGTACGCTCCGGCTTGGGCAGCACGCCCACGCGCTCGTAGTAGCGGATGCGTGAGGTGTTCACGGCGGCTCGAGCCGCCACCTCGCCGATCGTGAGCGATGCCATTTTCGCGATGCCCCCCTTGACTTGAAGCCGGGTTCAAGGGCAACGCTACCCGGCATGGCCGAGATCCCCGTCGCATGCACGCTCTCGCCGGCCCAGATGAAGGGGCGCGCCGACGAGATACGCGCTCTCGGGCGACACGCCCTACTGTCGGTCGAGTGTGGCGCGCGGCGCGCGACGCTTCGGTTCGGCCCGGGTCCGGAGGTCCGCGAACGCGTGGAGGCGATCGTGAGCGCGGAGGCCGAGTGCTGTGCCTTCCTCGACTTCACGGTCTCGTCCGGCGAGGAGGACACGACCACGATCACGATCGAAGCGCCGGAGGACGGCGAGGCCGTAGTGCGCGAGCTCGCCTACCTCTTCTCCGCGGACGCCACCGTGAACGCGGCGGTGTGCACCTGCCCGTCGTGCTTGAACTCGAGGAACAGCCGGTAGCGGCCGTCGCTCGGGAACTCCGTCTCGAAGTTGACCGTGCCGGGCCGCCCGGCGTCCTCGGGGTGGGTGTGCAGGTAGGCCAGATCCCCGGCACGCAGCGCCACGAGGTGGCCCTTGGCGCCGAGGTAGTCCTGGAGCGCGACGTTCTCGCCGTCGCGCGTGACTCGGAACCCGAGCTCGGCCGGCTCGCGGACGGTAACGCGACCTGCGGTCAGCTCCACCCGGTAGCCGCCGGCGGTGACCATCGTGTCGGCCGGGGACGGCAGCGGCTCGAGGTCGGCGGCGCCGGTGACGGTCAGGTCGCGCGCCAGTGTGTGGTTCTCGCCGTCGTGCTTGAAGTCGGCGAACACGCGGTACTCGCCCGGCTCGGCGATCGTGACGGGAGTGGTCCAGGTTCCGTCGGCGGCCATGCGCGGGTGGAGATGCCGGAAGCCGGTCAGGTCCCGGCGGGTGAGGATCAGGTGGAGGCGCTTCTCGTGCTCGACCATGATGTCGCGGACCGGCCGGTGGTCCTCGCCGACGATCTGAAAGCGCAGCTCTCCTCGCTCGCCTGGCGTGAGTTGCGTGGTGGCCAGCTCGAAGGTCAGGCCGTCGGCGCTGGCCGTGAGGCCTCGCACCGGGTCGGCCGCGGCAGTGTCGGCGTGGTCGCCGGCGGCGGCGTCGCCGTGGCCGCCGTCCGTCGTACCGCTCTTGGCCGCACTTCCCCCGTGACCGCCCGCCTGGCGCTCCGCGGCCACCTCACCGTGGCCCATGCCCTCGTCCTCGGAGACGAACTCGCCGATCAGCACGACGGTGCCGAACACCGCCGCCACCACCGCGATGGCGCCGATCAGGCGGGGCGAGGGTCCCCCGTGGATGCCGGTCTCGTGGACGGCCGCGTGGCCCCTGCCGCGGGCGATCAGCCAGCGGTTGAGCGGGAAGGCGAAGGCGCCGGCCACCACCAGGGCGACTGAGAGGGCGCCCCAGAAGAGGACGTCGCCGAGCCCGGCCTCCATGGCGCCGGGGACGAGCAGCATGATGCCGTTGTCGACGATCTCCATGACGGCGATCGAGGCAGTGTCGGAGGCCAGGGCGATGGGGACGACCGCGCCGAGCGCGAGGCCGGCCCGGAGCAGCGGAAGGCTGGTCAGCGAGTACCCGAAGAGGAAGGCAAGCGTGACCGCGAGTGCGATGGTGCCGAGATCGGAGAACCCGAGCGCGGTGCCGATGACCATGCCGAGGATCTCGCCGATGGCGCACCCGGTCAGGCAGTGGAGGGTGGCGCTGACGGCCACGCTCGTGAGCGCGCCGCCGTGAAGTAGGGGCGACGGGATTTGAACCCGCGATCTCCGGCTTGAAAGGCCGGCGTCCTAGGCCGCTGGACCACGCCCCCGGGCCGGTGTCGATTCTAGGGGGCTTCCATCAGCCCCTCGCACGCACACTGTTCGCGGTCCGTGGTCAGCCCGACCATCTTCGCCATCATCTAGTCGAGCCCCCGTAGCTCAATCGGCAGAGCGGGCGCCTTTTAAGCGCACGGTTGGAGGTTCGATTCCTCCCGGGGGCATACCGGCGCGGCTCGGCGC
>DASZJZ010000253.1:0-13638 GCA_035947555.1 Thermoleophilaceae bacterium | reverse complement strand
CTGGCGAGGCGCGGAGGCGGCGGCGCGGGCGCGCGACCGCGAGGGCGCTGAGCGGGCGGCGGGCGCGGCGCTGGAGACGGCGCGGCGGCTGGGCAGCCAATGGCTCGTGGACGAGCTCGAGGGGCTGGCGGCAAGAGCCCGGCTGCACCTCGACGGGGTGGAGCCGGCGGCTGCCGGCGACGACGGCGACGAGGAGCCGTTCGGATTGACCGCCCGCGAGCGGCAGGTGCTGGCCCTGGTGGCGTCAGGGGCTACGAACCGGGAGATCGGCGAGCGGCTGCACATGGCCGAGAAGACGGCCAGCGTGCACGTGTCGCGCATCCTGGCGAAGCTGGACGTGCGCTCGCGGACGGAGGCGGCCGCGGTGGCGCACCGGCACGGGCTGGCGGAGCTCGAGTCCGTCGTCTGAGTCGCGCCGTCATGCTTCGCCGCCCGTGCAGCTCCGCACTCGCACCCTGTCATTGGCCCTCGCCGAGGAGTTCGGCATCGCGCGCGGCTCGCGCACGACCCAGGCGGTCGTGCAGGTCGAGCTCGAGCACGACGGCCTGATCGGCCGCGGCGAGGCGGCGCCGGTCTACTACCGCGGCGAGAGCGTCGAGACCGCCACAGAGTTCCTGGGCGCAGCCGGCGGGCGGCTCGGCGACGACCCGTTTGCGGTCGAGGCGACGCTCGCGCAGTTCGACGGCCAGGACGCCGCCGGCCGCGCCGCTCTCGACGCCGCTCTTCACGACTGGGTCGGGCGGCGTCTGGGTGTGCCGGTGTGGCGCCTGCTCGGGCTGTCCCGGAGCGCGCCGCCCACGTCGTACACGATCGGCATCGACACGCTCGACGGCACGCGCGAGCGGGCCCGCCGGGCGCGCGGCTTTCGGGCCTTGAAGGTGAAGGTCGGCGGCGCGGCGGACCTCGCCCGGCTGGAGGCGGTGCGTGAGGAGTCGGACGCGCCGCTGCGCGTGGACGCCAACGAGGGCTGGACGCTCGAGCAGGCCCGCGAGCTGATGCCGGCGCTCGTGGAGTTGGGCGTGGAGCTGGTGGAGCAGCCCTTCCCGGCGGACGACATCGACTCGTTCCGGGCGCTGCGCGAGCTGCGCTCTCGTCCTCCGATCGTCGTGGACGAGGGCTGTCACGACCTGACCGACGTGGCTCCGTGCGCGGAGTACGCCGACGCGATCAACGTGAAGCTCGCCAAGTGCGGCGGGCTGCGCGAGGCCGTACGGATGGTGCACGCCGCCCGCGCGGTGGGGCTGGGTGCCATGCTCGGCTGCATGATCGAGTCCGAGCTCGGAATCGCACCGGCGGCGCACATCGCGTCGCTGTTCGACATGGTCGACCTCGACGGGCACCTGCTGCTGGCCGACCGCCCGTTCACCGGGCTGGAGCTGATCGACGGGCGCGTGCTCCCCTCAACGGCGGCCGGGCTGGGGATCGAGCCGGCCGGGCGGGGGAGCGAGCCGGCCGCTCCGGGAGGCGAGCCGGCCGGGCCAGGGAGCGAGCCGGCCGGGCCGGGGACCGGCCCCCCGAGGAGCCAGCCCGCTTGAGCGAGCGGCTCGCCATCTTCGCCGAGGGCCTGTTTGCCGGCCACCACGGCAAGACAGCCCATGGCGTCATCCGCTACGGCACTCGCGAGGTCGTGGCGGTGATCGACTCCACCCAGGCCGGGCGCAGCGCGGCCGAGGTGGTCCCCTTCGCCCTTCGTGACGTGCCGATCGTCGCCAACCTGCGTGAGGCGATCGATCGCGGCGCCACCGCGCTGCTGGTCGGCGTGGCTCCCACCGGCGGGAAGCTCGACCCGTCCTGGCGCGCCGTGCTGCGCGAGGCGATCGCCGCGGGCCTCCACGTCGAGGCCGGTCTGCACACCCAGCTTTCCGAGGACCCCGAGCTGCGCCGCGCCGCCACCCGCGCCGGAGTTGCTCTCCGCGACCTCCGCGCGGCCCCGCCGGACCTCACCGTGCCGAAGGGGCCGGACAGCCGGCCCGCCTCCGTGCGCGTGGTGCACAGCGTCGGCTCGGACACCGTGATCGGCAAGAAGGTGGTCACGCTCGAGCTCGACCGCGCGGCCCGCGACCGCGGCCTGCGGTCGGTGTACGTGCCCACCGGGCAGACCGGGGTGGCAATCGCCGGCTGGGGCATCGCCGTGGACCACGTGATCTCGGACTACGTGGCCGGCGCAGGCGAGCGGCTCGTGCACGAGGGCGCCGGCCGCGGCGACCTGCTCTTCGTGGAAGGCCAGGGCGCCCTCTTTCACCCCGCCTACTCGGGCGTGACGCTCGGCCTGCTGCACGGCTCGGCGCCGGACCTGCTCGTGCTCGTCCACAAGGCGGGCGCGGGCGCGCTTCGCAACTACCCGGACCTGCCGATCCCGCCGCTGCCCGAGCTGGTGGCCGCCTACGAGGGAGTGGCGCGGCGCGTGCGCCCGGCGCGGGTGGCGGCGATCGCGCTGAACACCGCGGACCTGGACTCGGACGAGGCGGCCCGCGAGGCGATCGCGGCGGCGCAGGCGGAGACGGGCCTGGTGGCGGACGACGTGGTGCGCTTCGGGCCGGACCGGGTGTTGGACGCGGTGCTGGAGGCGCTCTCGTGATCCCGGAGTTGGGCTTCGGGACGCGGCCGCTCGCGCAGGCCATCCCGTGATTCCAAAGCTCGGCTTCGGGACGTGGCGGCTCTCCGGGCGTGAGTGCGTGGAGGGTGTGGCCGACGCGCTGGCGGCTGGGTACCGCCACGTGGACACCGCGCGGATGTATGGCAACGAGGGGGACGTCGGCGAGGGGCTCCTGGCTTCTGGGGTCGATCGGTCCGAGATGTTCCTTGCCACGAAGGTGTGGCCGGACGACCTGGCGCCGGATCGGGTGCGCGCCTCGCTCGAGCGCTCGCTGAGTGACCTCGGCAGCGACTACGTCGACCTGTTCCTGATCCACTGGCCGAACCCGCGCATCCCGCTGGAGGCGACGCTCGGGGCCATGACCGAGCTGCGCGAGCAGGGGAAGACGCGGGAGATCGGCGTGTCCAACTTCACCGCGGCGCAGTTCCGCGAGGCCCTCGACCTGGCGCCGGTGATCGTGAACCAGGTGGAGTACCACCCGTTCCTGGACCAATCGGCGGTCCTGAAGGTGTGCCGGGAACGCGACGCGGACCTGACGGCCTACCGGCCGCTGGGAAAGGGCGAGGTGCTGGACGACCCGACGATCCGCGAGATCGCCGCCGCCCACGACGCGACGCCCGCCCAGGTGACGCTCGCCTGGCTGATCGGTCAGGAGGGCGTGTCGGCAGTGCCGAAGGCGTCGAGCCCGGAGCGGCGGCGGGAGAACCTGGGCGCGGTTCGGCTGGAGCTCAGCGCGGACGAGCGCGCCCGCATCGACGCGCTCCCGAAGGATCGGCGCGCCGTCGAGACGGAGTGGTCGCCGGATTGGGATTGATTGGGCAATGAAGGGGTCCCCCGAGGGGGTGGTTGTCCTGAGTCCCGCATATGGCGCATGAGGACAACCACCCCCCTGGACCGACCCCCTCATTGCCCGTCCTTAGCGCCGGCGCCCGCAGCGCGCGCCCAAAGGAGCGCGGCCAGCGCGGCATAGAAGGAGCGCCAACCGAAGGACCGCCGTCAGCGCGGCAACGAAGGCGCAATGATCCGGTAGGCCTTCAATCCCAACCCCAGCCGCTCCCGGTCCTCGCTCCGCAGCGGGTCCAGCCCGCTCAGCTCCTTCACCCGCTCCAGCCGGTACGCCACCGTGTGCCGGTGCGCGTGGATTGCCTGGGCTGTGGCGTTCATGTTGCAGTTGTTGGCGAGGTAGGAGTCGAGCGTGCCGACCAAGTCGGTCGAGTACTGCTCGTCGTACGCCACCAGCGCCGCCACGGTGTCGTCGAAGAAGCTCCGCACCTCCTGCGGGTGGCTCGCCATCACCCGGAACAGGAGCCGGTATGTGCCCGAGCCGATCTCCGGGCCCGGCGGTCCCACGCCCGCCGCCGTCAGGCCCAGCACCAGCTCCGCCTCCTCCAGCGCCCGGCGGGCCTCGGCGGCGCCGCTGCGGTACGAGGAGATGCCGACGGTGGCGTGGCGGCCGAGCCGCGACGCCACGGAGCGGCCGGCCTCCGGCGAGCCGGGAAGCAGCGCATAGACCTTCTCCCTCACCGCCTGCACGAGGCCGGCGGGCGCTTCCGAGGTGAGCGCGGCGACGAGCCGGCCCGGCCCGCGGCCGTTCGGATCGAGGCACAGCGCGACGAACCCGCCCGACAGATCGCAGCCCAACCTGGCTGCCCGCCGTTGTACGTCTGCGGGGTCCACGTCCGCCCGCGTCAAGAGCTCCTCGAGGAACGACCCCCGCAGCGTCTGCTCGGTCTCGTCGCGCGCCTCCACCACGGCCACCTCCGTCAAGGCCGCGATCGCCGCCATGTGCAGGTATTCGCCCGCGTGCGGGAGCCCCGGCCCGAGCAGCAGCACCGCCCCGAGCTCCCGCCCGCCCGAGGAGATCGGCACCTCCGCCGTGATCTCCGCCGGCCGCTGCGGGCGCCCGCCGGCGAGGCGGGCGCCCACGTAGCGCTCGTAACGCGCCCACTCCTCGAGCGGCACCCCGAGACGCGGCACGATCACGGCCACCGGGGCGCCCGCGTGCGTGGCGGCGATCTCCGCCACCCGCTCGAGCCCGTCGCCCGCCAGCACGGCCCCCACCATCTCCAGATGGGCACCGCGCGGCGTGGCGTCGGGGGCCGGACTCATGTCACCGGCAGATACCGATCCAGCTCCCACGGCGTGACCTGTGTCCGGTACTCCAGCCATTCGTCGCGCTTCAGCGCCAGGTATCGCTCGAAGATGTGGCTGCCGAGCGCCCGCTCCACGAGCTCCGAGCCGGCCATCTCCTCGATCGCCTCCCCGAGCGACTCGGGCAGGTGCTGCACGCCCATCGCCTGGCGCTCCTCCTCGGTGAGGTCGTAGAGGTTGCGCTCGATCGGGTCGGGCAGCTCGTAGCCCTTCTCGATCCCCTCGAGCCCCGCCTGCAGCAGCGCCGCGAAGGTGAGGTAGGGGTTGCAGGACGGATCCGGACAGCGGAGCTCCATCCGCGTGGAACGCTCCTTGCCCGGGTGGTAGAGCGGCACCCGCACCAGCGCCGAGCGATTGCGCCGCGACCAGCCGATGTAAACCGGCGCCTCGTATCCCGGCACGAGCCGCTTGTACGAGTTCACCGAGGGTGCGAACAGCGCCGCCAGCTCACGTGCGTGCGCGAGCTGTCCGGCGATGAACGACTTCGCCACATCGGACAGGTAGTACTCGTCGTCCGAGTCGAAGAAGGCGTTCTCCGACCCCCGGAACAGCGACTGGTGCGTGTGCATGCCGGAGCCGTTCTCGCCGTGGAGCGGCTTCGGCATGAAGGTGGCGTAGAAGCCGTGCTGCGCCGCCACCTCCTTTATCGCGATCCGGTACGTCATGGCGTTGTCGGCCATGTCGAGACCGTCCGCGAAGCGCATGTCGATCTCGTGCTGCGACGGCCCCACCTCGTGGTGGGTGTACTCCACCGGAATGCCGAGCTCGCGCAGCGTGAACACGGCGTCGCGGCGGAAGTCGGAGCCCACGTCGAGCGTGGTCAGGTCGAAGTAGCCGCCGCGGTCGAGTACCTCCGGCGCCTCGTCCGACATGAACAGGAAGAACTCGAGCTCCGGGCCCAGGTAGTAATGGTCGAAGCCCATGTCCCGAGCGCGAGCGAGCGCCCGGCGCATGACGAAGCGCGGGTCGCCCTCGTAGGGCTCGCCGCCGGGCTTCAGCACGTCGCAGAACAGCCGGCCGACCTTGTGCGTCTCGCCGGTCCGCCACGGCAGGATCCGGAACGTCGTCGGGTCGGGCATTGCGATCATGTCCGACTCCTCGATCCGGTTGAACCCGGTGATCGACGAGCCGTCGAAGCCCATGCCGTCCTCGAGCGCCCCGGCCACCTCCTCGCGGCCGACCGCGAACGACTTCAGCTGGCCGAAGATGTCCGTGAACCAGAAGCGGATGAACTCGACGTTCTCCTCCTCCACCCGGGCCAGCACGTCGGCGGCCCGGGTGCCGGTGTCCTCAGGCGCGATCGCCATTGACGCTCGCCTCCTCTCCTTCGTGTGCCTGCAGCACGGCCTCGCCCTCCTCGCCGGTGCGGATGCGGATCGCGTCCTCGACCGGGAGCACGAACAACTTCCCGTCGCCAACCGAGCCGGTACGGGCGTGCCGCAGGATCACCTCCTTGATGGTCCCGACGTCCCGCGTCGCCACGACGCACTCGAGCTTGAGCTTGGGGCGCAGGTGGACGGCGAGCTCCGAGCCGCGGTAGTGCTCGGTGATCGCCTTCTGCCTGCCGGAGCCCTTGACCTCGGTGATCGAGAGGCTCGGGAAGCCGGCCTCGAGCAGGTCCGCCCGGATCGGCTCGAAGGCCTCGTGACGGATGTAGGCGACGACCATCTTCATACCGTCGCCTCCCCGGTCCGCACCGCCGCAGTGACCGGCGCCGCGGTGGGCGCGGGGCGCGCCGCGGGCGTGCCCACCGCGCCGCCCATCTCCGACTGCGGGATGAACTGCTCCGGATAGCCGTACATGCCGTGCGCGGCGATGTCGAGCCCGGCCTCCTCCTCCTCACGGCTCACGCGGATGCCGATCGTCGCCTTGATCGCGGCGAACGTGATGTATGAGAGGGTGAACACCATCGCGAAGGCCGCCGCCACGCCGACCGCCTGCACGCCCAGCTGGGTCAGACTGCCGCTGTAGATGAGGCCCGGGTCGCCGATGCCGTTGAACTCGGCCAGGCGCGGCGAGGTGAAGATGCCGCAGGCCAGCGTGCCCCACACGCCGGCCAGGCCGTGCGCCGACAGCGCCCCGACCGGGTCGTCCAGCTTCCTGTCGATCAGCAGCACGCCGTAGACGACGATCACGCCCCCCACCGCGCCGATGATCGGCGCCGCCCAGAACTCGACGTAGCCGGACGGGGCCGTGATGGCCACGAGCCCGGCGATGGCGCCGTTGCCGGCCATGCCGACGTCGAGCGCCTTGGTCTTGAGCCACGTCACGAGCGAGGCTGCGATCACGCCACCCGCGGCGCCGAGCTGGGTGATGAGCGCCACCTCGGCGAAGCGGTCGCTCCCCACGCCGAGCGTGGAGCCGGCATTGAAGCCGAACCAGCCGAGCCACAGGATCAGCACGCCGAGACCGACGAGAGGCATCGAGTGGCCGGGAATGGCGCGCGGCCTGCCGTCGCCGCCGTACTTGCCGAGGCGCGGGCCGAGCAGCAGGAGAGCCGCCAGCGCGCCCGTTGCGCCGACCAAGTGAACCACGGTGGAGCCGGCGAAGTCCTGCACGCCGTTGCCGATCTCGCTGAGGAAGCCGCCGCCGAAGATCCAGTGGGCGCCGAGCGGGTAGATCAGCGCCGCGAACACGGTCGCGTAGATCACGTACGCCGAGAACTTCATCCGCTCGAGCGTGGTGCCCCATACGATCGCCAGGGAGACCGCGCAGAACATGAACTGGAACAGCATGAACGCGGCGGTGTCGCCCCCCACGCTGCCGGCAACGAGGCCCGTCGAGATGTTCTCGCCGTAGCTGAAGAACAACCCGTCGTCCCCCATCAGCCAGCCGGCGCCGCCAAAGGCGATGCCGAAGCCGATCGCCCACCAGGCGATCGTGGCGATGGAGAAGTTGGCGAGGATCTTCACCACGCCATGACCGACGTTCTTGCCGCGCGAGAAACCGATCTCGAGCAGCGCAAACCCGGCCTGCATGAACATGACGAGGACGGTGGCCACGACGATCCACGTGACGTCGAGACTCCCGGCCAGCGCCTCCAATTGCGCTTCCATCAGTGCGTGTTCCTCCTGGTCGATTGAGGTCCACCGCACCGTAGGACCGGCGGTCCAAATGGTCTTTAGCCAGCTGTCGAAGATTCAGGGGCGCCGTTTCGCCGATCGGTCGAGGGCTTCGATCGGCAAACCGGTCATGCCGCGCGAACCGCATGCTGCCGCTTCGCGCGCGCCGCAACCGACGGCAGTACGGTCGGCGGGAGGCCGCGCGATACTGAGCGCATGAAGCTTCAGGCGACCATCGTCATCTCCTACCGGGCCGACTCCTTCGGCGACGCCGGTGACGCGCTCGACGACGTGCTCCAACGCGCTAGTGAGCGCGAGGACGTCGAGATCGACAGCATCCAAGTGGGTACGCCGGCGAGCGCGGGACCGGTCAGCATTCCGTACGTGGAGAGGCCACCCTCCCCGCCCCAAAGAGTGCCGCACCCACTGCCCAACGGCGAATGCAACTGATCGCCGCTCCAGCTCGCCGCTAGCCCCGCAGCCCGGCGGGCGCTTCGCGGACGTCAACGCCGCTTTCCTTCCCGCGGCCGCCCTGGCTCATTCGTACCACCACGCCTTCGGTGCCCAGCCTGAAGCCCTCTGCATGCGCGTGGTAGTCGTCGAAGGGCGCCATCCACTCGCGGAAGAATCTCCGTACGCCCACGTGTCCTCGTTTAGGCCGGCAACCCGGCGGCCTGGCGGGCCCCGTCCGCGTCGGCAGCAAGCAATGACTCTGTCACCGGGACCCACTCGATCTCCGGATCGAAGAAACGGCCGAGAGCGTCATCGGACATGGGCTGTTCGAACTCCTGTGGGGAGCCCTCGCTCGCAAGCTCGGCGTAGAAGCGGCGGACCAGTTCGACGTTCTCCTGTGACACCGGGTTCCCAGTGTCTCGCATCGTGCGCGGCGCGCTGCCCTGGCTGATTAGCATCGCGTCGGTGTCCTCGCCGGACACCCTGGACTTCTACGACGCCGAGCTGCGCGCTCACCACGAGCACCTTCGCGCGGCATACGGCATCAGCCCCGGTGACGAGGTGGTCGACATCGGGTGCGGAACCGGGCTCACGACTCGCGAGGCGGCGCGCGCCGCGGCGCCCGGCCGCGTTCTCGGCGTCGACGTGTCCGAGCGCATGCTCGAGCGCGCCCGTCAGCTGACGGTGGCCGAAGGGCTTGGCAACGTCCGGTACGAGCTGGGCGACGCCCAGGTCCATCGCTTCGACCCCGCCGGCTTCGACGTGGCGATCAGTCGCTTCGGGACCATGTTCTTCTCCGATCCTGGCGCCGCGTTCGCCAACATCGCCGCCGCCCTTCGACCCGGGGCGCGCCTGGTGCTGCTCGTCTGGCAGGCACACGAGCACAACGAATGGGCGCGGGCGATCGACGCCGCGCTGGGCGACGCGGCGCAGCCCCCGCCACCGGGCGCGGACCCCTTCTCGCTCGGCGATGCCGAAGCCACGGCGGACATCCTCGAGGACGCCGGCTTCGACGGCGTGAGCTTCGAGGACGTCCACGAGCCGGTCCTCTACGGACACGACCCCGACGCCGCGCTCGCGTTCGTCCGGGGGTTTCAGGTCACGAGCACGGCCCTCGCGAGCCTGAGCGGCGGCGACGCGGCCCGTACCGTCGAGCGCCTGCGCGAGACGCTCGCGGCGCACTACAGCGACGAGCGCGGCGTGGTCCTCGACGCGCGCTCCTGGCTGATCACGGCCCAGCGACGCCGGTAAGACCTCCCGCGCCAAGGGCCCCCGACCGTGAGCGGGGTCTGCCGGGCGACCCGCTCGCACGCTTCGACCAGATTTACTGCCCGCCCATCGTGCCCGCAGGGGCCGGTGGAGGCGCCGAGGCGGCGACACGGAACGCCTACGCGTACGGCGATGACCGCGGCTACGGGCTGTCGCTGCAGAGCGAGTCGCTCGTCGACCCCGCGAGGGCACGAGCTTAGCCGGCAGCGGCCACTCGATCGCCTACGGGCAGATCGACAACGCCCTCTACCAAGCGTCTGTCCACTTCGACGGGGGCGGGCTTCTTCGCCGCGCGGCCGGCCTACGCCCGGGCCGGCATCTCGCCGCCGCGCTCGGTGCCGGCGATCAGCTCGTCCGGTGCCTTCTCCTTCGGGATGAAGCCCGACTTCATTCCGAAGTAGACGGCCTGGGGGTGGTGGGCGACGATTGCCACCGTCGACTGCTCCGGCATTACGGCGTAGCCGTCCGAGAGCGTCATCCCGATCTCCTCCAGCCGCAGCAGGCGCCAGACCTTCTCGTGCTCCGACTGGTCTGGGCAGGCCGGGTAGCCCCATGAGTAGCGGCGGCCCTGGTCGAGGTCGATTCCCAGGCCGCGGCGGACCTCCGAGTGCAGCCACTCGGCCAGGCCCTCGGCGGCCTGCACGCCCAGCCCGTGCGTGAAGAGCTGCTCGGCGAACTCGCCCTCGCGCTCCAGGCGCGCCATCAGCTCGGTCACCTCTGGCCCCACGGTCACGCCTTGCAGAGCCACCACGTCGCGCTCGCCTGAATCCAGCGGCCGGTAGAAGTCCGTCAGGCAGATCCGGTCGTGCTTCGGCTGGCGCGGGAACACCAGCCGCTCCAGCTCGCGGTCCGGGTCCGAGGGGTCGAAGACCACCAGCTCGTTGCCGTCGGCGGCGGCCGGGAAGTAGCCGAGCCGCGCGCGCGGGTGCAGGTAATCCTGCTCGCGCCACATCCGCTCGAGGCGCGGCGCGAAGTCCTCGGCCACCAGCCGCTCCCACTCCTCGCCCTTCACCCCGCGCCCGCCCCAGTGGAGCTTGAACAGCACGTGGCGGTCGAGGTAGGGGTACACCTCGTCGAGGGCCACCTCGACGTCGCGCACTCCCCAGAAGGGCGGCTCGGGCACCGGCGCGTCGACCCGGGCGGACGACCGTACGGACGAGTCGGTCACCGGCGGCCCGTCGTCCACCTGCTCGCCCTGCTCGCGCAGCTTGCGGGCCTCGTCGCGGAACTTCTGCACGAGCGCGCCGCGCGCCTCGGCATCCACGAGCTGGTCCACCGTGGCCAGACCCGCGAACGCGTCCTTGCAGTAGAAGACCCCCGGCTCGTATACCTCGTCCGACTCGCGCCCCTTCGGGTACAGGATGCGCCGCCCGAAGTCGCGGTTGATCGCAGCCCCTCCGATCAGCACCGGGAACTCGAGGCCCCGCGAATGCAGCTCCTGGACGCAGGTCGGCATCTGCTTCGAGGTCGACACGAGCAGCGCCGACAGCCCGATCGCGTCGGCCTCGTGCTCGATCGCCGCGTTGATGATCGTGTCGATCGGGACCTGCTTGCCGAGATCGATCACCGTGTAGCCGTTGTTGGTGAGGATCGTGTTGACCAGCGACTTGCCGATGTCGTGCACGTCGCCGAACACGGTCGCGATCACGACCTTGCCCTTGGTGTGCCCCTCGATCTTGTCGAGGTAGTTCTCGAGCTGCGCCACGGCGCGCTTCATGACGGTCGCCGACTGGAGCACGAACGGCAGGATCAGCTCACCGGCGCCGAACTTGTCGCCCACCTCCTTCATGGCGGGCAGCAGCACCTCGTTCAGCGTGGGCACGGCGCCGATCTTCTCGACGGAGCGGTCGATCCAGTCCTCCACGCCCTCCTTCTTTCGGCGCAGGATGTGGAAGTGGAGCGCCTCCTCGGGCTCCATGCCCTCGGTCGGGTCGCCGGCGGCCTCCTCCTCGGTCTCGCCCTTCTGCTCGAAGTGGGCGATGAAGCGCTCGAGCGCGTCGTCGCGGCGGTTGAACACGAGGTCGTCGGTGAGCTCGCGCTCGTCCTGCGGGATCTCGGGATAGGGCGTGATGTGGTTCGGATTGACCATCGCCAGGTCAAGCCCGGCCTCCACGCAGTGGTGCAGGAAGACCGAGTTCAGCACCGCCCGCGCGCCCGGCGACACGCCGAACGAGACGTTCGACACTCCCAGCGACGTCTTCACGCCCGGCAGCTCCGCCTTTATCCGGCGGATGCCCTCGATCGTCTCGACGGCGCTCGGCCGCCACTCCTCGTCGCCGGTGGTGAGGGTGAACGTGAGCGCATCGAAGATGAGCGCCTCACGGTCGAGACCGTGCTCGTCGCAGGCCAGCTCGACGATCCGCTTCGCCACCTCGAGCTTGCGCTCGGCGGTCTTCGCCATGCCGACCTCGTCGATGGTCAGCGCGATCACCGCGGCGCCGTGCGCCTTGGCGAGCGGCACGACCGTGTCGAGCTTGTCGCGCCCCGCCTCCAGGTTGATCGAGTTGACGATCGCCCGGCCCGGGATCTGCTCCAGGGCGGCGCGGATCACCTCGGGCTCGGTCGAGTCGACCTGGATCGGCGCCGGCTGGGTCAGCGCGATGCGCTTGACCACCTCGCGCATCTGCACGTCCTCGTCCTGGCGCTCGGTCAGCGCAACGCAGACGTCGAGCACATGCGCGCCGCCGGTCACCTGGTCCTCGGCCACCTGCACGAGGCCGTCGTAGTCGTCGGCGAGCAGCAGCTCCTTTGCCTTGCGCGAGCCCTGCGAGTTCACGCGCTCGCCGACCAGCGTCGGCCGCGGCTCCTGCACCAGCGGCGTGGCGGTCATCATGCTCGACACGAGGGCCGGTCCGCGCTCGGGACGCCGGACGGCCTCGCGCCCGCCCACCCGGTCCACGATCGCCCGGATGTGGTCCGGCGTGGTGCCGCAGCAGCCGCCCACGATCGAGATGCCGTAGCGCTCCACGAACTCCTGGAGCGTGTTCGCCAGCGGATCGGGCTTCTCGGGGAAGATCGTCTCGCCGTTCGGGCCCTGCAGCGGCAGCCCCGCGTTCGGGATGCAGTGGATCGGGAGCGGACTGTTCTCGCCGAGGTAGCGGATGGCGTCGCGCATGTCCTCGGGCCCGGTCGAGCAGTTGAGCCCGAGCACGTCCACGTCGAGCGCGGTGAGAGTGGCGAGCACGGCCTGGATGTCGGTGCCGAGCAGCATCTTGCCGCCGTTCGGCAGCAGCGAGACACTGGTCTGGATCGGGAGCGTGCGGCCGGTGAGCTTGAAGGCCTCGCGAGCGCCGAACACGGCGGCCTTCACCTCGAGGATGTCCTGGGCGGTCTCGATGATGATCAGGTCGGCGCCGCCCTCGACCAGGCCGCGGGCCTGCTCGGTGAACACCTCCACGAGCTCGCCGAAGGTGATCTTGCCGAGCGTTGGGTCGTCGCTGGCCGGCAGGTGGCCCGTGGGGCCGATCGAGCCGGCCACGAAGCGGTGCTCACCGGCCGCGGCGCGGGCGATCTCCGCCGCGCGGCGGTTGATCTCGAGCGTGTGCTCCGCGAGCCCCCACTCCTCGAGCTTCAGGCGCGAGCCCTGGAAGGTGTCCGTCTCGACGACCTGGGCGCCGGCCTCGAGCATGGACTCGTGCACGCCTCGGATCACGTCCGGGCGATGGAGGACGAGCGCCTCGTGGCACTTGCCCGGGAGGCCGCCGTAGTCCTCCTGGGTGAGGTCGAACTGCTCGAGCGTTGCGCCCATGCCGCCGTCGAAGACGACGACGCGCTCGCGGGTGGCCTTGATGTAGTCGCGCTCGGGGGGCAAGGTCAGAGCAATGCTACACGAACCTTGACACGATTGTGTGAAGGTTTGGCGAGGCGCCTAACGGGGCGGCGGCGCCTCCTCGGCGAGCCGCCGGCGCAGGCGCTCGAGCACCTCCTCGTGCGGCCCGCCGTCCGCCTCCTCCACCATCGCGAGCAGCTCCCTGGCCAGGTCCCGGCTGGCCGAGTCCGAGCGGTTCCGGAACGCGCGGTCCTTGCCCGCGCGGCGCAGCTCGCCGGACGGCCCCGGCTCGGCGCCCGGCTCCGCCACCGCCGCCGGCACCTCCGGGCCGGCGCGCT
>DASZJZ010000252.1:0-29403 GCA_035947555.1 Thermoleophilaceae bacterium | reverse complement strand
CCCCGGCGCCGCCACTGGGCTGGGCGGGCGCAGGGGCCTGCGCCCCGGCGCCGGCACTGGGCTGGGCGGGCGCAGGGGCCTGCGCCCCGGCGCCGGCAGGGGCGGTCGCGCCGGCCCCGTTGCCGAACGCTCGTGCGGCCTCTTCCTCCTCGACGCTCGATGCTGCCACCTTCACGTCGAGGCCTGCGCTTCGGAGGACCTCCAGGGCCTCCTTGCTGGTGATGCCGCGTTCCTTGGCTATCTCGTGGACGCGCTTCTTTGCCATTCCCGAACTAAGTCTATGGTCTCCTGTTTTACCGTCACCGGCGCCCGTAACGATCGCGCCAGGACCCTTCCACGCGCCATCTCGACGGCGCACTCGGGGCGGGCGCATACGTAGGCGCCCCGCCCTTCCAACCGGGCGTCCGGATCGACCCGGACGCCACCATCCTCGCCGCGGACCAGCCTGAGCAGCTCGCGCTTGGGAAGCGAGCGGCGGCAGGAGACGCAGCGGCGAAGGGGATCTACGACCTCTCTTCCTCCGGATCGCGCTCCGCGGCCGGCTCGGCCACCGGCTCACCCGCCTCCGGCGCAGACTCGCCGACGTCCGGCCCGCCGAAATCGGGTCCGCCATCGCCGCCGGCCGGCTCCGCGACGCCCTGCTCCGGCTCTCCGGCGGCCGGCTCCGCCGGCTGCCCGTCGACGATCTCCTCGACCGACGGCTGATCGCCGACGACGTCATCGGCGGCTGGCTGGTCGGCGAGCACCTCGTCAACCGACGGCTGCTCGGCGACGAGCTCGTCCGCCGAAGGCTGATCGGCGGCGACCTCCTCCGGGGCGGGGGCCTCCGACGCGGCGACCTCTGCCGAAGCGGGGGCCTCCGCGGCGATGTCATCCGCGCGAGCCTCGTCCGAGGGCGGCGCCTCCGCCGTGACGTCCTCCGCTGGCGCGCTCTCGACGGCCCCAGCCGCCTCGGGCGCTTCCGCTGCCGCGGCCTCCTCCGGCTGCTCCGCGCCGGCGTCCGCGTCCGTGTCGCCCTCGTCCTCTGGCGGCACCACGTAGTCCGTGTCGCGATCCTCCAGCGCCTGGTGGGCCGGTAGGCCGCAGTAGCGCGAGCCCGGCAGTGAGGCGTTCGGGCAGCGCTTTCCGTTCGCCAGGATCGCCGCGCAGCGCCCGGCCACTTCCTCTTCGGCGTAGCCCATCGACGCCTCTTCCTCGGCGAACTCCGTCTCCGAGCGGATGTCCACCCGCCAGCCCGTCAGCCGGGCCGCCAGCCGCGCGTTCAACCCGTCCTTGCCGATCGCCAGCGAGAGCTGGTCGTCCGGCACGATCACCGTGGCCTGCTTGGCCTCGTCGTCCACGAGCACCTCGCGCACGCGCGCGGGCGAGAGCGCCTTCGCCACGAACCGGGCCGGCTCCTCGTTGAAGGGGATGATGTCGATCTTCTCGCCGCGCAGCTCGGACACGACCATTCGCACGCGCGACCCGCGCGGCCCCACGCAGGCGCCCACCGGGTCGACCCCGGACGCGTGCGAGACCACCGCGATCTTCGAGCGGTAGCCGGGCTCGCGCGCCACGTTCTGGATCTCCACCAGCCCGTCGGCGATCTCCGGCACCTCGAGCTCGAACAGCGCCCGGATCAGCTCCGGCGCGCGCCGCGACACGATGATCGACGGCCCCTTCGCCTGGTTCGAGACGTCGGTGATGATGGCCTTGATGCGCTGGCCGTGGTCGTAGCGCTCGCCGTGCACCTGCTCGCCGCGCGGCAGCAGAGCCTCGACCCGCTCGCGCAGCTGCACGAGCGTGTAACGGGAGTCCGACTGCTGGACGATCCCCGTGATCAGCTCGCCCACGCGGTCCTGGTACTCCGTGAACATCATGTCGCGCTCCGCCTCGCGGATGCGCTGGAGGATCACCTGCTTGGCCGTCTGGGCGGCGATGCGGCCGAAGTCCTCGGGCGTGACGTCGTGCTCCTCGATCTGGTCGCGGTACTGCATGAGCCGCTCCTGATCGATCTCGGGCGGCTCGGGATAGACCATCTCGCCCGTCTCCGGGTCGACGGTCGGCTCGCCCGCCTCTTCCTCGACCTCGTCGAGCAGCTGCTCCTCGAGGTCGGGCGGGAGGATCAGCTCGTACACGCGGAAGTCGCCGCTGCCGCGGTCCACCTCCACGCGCGCGTACTGCGCCGCGTCCGGCGTCTTCTTGTAGGCGGACAGGAGCGCGTCCTCGAGCGCGGCCATCAAACGGTCGGCCGAGATGCCCTTCTCGCGCTCGAGGACGCCAACCGCCTCGACGATCTCCTTGGTCATCTCTCCCCCTTCGGTGCAGCGCCGACCGAGCCGGCCGGCTGCGCCACCAAGTTGCTTCGGTTGATCTCGGTGTACGGGATCGACACGACTCCCTCCGGCGTGGCCACGGTCACCTCGTCTTCCGAGGCGCCGACCAGGTCGCCGGTATAGCTCCTGTGGCCGTCGCGTGGCTCGCGCAGCCTCACGCGTGCGCGCCGGCCGATGAAGCGCCGGAAGTGATCCGGCTTCGTGAGCGGCCGCTCGGGACCGGGTGAGGACACCTCGAGCGCGTAGTCCGTGAGCAGCTCGCGCAGGTGCAGGGTGACCCGCTCGCAGAGCGCCAGATCGACGCCGCTCGGGTGGTCGATGAACAGGCGCAGCTGGTCGCTGCCGACCCTCTCGCACGCCAGCACCTCGACCTCCGGCTCAGCGGAGGCGAGTCGCTGCTCGATGTCGATTTGAAGTGGATTGGTCTGCATCGATCCCGAAAAAAAGGTGGACCGCGAGGCCCACCTTCAGGCGCCGGCCCGCGGGACGGCGTACGACTGAAAGATGTTCGGTCGAGTATAGACGCGAGAGGCGCGGGCCGACCGCCCGGCCGCGGCGCTCGCGGCGGCCTCGTTCGCCTTGCGCCACCTCCCCTATGTCTCGAGCAACAGCGTGACCGGTCCGTCGTTCACCAGCGCGACCTGCATACGGGCGCCGAAGCGGCCGCCCTTCGCACCGAGCGTCTCACGCACGCGCTCGTAGAGCCGCTCCGCGAGCTCGGGCGCCGCGGCCTCCACGAAGCTCGGGCGGTTGCCCTTGCGGGCGTCGCCGTAGAGGGTGAACTGGGAGACGACCAGGACCTCGCCGTCCACGTCGCGCACGGACAGGTTCATCCGCCCGTCGTCGTCCTCGAACACCCGCAGGCGCTCGAGCTTGCCGGCGATCCGGTCTGCCTGCTCGGCGCGGTCGCCGTCGCGCACGCCGAGCAGCACCAGCAGGCCGCGGCCGATGCGGGCGATCTCCTCGCCCTCGACCGTGACCGACGCCTCGCTGACCCGCTGAACCAGCGCTCGCACGCGGCCGTACTCTGACCGAATGCCGGTGCCCGAGACTGTGGACGCCTACCTCGCCTCGCTGCCCGTGCTGCGCGGGCGCAGGCTGGCGCACGGCGAGTGGGGCATCACGATCCCGGCGGAGAACGCGGGTGGTGAGCCGCTCGACGTGGGGCTGCGACTCTCCGACGGCCTCCTGCGCGCCCAGGCGGTGGCCGTGCACGGCGGCGGCCACCTCGATCCGTGGTTGCTGCTGTGGTGGAACCGCCAGACCCGGCTCGTCCGTTTCGGCTGCACGCGCTCGCGCGACATCTGGATCCACGCCGACCTGCCGGTACCGGGGCTCGACGAGCGGGCTCTGGATCGCCTGCTCGGCCTGGTGACGGAGGCGGCGCTCACGGTCCGGCGGCTCTGAACGGCCGCTTGCAGGACGCCGCAGGGCCAGGGCGAACTCGCTAGGGACGCGCGCCGACCGGCCGGCCGCGCGGGAGACCATGGCGACCGAGCCCGAGGCGAACGGCAGCGACCCCCACCCCGGCCCGCTGACCCCGGCGGCCCGGCGTGGGCCCGTGCCGCCGGAGCCGCCGGCGCCCACGACGCCGGAGCCCGAAGCGGACCGGCCTCCCCCCGTTCCTCCTCCGCCCGCTACCGACCCGGCTTGGAACCTCAGCGATGAGCTCGAGGGGCTGGAAGCGGCGGAGCATGTGGAGGTCCGCGCCTACGCGCCGGTGCCTCAGGCGCCCCCCGCTCCGGCCCCCTCTCTACCGCTCCCCCGGTCGGTCGTCGCGGTCGTCTCGATCTCCTTGGTCGGCGTCGCCGTGCTCGTTCAACTCGTCTCGGTCCTGGCCCAGAGCTCGGGGGCAGGGGCTGCCGGCGACCTCTCGGCGGAGGCGTCGCGGACCGTCGTGGCGCCCGGAGGGCGCATCGAGCTAGCCGGCGACGGAGCCGCGTCGGACGCCAAGCTCGTGCTCGAGGTCCGCCGCCGCGCCGAGGCCTGGAGTCCCGTGGCCACGGGCCGCGCCGACGAGGAGGGCCGCTTCCTCGTGTCCGGACGCGTGGCCGCCGCGCCGGGGTCCACCAGTGTTCGGGTTCGAGCCGTCGGCGGCGGCGTCTCGCCTCCCGCGGCCGTGACGGTGCGGGCGCTCCGCCTCGCCTCCGTCGGCGACATCAACCTCGGCGACACGCCCGGCGCCGCGATCGCCGCCGAGGGCCCGCGCTACCCGTGGAAGAGCGCCGGCCGCGTGCTGCGCCGCGCGGACATCGCGTTCGGGAACCTCGAGAGCGCCGTCTCCGAGCGCGGCACGCCGTTCCCGAAGCAGTTCAACTTCCGCGGCACCCCGGCGGCCCTGGCAGGCCTGCGCAAGCACACCGGGATGGACGTGCTCAACCTGGCGAACAACCACGTCGGCGACTTCGGCCCCACCGCCATGCTCGACACCGTGCGCGGCGTGGAGCGGCTCGGCATGCAGGCGGTCGGCGCCGGGCCGAACCTGAGGCGCGCGCTGCGTCCGCAGGTGGTGGAGCGGCTCGGCCTGCGGGTGGCCTTCGTGGGGTTCTCGAACATCCTCCCCTACGAGTTCGCCGCCGAGCCCGGTCGTCCCGGCGTGGCCTGGGCAACCGCGGAGGCTGTGAGCAAGGGCGTGCGCGCCGCCCGTCAGCGCGCCGACGTGGTGGTCGCCACGTTCCACTGGGGGATCGAGAAGGCGCCCTACGAGACGGCCGATCAGGCGGAGCTCGCGCGGGTCGCGGCGGACGCCGGGGCCCAGCTCGTGATCGGCGCCCATCCCCACGTGCTTCAGCCGATCCGCCGCGCCGGCGCCGCGCTCGTGGCGTACTCGCTCGGGAACTTCGTCTTCGGCGCCCACTCGAGCGACACCGCCCAGACCGGCGTGCTCGTGACCGACCTGAGCGCCGAGGGCGTGACCGCCGCTCGCTGGCGGCCGGGCACGATCTCAGGCGGCCGCCCGATGCTCGAGAAGAGGCGCCCGCAGGGGCTGCGGCTGAGTGACCTGGAGGCGCCGGGCGCGGGACTCGAACTCGAGGGCTGACGGCGAGCTGCGGGCCGCAGAGCGAGCGGCGCAAGGACGCAGGGAGCGACGCCTGCCCAGGCGGCGAGCGACCGAGGACGCCGCGATGCGACGCTATGCGGCCCGCAGCCTCTCGCGAAACGCTTGGTAGTCCTTGCGATCCGGCCGCATGTGCGCCGCCAATGCGGCGTGGCGGCGCGCCTCCGCGGTCCGGCCCGTGTTCGCCAGCGAGCGGCCCAGGCAGAAGTGGGCGTAGTCGTTCACCGGGTGCCGTTCCACCACCGCCGCGAACTCTTCGGCGGCCTGCTCGTAGCGGGCCGAGCGGAAGTAGGCCCGGCCAAGCGCCTCTCTGATCGAGCTCTTGTCCGGCTCGAGCGACCGCGCCCGCTCGAGCGGGATCGAGGCGGCCATGAAGTCGCCCGCCTCGAGCAGCTCGCTCCCCTTGCGGAACAGCTCGTATGCGCCTTCGGAGCTCATCCCTCCAAGGTACCGGCCGCGCCCGCCGGAGACCGGAGCGCCTCCACCTGATCGAGGATCGCCGCCGCCACGGCGCGCTTCGAGGCGACCGGCACGTGGCGTTCGCCGGTCCTGGTGACGATCGTCACCTCGTTGTCGGCCGCGTCGAACCCGATGTCTCCGCGTGAGATGTCGTTGACCACGATCGCGTCGAGGCCCTTGCGCTCGAGCTTCACCCGCCCGCGCTCGACGGCCCCCTCCCCGTGCTCGGCGGCGAACCCGATCAGGGTCTGACCCTCGCGCCGCCCGGCCGCCAGCGCCGCCAGCACGTCCTCGGTGGGCTCGAGCTCGAGCGCCAGCCGGTCGCGGGCACTCTTCGAGATCTTGTCGTCGAGCGCCTCCGCCGGCCGGAAGTCGGCGACCGCGGCGGCCATGAGGAGCACGTCGGCCTCGGCGAAGGCGGCGCGCGAGGCCTCGAGCAGCTCCGAGGCGGTCTCCACGGGGGTCACTTCCGACCCGGCCGGCGCGGGTAGGCCGACGTTGGCGGCCACCACGGTCACCTCGGCCCCCCGCCGCGCCGCCTCCTCGGCGATCGCGAACCCCATCCGCCCCGACGAGCGGTTGCCGACGTAGCGCACCGAGTCGATCGGCTCCCGCGTGCCGCCGGCCGTGACGAGCACGCGCAGGCCGTCGAGCGGGCCGCCCACGGTGAGGGTCGCCTCGATCGCCGCGAGGATCTCCGCCGGCTCCGCCATGCGGCCCACGCCCGACTCGCCCTTCGAGGCGAGCGCGCCGGTCCCGGGCCCCACCACGCGGGCGCCCCGGGCGAGCAGCACGTCGAGGTTCGCCCGAGTGGCCGGGTGCTCCCACATGCGGTTGTTCATGGCGGGCGCCAGCACGAGCGGCGCCACGCTGGCCAGGGCCGAGCTCGTCAGCAGGTTGTCCGCCAGGCCGTGCGCCAGCTTGGCGAGCGTGTTGGCGGACGCCGGGGCCACGCACAGCACGTCCGAGCGGGCCACGAGCTCGAGATGGGAGATCGGGTCGTGCCCGGGGGCCGGATCGCCCGGGAACGCGCCGCGAGCGGGGTCCCGCTCGAACTCGTCCACCAGGACGGGCGCCCCCGTGATCCCCTCGAACGTGGCGCGGCCGACGAACTCGAGGCTCCCGCGCGTCTGCACCACGCGCACGGCGTGGCCCGCCTTCACGGCCAGCCGGACCAGCTCCACTGCCTTGTACGCGGCGATCCCGCCGGATACGCCGAGCAGGATTCGCGCCACGCTGACCGCCTCGCTAGCGGTAGCGGTAGCGGATCTTGCCTGCCGCGATCTCCTCCAGGGAGATCTTCAGGTAGTTCTTCGAGCCCGTCTCCACCATCGGCGGCGGGTACTCGTCGAAGGTCCCCTCGCCGAGGTTGTGGTAGTAGGAGTTGATCTGCCGGGCGCGCTTGGCGGCGACCAGTACGCAGGCGTAGTGGGAGTCCACCTGGTCGAGCAGCTTGTCGAGGCGCGGCTTGATCACGGGGCAGACATGGTAGCGGCAACGCTGGCGAGCTCATCCAGAGCGGTGCCCAGGTCGTCGTTGACGATGCGGTGATCGAACTCCTCCGCGGCGCTCAGCTCGTCGCGCGCGGCAGCCAGGCGCCGCTCGATCTGCTCGGGCTGGTCCGACGCACGCGCTGCCAGCCTGCGCTCGAGATCCTCGAACGAGGGGGGCTCGATGAAGACGAGCTTCGCGTCGGGCAGACGCTCGCGGACCTGCCTCGCGCCCTGCACGTCGATCTCCAGCACGATGCCCTGGGCCGGCCGCTCGAGTTCGCTCTTCAGCGTCCCGTAGCGGTTCCCTGCGTACTCGGCGTGCTCGATGAACTCACCGCGCGCCACGCGCCGATCGAAGTCCTCGGCACTCAGGAAGTGATAGTCGACCCCGTTCACCTCGGAGTCCCTCGGCGCGCGGGTCGTAGCCGATACCGCCAACTGCAGCCCGGGCGCCCGTTCGAGCAGCCCCTTGATCAGCGTGCCCTTACCCACCCCTGAGGGGCCGGTGATGACCAGGATCGGGGCTATCGGCGCAGGAAGCGGACGAGCTCGTCGCGCTGGCGCTCGGACAGGCCGCCAATCGTCTTGCTCGGCGATATGCGGCAGTGCGTGAGAATGCGGTTCACCTTCACACGGCCGTACTTGGGAACCGCCAGCAGCAGGTCGAACACCTTCGCCGTAAGCAGGTAATCGGGCGGATCCAGCAGCAGCCCGTGGATCTGGACGCGCCCCGCCTTGAGGTTCCGCTTGAGCTGCGCCCGCTGGGTCCGAATCTCGTTCGCTCGCTTGAGGGCGTCCATCCGCTGGGTGAGTGAGCGCTCGGGCGCGAGGCCCGCCGACTGTGGCTTGGCGGGCGACTGAGGGGCGGCCGACATGGGCGGCGATAGTACACGCTGAGCCGCGCGAGTCCACGCCGGAAACGCAAAAAAGGGGCGAATTCAGCTGGACGTCAAGCTGAGCTTGAGGCTGGTTCGGGCAGCTTGAGCGTATTCTCATCGTTTGCAGGGATTTTCGGCGAGCATTACGTGGACGTTCGGGCGGGGGCGTCCGAAGATCCCGCACCTTCCGTGAAAAGCTCGCGCCCCTGTCCCCCGGACGGGTTGGACGGTTGATCGGTCTGGGTTGGAAGGCTGGTTCTCAGCCGCGGAGCTCGGCTGCGACACGACGCCCGGCGGCCGGATCGCGGAAGCTCTCGGTGCCCACGGCCACGCAGCGGGCGCCGGCGGCGAGGAAGTCGGCTGCGTGGCGTCCCGTGGCGATCCCACCCATGCCGATCACCGGGATTTGCACCTCGTGCGCCACCGAGGCCACCTGCTCGAGCGCCACCGCCCGCACGGCCGGGCCGGACACTCCGCCGGTGGTGCCGCCGAGCCACGGTCGGGAGGTGCGGGGGTCGAGCGCCATGCCCTTGAGGGTGTTCACGAGCGAAACGGCGTCGGCGCCGGCCTCCTGTGCTGCGCGGGCCACGGCGGCGGGGTCGTTCGCGTTGGGGGTGAGCTTGACGACGAGCGGCTTCTCCGTTCGTGGGCGGACGGCGGTCACCGCGCGGGCGGTCTCGGCGGGGTCGGCGCCCATGACGAGGCCGGTCTCGACGTTCGGGCAGGAGACGTTGAGCTCGATGAGCGCCACATCGTCCCGGTCGCCGACGCGCTGCACGAGTGTGGCGAGCTCGTCGCGGCTGAAGCCCATGACCGACACGATCAGCGGCACGGGCAGCTCGGCGAGCTCGGGCAGATCCGATGCCAGGAACCCCTCGAGCCCCTTGTTGGGGAGGCCGATCGAGTTGATCAGCCCTGCGGGGGTCTCCCACAGCCGCGGCGGCGGGTTGCCCTGACGGGGCTTGAGGGTGATGGTCTTGGAGACGAAGGCGTGGAACGGAAAGCGCTCGAGAAGGGCGTCGCCGAAGGCGCGACGGGCGGCGATGGCGTCGAACGTGCCGGAGCCGTTGAGGACAGGACCGGGGAGGGGGACGCCGCAGAGGTCGATGGGGCCGCCGAGAGCCCGGCCGGCGCCGTTGCCGGAGGTCAAGACGCCGCCCCCGGAAAGGCGCCGCTGGTGCGAGGGGGACCGCGGCGCGCCTGACGCGGCCCGCGTCGCGCGGTCAATGTCCGGCCCCCGGGAACATCGCGGACTCCAGGGCATCGGCGTCGAGCACGGGCCCGTCCACGCACACCCTGACGTAACCGGCCTTCGTGGGCACTACGCAGCCGAAGCACGCGCCGTAGCCGCAGGCCATGCCGGCTTCGAGAGCGAGCTGGGCGGGCACGCCGCGCTCGGCGCAGAGCGCGCGAACCGCTTCGAGCATCGCGGGTGGGCCGCAGGCGAACACCGTGACGGACGCGTCGCGACCCAGCTCCTCGCGAAGGAGGTCGGTGACGAGGCCGGCCCGGCCGGCGGAGCCGTCGTCGGTTGCGAGCACGACCTCGCCGGCGAAGAGCGAGGCGGCCTCGGCGTGCGCGGCGGAGCGGAAGCCGAGGAGGACGGTGGGTTGCACGGCGGCCGGATCGGCGAGCGGCGCGTCGACGCCGAGCGGGTCCGCCGCTTCGAACGGCACGTCGTCGCTGGGCCGGCCCACCGCTTCGAACGGCACGTCGTCGCTGAGCCGGCCCACCGCTTCGAACGGCGCGTCGTCTCGGAGCCGGCCCACCGCTTCGCGGAGCTCGTCCTCCAGGCACAGCAGTGGCGCTGCCCCGATCCCGCCGCCCACGAGCAACGGGCGCGTGCCGTGCTCAGGCGGGCGCCAGCCCACTCCCAGCGGCCCCACCAGGTGCAGGCCCTCGCCCTCGCGGAGCTCCGCGAGCCGCTCCGTCCCCGGACCGATCGCCTCCAGCAGGAACGACAGCTTCCCCCCGCGTGCGCGCGCGTGTGAGAACGCTCGTGGCAGGTAGGGGCGCTCGTCCGCTCCGCCGCCCCACCGCTCCGCGGCGGCCAGCATGTAGAACTGCCCGGGCCGCGGGTCCGCTGGCCCCTCCGGGTCCAGCGCGGTGATCAGCGCGTAGGCGCCGAGCCGCTCCACGCCCGTCACCCACGCGGTCCGCCGCTCCGGAGGAGCCAGCGTCCGGGGCTCAGTGCGCGGTGCTGCGCTCACGGTCCAGAAGCGGGGCCGCCAGGCGTCCGTGGAGCTCCTGCAGGGACACGACCTCGGTGTCCCCGCTGCGGCTCGCCCGGATCGCGCGCTGTGCCGCGCTGGCGCCGGACATCGTGGTGATGCAGGGGATCCCCCGCGCCACAGCGGCGCGGCGGATCTCGTATCCGTCGGCGCGTGCGCCGGAGCCCGTCGGCGTGTTGATCACCATGTCCACCTCCCCGGACTCGATCCGCTCCACCACGTTCGGCGAGCCCTCGGACAGCTTCCGGATCCGCTCCACGGGCACGCCCATCCGCCGGATCGCCTGCGCCGTGCCGCCGGTGGCCAGCACCCGGAAGCCCATGTCGTGGAAGCCCGCGGCAAGCTGGGTTGCGGCGGGCTTGTCGCCGTCGGTGACGCTGATGAACACGGCCCCCGACTGCGGCAGCTCGGCGCCGGCCGCGGCCTGCGCCTTGCCGAACGCGGTTGGGTAGTCGGCCGCGACGCCCATCACCTCGCCGGTCGACTTCATCTCGGGGCCCAGCAGGGCATCGGCCCGCGGGAAGCGGCCGAACGGCAGCACGGCCTCCTTCACCGATACGTGGCGCGGCGCCGGCGCGCCGTCGAAGCCGAGCTCGGCAAGGCTCTCGCCCAGCATCAGCCGGCAGGCGAGCTTGGCCAGCGGCACGCCGATGGCCTTCGACACGAACGGCACCGTCCGCGAGGCGCGCGGGTTGGCCTCGATCACGTACAGCTCCTCGTCGCCGTAGACGGCGAACTGGATGTTGATCAGGCCGATCACCCCGAGCCGGAGGGCGATCGCCGCGGTGGCGCGCCCGACCTGCTCGAGCATGTCGGGTCCGAGCGACATCGCCGGGATCACGCAGGCCGAGTCGCCCGAGTGGATCCCAGCCTCCTCGACGTGCTGCATGATCGCGCCGATCCGCACCTCATGGCCGTCGCAGAGCGCATCCACGTCGACCTCGATGGCGTTCTCCAGGAAGCGGTCGAGGAAGACCTCGCGGCCGCCGGACGCGGGCGAGCCGCCGGACGCGAATGAGCCGCCCGCCCCGGACGCCGCCCGCTCCCCATTCGTCCGCCGCAGATACCCCGCAAGCGCCTCCCGCGAGTAGCAGATCTCCATCGCCCGGCCCCCGAGCACGTAGCTCGGCCGCACCAGCAGCGGGTAGCCCACCGAGTCCGCCGCGTCGAGCGCCTCGTCGGCCGATGACGCCGTGGCGTACGGCGGGCTGCGCAGCCCGAGCTCGTCCAGCAGCGCGCCGAAGCTCGGCCGGTCCTCTGCCAGGTGGATGGAATCGACGGGCGTGCCCAGCAGCGGAACGCCTGCGTCCGCCAGGCCGCGCGCCAGCTTCAGCGGCGTCTGGCCGCCGAACTGGACGATCACGCCCTCCGGCCGCTCCACCTCGACCACCCCCAGGACGTCCTCGAGCGTGAGCGGCTCGAAGTACAGGCGGTCGGAAGTGTCGTAGTCCGTCGAGACCGTCTCGGGATTGCAGTTCAGCATGACCGCGTCGCGGCCCGACGCGCGCACGGTCATCGCGGCGTGCACGCAGCAGTAGTCGAACTCGATCCCCTGGCCGATGCGATTCGGGCCCGAGCCGAGGATCACCACCGAGGGACGGTCGCCGCGGCGCACCTCGTGCACCGCCCGGCGCTCCCAGCCGGAGTAGTAGTAGGGCGTCTCGGCCTCGAACTCGGCAGCGCACGTGTCGACTGCCTTGAACGAGCGCTCGAGCCCGGCCTCGGGATCTTCGCCTCGGGCCAGTGCCGCCATCTCGGACATGAACCACGGATCGATGCCGGTCCGGCGGCAGAGCTCGTCCTCGGAGTGGCCCCGGCGGATCGCCTCGAAGATCACCTCGTAGCGGTCGTGCGACGGGATCTCGAGGCGGTCGAGGAGGTCCTCGGGGGGCGGCAGCGTCACGTCGAGCTCGCGCGAGCGCATCGCCTTCACGAACGCCTGCTTGAAGGTGCGCCCGATCGCCATCGCCTCGCCCACCGACTGCATCGAGGTGTGGAGCGCGCCGTCGGCCCCGGGGAACTTCTCGAAGGCGAAGCGCGGCCACTTGACGACCACGTAGTCGATGGTCGGCTCGAACGAGGCCGGCGTCTTGCGCGTGATGTCGTTGTCGATCTCCTCGAGCGCGTAGCCCACCGCCAGGCGGGCGGCGATCTTGGCGATCGGGAAGCCGGTGGCCTTCGACGCCAGCGCCGAGCTGCGCGACACGCGCGGGTTCATCTCGATCACGACGATCTCGTCGCTCTCGGGGTTCACCGCGAACTGGATGTTCGCCCCCCCGGTCTCGACGCCCACGGCGCGGATCACCGTGAGCGCTTGGTCGCGCAAGCGCTGGTACTGGACGTCGGTGAGCGTCTGCTGCGGGGCCACGGTGACGCTGTCGCCGGTGTGCACGCCCATCGGGTCGACGTTCTCGATCGAGCAGACGATCACGACGTTGTCGTTCGCGTCTCTCATCACCTCGAGCTCGAACTCGCCCCAGCCGATCACCGACTCCTCCACCAGCACCTGGCCGATCGGCGACGCCGCCAGCCCCTCCGCCACCACCTGGCGGTACTCGGTCTCGGTGCGGGCGATGCCGCCGCCCGCGCCGCCCATCGTGAAGCCGGGCCGGACGATCGCCGGGAGGCCCACGTCGGGCAGGGCACGGTCCGCCTCGCGCATCGACTTGACCGCCGCGCTGCGCGGCACGCGCAGGCCGGCGCGCTCCATCGTGGCCCGGAACAGGTCGCGGTCCTCGGCGCGGCGGATGGCGTCGTAGTCGGCGCCGATCAGCTCCACGCGGTGCTTCGCCAAGGTGCCGTCCTCGGACAGCTGGCGGGCGAGGTCGAGGGCGGTGCCGCCGCCCAGGGTGGGCAGCATGGCGTCCGGCTTCTCGCGCTCGATCACCTTGGCGAGCGGCCCCGGCAGCAGCGGCTCGATGTAGGTGGCCGTGGCGAACTCCGGGTCGGTCATGATCGTGGCCGGGTTCGAGTTGACGAGGACCACCTCGTAGCCCTCCTCGAGCAGCACCTTGCAGGCCTGCGCGCCCGAGTAGTCGAACTCAGCGGCCTGGCCGATCACGATCGGGCCGGAGCCGATCACGAGCACCTTGCGGATGTCGTCGCGCCTAGGCACGGACCGCCTCGAGCGCGTCGGCTCGCGAGCGGAAGGCCTGCCCCCGGACGATCCTGCCGTCGCGCACCCAGTAGACGAGCGCGATGTCGTCCTCGATTGATGCGCCGCTGACTCGCCCGCGGGCGGTGGAAAGGGCGTCCACGACGACCGCGTCCCCCGTCGGCTCCATGGAGCGGATGTGCACCTCCCCACCGTCGAACGCCTCCGCGCGCTCGCGGTAATAGCGCTCGAGGCCGTCGCGTCCGCGGTAGATGACGCGCTCCGGGAAACCGGCGGCTCCCACGATCAGGGGCTTCCACTCGGCGTCGGCGGCGAAGATGTCGTCGTAGGCGTCGAGCAGCGCGTCGCCGCCGCGGTTGTGGGCGTCGATCAGCCGCCGCACCAGATCCTCAGCCTCGCTCACGCCGCCAGCCGCTCCAGGAACCGGTCGAACAGATGAAGGGCGTCGTGGGGCCCGGGGCCCGCCTCGGGGTGGTACTGCACCGTCGAGGCCGGCACGTCGCGCAGCACGAGGCCCTCGACGGTGCGGTCGTACAGGTTGAGCTGCTGGAGCTCGGCGGTGCCGAAGTCGGTCTCCCAGCGGACCGGCTCGTCCGACTCGATGGTGCGCTCGCCGCCCGGCCCGAGCACCGCGAAGCCGTGGTTCTGCGAGGTGATCTCGATTCGGCCGGTCTCGAGGTCCTTGACAGGGTGGTTCGCGCCGCGGTGGCCGAAGCGCAGCTTGAAGGTGTCGAGCCCGACGGCGCGGCAGAGCAGCTGGTGGCCTAGGCAGATGCCCCAGACGGGCACCTTCCCGACCACGCCGCGCACCGCGTCCACGACGTAGTCGAGCGCGGCTGGGTCGCCGGGCCCGTTGGCGAGGAAGACCGCGTCGGGGTCACGCGCGAGCAGGTCGTCCGCGCTCGTCCCGGCCGGGTGCAGCTCGAGGTGGACGCCGCGCTCGCGCAGGTTGCGCACGATCGAGGTCTTGATGCCGGTGTCGATGGCGATCACGCGGGGGCCCGGGCCCTCTAGGACTACGGGCTCGTGTGGCGAGACCTCGCGCGCGAGATCGAGGCCGGACATGGGCGGCTGGGCGTGCACGCGTTCGCGCGCCTCCGCCTCGGGCACCTCGTCGGCGAACACGCCGCCGCGCATGGCCCCCTTGTCGCGGATGTGCCGGACCAGCGCTCGCGTGTCCACGCCGGTGAGGGCGGGCACGCCGCAGTCGCGCAGCCAGGAGAGCCAGCCGCCCTCGGCGTGGGGGGCGTCCTCGCGGTCCACGCCCTCGCGCATGATCACGGCGCGCGCATGGATGCGGTCCGACTCCATGTGCGGCGCCGCGATCCCATAGTTGCCGATCAGCGGGTAGGTGAACACGATGATCTGACCCGCATAGGAGGGATCGGTCACCGCCTCCTGGTAGCCGGACATGGCGGTGTTGAACACGACCTCGCCGAGGCCCTGCACCTGGGCGCCCGCCGCCTCCCCCTCGAAGCGCGCGCCGTCCTCGAGCAGCAGGTAGGCCACTACGCGGAGACCTCCGCGGGGCATCCTGCCCCGCGTCCTGAGACCGACGATCGGCGTCCGGCCGATCGAGAACGGCGGTCCGGCTTCACCGGACCGCCTCCAGCGCAAACGTCCGCTCGCGGTACGCGACCGCGCCGGCCGCGATGGTCATCCGCACGCGTCCCGTCAGGCGCCGGCCGGCGAAGGCGCAGTTGGCGGAGCGGCTCTCGTAGCCGGCCTCGCCCACCTCCCACTCGGCGTCGAGGTCGGCCAGGCAGATGTCGGCCGGCGCGCCGCGCTCGATCCGCGGCACCGGCAGCCCGAACGGCTCGCCGCCCGCGGTCATGCGCTCCACCAGCACGCCAAGGCCGATCAGGCCCGGCAGCACGAGCTCCGTGTGGAGCGCGGCGAAGGCCGTCTCGAGGCCCGTGACTCCCATCGGGGCCAGCTCGAACGGCTGCTCCTTCTCCTCGCGCGCGTGCGGGGCGTGGTCGGTGGCGACGCAGTCGATCGTCCCCGTGCGAAGCGCCTCGACCAGGGCCCAGCGGTCCGATTCCGATCGCAGCGGCGGGTTCATCTTGAAGTTGGTGTCGAGCGTGCGCACGGCTTCGTCGGTGAGAGCGAGATGGTGAGGAGTCACCTCGCACGTCACCTGCACGCCGGCCTGCTTCGCCAGCTCGACGATCTGCAACGAGCCGCAGGCGGACAGGTGCTGTATGTGGATGCGTGCGCCCTCGTACGCGGCGAGGTCGCAGTCGCGCGCGATGGCGGTCGACTCGGAGACCGATGGGATGCCGGCCAGCCCCAGCAGCGCCGAGACCTCGCCCTCGTGCATCACGCCGTCGCCCGAGAGCGAGGGATCCTCCTCGTGCAGGGCGAGCAGCCGCCCTGCGAGGCGCTGGTACTGAAGGGACTGGCGCATCACCCCGGCGGAGCGGACCGGCAGGCCGTCGTCCGTGAACCCCACCGCCCCCGCCTCGGCCAGCTCGGCCATCTCCGTTAGCCGCTCGCCGCGCTGCCCCACGGTGATGGCGGCGAGGAAGCCGGTCGGGATGCGCGCTTCGGCGCGAGCCCGCTCGCGCAGCGAGCGCAGTACCGGCGCCGAGTCCACGACCGGCTCGGTGTTGGGCTGGGCGAGGATGGCGCAGTAGCCGCCCGCCGCGGCGGCGCGAGTGCCCGAGTCGATGTCCTCCTCGTCCTCACGGCCGGGCGTGCGCAGGTGCACGTGCGGGTCGACGAACGCGGGGAACGCGTGCAGCCCCTCCGCGTCGATCGCCTCGGCGCCCTCGGGCGCGGCCAGCGACTCGCCGAGCTCGGCGATGGCGCCGTCGCGGACCAGGAGGTCCATGCGGCCGTCGAGCCCGGTGCGGGGGTCCAGGACTCGGGCGCCGCGGATCAGCACGGTCGAGGGCCGGACAGGCGCGCGGTCGAGCTCGAGCGCACGCGAGCGCCCATTGGGCTTCGGGGCGGGGTTCATCGCCTGCTCCGATCGCGGTCGAGGGCGTACGGGCACGCGGCCGGGTTCATCGCTTGCTCCGATCGGCGCGGGCGCGCGAGGCCCGCTTCATCGGCGCGCCGCTCATGCCGGCTGCGGCTCCGTGGTCGCCCTCTCCGGCACACCGGCGGGCGCCCCGCGCCCCGCCAGCAGCTCGTACAGCACCGCCATTCGCACCACCACGCCGGACTCCACCTGCTCCACGATCAGCGCCTGGGGTGAGTCGATCACCTCCGCCGCCAGCTCCACGCCGCGGTTCACGGGCCCGGGGTGCATCAGCAGCTGGTTCGGGCCCAGCCGGCGGCCGTCGATCTGGTACTGCGCCGCGTACTCGCGCAGCGACGGCACATACGACCCCGTCATGCGCTCGTGCTGCATCCGCAGGGCGTAGACCACGTCGGCCGTGCCGACCTCGTCGAGCGTCGTGCGCACCTCGCAGCCGAGCGTCTCGATCCCGCGCGGGATCAGCGTCGGCGGTCCGCACACCGTGACCTCGCAGCCCATGCGCGAGAAGGCCAGGATGCCCGAGCGGGCGACGCGGCTGTGCAGTACGTCGCCGACGATCCATACGCGCAGCCCGTCGAGCGCGCCTACGCGCCGCTCCAGCGTGTAGAGGTCGAGCAGCGCCTGCGTCGGGTGCTCGTGCTTGCCGTCCCCCGCATTCACCACGGCGGCGCGGCTCCAGCGCGCGACGAGCGCGGCCGCACCCGCGTGCGGCGAGCGGATGACGATCGCCGCGGGGTCGTAGGCGGACAGCGTCTGAACGGTGTCCTTCAGCGATTCGCCCTTGTCGACCGCGGAGCCGCTCGACTTGATCGAGACGAGGTCGGCGCTGAGCCGCTTGGCGGCGAGCTCGAAGCTCGAGCTGGTGCGCGTAGAGGCTTCGTAGAAGAGGTTGATGACCGTGCGGCCGCGCAGCGTCGGGACCTTCTTGATCTCGCGGCCGGACACCTCGGCGAAGCTCGCGGCGCGGCGCAGGATGCGCTCGATGTCGTCGCGCGTGAGATCGTCGACCGAGAGGAGGTGGCGCATCATGCCGACACCTCCTCGGGGTCGCGCGCGGCGATCGCCACCTCGTCCACGCCGTCGATCTCCTCGACCCGCACGTTCACGCGCTCGCCGCGCGCGGTGGGGAGGTTCTTCCCGACGTAGTCGGGGCGGAAGGGAAGCTCGCGGTGGCCGCGGTCGGCGAGCACGGCGAGCTGAACGCGGGCGGGCCGGCCGTAGTCGAACAGCGCGTCGATGGCGGCGCGGACGGTGCGGCCCGTGTAGAGGACGTCGTCGACGAGGACGATGGTGGTGTCCTCGACAGGGAAGTCGACGTGTGAGGCGTGCACCACCGGCTGCGCGGTGGGCTCGCGGCGAGTGAGGTCGTCGCGGTAGAAGCTGATGTCGATGTCGCCGAGCGGGACCGGCTCGCCGACGAGCTCGGCGACCAGCTCGCGCAGGCGGGCGGCCAGCACGGCGCCGCGGCGGTGGATCCCGACTACCGCGAGGCGGGTTGGAGATGGCGACCCGGCCGTCTTCTCGACGATCTCGTGCGCGATGCGCACCAGGGTTCGCCGCATGTCCTCGCGGTCGAGGACCGTCTTCTCGTTCAAGTCCTGCTCCTTCCTGGCCTCACCGGACCGGGTTAAAGGAGACAATCGTCCGCGCGCACCCGACCGAGCCGGGTGCTTGCGGCTTGCCGAGGCAAACCTAGCACCAGCC
Organism: Thermoleophilaceae bacterium; assembly: GCA_035947555.1. Taxonomy (GTDB): domain Bacteria; phylum Actinomycetota; class Thermoleophilia; order Solirubrobacterales; family Thermoleophilaceae; genus JACVRW01. The sequence continues at coordinate 11,161 of DASZJZ010000252.1, read as the reverse complement.
CGGGACGCCACTCCGCCGCACCGCTACCCTCGGCCTACGGTGACCTCCGAGCGCGCACAGGCGTACGGTCGGTTGATGCGGACGGTCAGGGACGATGGTCCGGACGCGCTCACGCCGCTCGAGTGCACTCTCGTCAGGGAGGCCGCCGACGCCCTCCTCTTCTGCGACGAGCACGCCTGGAGCGACGAGGCGCGCGACGGGCTGACCCGGGTCGGGGAGCTGGCCGGCGACCTCGTCGGCACCGGTCGCTGGGGCCCGGATCGGGCCGAGCAGCTGCTGCGCGACATCGAGGCGTGCGGTCCGATGGCCCCCGTCGGCTGAGGCTCTAAGGCACCGGGTCGGGCGCCGCATCCTCCACGCGCTGCGGCGGGCGCTCCGATGCCCTCACGTGCACCGGCTCCCCGCGCTCCGGAAACGGGAGCTCGATGCGGTCGAAGTCGCGCGGCACCACCGTGTTCTCGAAGGCAGCACGCGCTTCCTCCGTCAGCTCGCGACCCCCGTAGCGAGGCGACACGTGCGTGAGCGCCAGCATCGTCACCTGCGCGGCGGCCGCCAGCTCGGCCGCGCCCAGCGCCGTCGAGTGGCGTGTCTCCCGCGCGCGCTCGGCCTCGTCCTCCAGCAGCGTCGCCTCGTGCACCAGCAGGTCGGCCTCGTACGCCACCAGCCGGGTCATTTCACACGGAACGGTGTCGCCGGCCAGTACCAGCTTGCGCCCACGCCGCGGCTCCCCCATCACCTGGTCGGGCCGGACGCCGTCCACGGTCTCGCCGCGCTGTAGGCGCCCGAAGTCGGGCCCGGGCGTCACTCCCAGGCTCTGCGCGCGGTCGGGATCGAACACCCCGGGCCGCGGGTGCTCGACGATCGCGTAGCCAAGGGCGAGCCCGCGGTGGTCCACCTCGTAGGCGGCCAGCCGGTAGCCGTCGCGCTCCAGCTCCTCGTTCGGCTCGAGCGTGACGAGCGTGACCTCGAACGGCAGCCTTCCCACGATCGGGGCGAACAGCCGCCAGAACGCCGCGAGCCCGGGCGGGCCATAGATCGTGAGGGGACGCTCGCGCTGCCGCAGGGCGAACGACTTGAGCATCCCCGGCAGCCCGAGAACGTGGTCGGCGTGGTAGTGGGTGAGGAAGATCTCCTCGAAGTCGACCAGCCCGATCGACCGCATGAGCTGCCGCTGCGTGCCCTCGCCGCAGTCGATGAGCAGCCGCTCCCCGCCGCGCCGGACGACGGTGGCGGGCAGCCCGCGCCGCGCGGACGGCGCCGAGCCGGCGGTTCCCACGAAGAGCACGTCGAGGTCCATGGCTCCTATGTTGACTCGCGCGCCTCGCGTTCGAGCTCTTCGTCGGTGCGCGTGAGGGCCGCGATGTCGATGAGGTCCTGCGGGCGGCCAGCCGCACGCTTCATGCGGACGAGATCGTCGAGGCCCGCCACTGCGATCGAAACGTCGTCGAGAGCGACGGTCAGCGCCTGGCCGCGGAGCTCATCGTAAGCCTTCGGCGCCCCGGCCAGCTGCTCGATGTTGATCAGATCAAGCCGCCCGCTTCGCGTGGTCAGCGGGATCAGAGGTGCGCGCTTCAGGAGGTGCGGATCCGTCACGTCGACCGGCGAAGCGGCTCGCCGGAGCTGCGCTCCTAGGTCGGCGAGCGCCTCCCCCAGACGGATGAGGTTCAGCAGCGAGGGCCGGGGGACGATGTCGACGTCACCGGTGCCCCGGAGGTAGCCGTGCGCCTGCACCGCAATGCCGCCCACCACCACGAAGTCCACCCCGTGCTCCGCGAGCGCGCGCAGGATCTCGCCAGCTCGAAGCGGGTTTTCAGGCGCGGCCACGCGCGGCCTTCGCGCGGCGCCCCGCTAGGGCCAGCTCGGTGGCGAACTCGTTGAACGTGATCCCGTTCGCGAGCCGCGACTCGGGCGACGTCGCGCGGTCGCGCAGGAGGTCGTCAGCGTCGTACCGGCCCACGAGGGGCCGGCTCGACAGCACCGGCTCCTCCCCCATGGCAATCATCAGCGAGCGCAGCCGGGGCCAGGTGACCTCCTCGTCGCCGCGCTCGATGCGGGCGATCGCGCTCTGGCTCGTGCCCGCTCGCAGCGCGAGGCGGCGCTGGCTGAGGCCCTTCCGTTCGCGCGTGATCCGGACCAGCTCGGCGGGTGTCATGATGCCGTATACGGTATCAGCTCGATCAGCTCGAATTCGATGGTGCCGGCCCCGACCTGCGCCATGCCCATCGTGTGCGAGGGAGCCCGCCGCCGCTCCGTGGGGCTGCCGGGGTTGAAGATCTGGAAGCCGTCGGGAGCCCGCTCGTGCAGCGGCAGGTGGGAGTGGCCGAACACCACCGCGTCGGCCCGGTCGCCGAAGCGCCGGCGCATCCGCTCCAGGCGGCCGCCCCGCGGCCCCGCGTCGTGCACCATGGCGATCCGCGCGCCGCCTGCCTCGACCACCCGCTCGGCCGGCAGCAGGCGCCGGAGCTCGGCGGTATCCATGTTCCCGTGCACGGCGGCGACCGGAGGGCCGATCGCTTCGAGCTCGCGAAGCACCTCGACCGTCATGAGGTCGCCGGCGTGCAGGAGAAGGTCGGCAGCCGCGATCCGCTCGACGCAGGCGCCGGGCAGCCGGCGGCCGCCCCGCGGCATGTGCGTGTCGGAGATCACCGCGATGACCATGCCGGGACTACACTCAAGCGCACTCGCGCCCGTAGCTCAGTGGATAGAGCGCCCGCCTCCGGAGCGGGAGGCCGCAGGTTCAAATCCTGCCGGGCGCGTCTCGCCTACGACGCCTGGATGACCGACAGGATGTTCCCCGCCGGGTCCTTGAACCAGGCGATGTCGGGGCCGGTTCGGGAGATGCCCTTTTCGTCCTGGCCCATGTCGTCGTAGCGTTCGAGCTCCACGCCGCGGGCGCCCAACTCGTCGACGGTGGCGTCGATGTCCTCCACCTCGAAGTTGAGGATCGTGTACGGCGCCGGCGCGTAGCGCGGGCTCACGTAGACCAGCGTGTCGCGGTCGCCCGGGAGGTGCAGCGTCATGAGGTTGCCCTCGTCCACGACGGTCGTTCGCAGCCCCAGCGTGTTCTCGTAGAAGTCCCGCGCCTTCTCGAGGTCGTCGACCGCGAAGCCGTTGTACGCCCTTGCGTTCGCCAGCATCAGTCGTCCACCCTTCCCGGCAGCCCGAAGCGGCCGAAGAACGCCTCCACGTGCTCGAGGTCCACCGGCTGCTCCGGCCAGCGTACGTAGTAGTCGGGGTCCTCGGCCTCCGTGGAGCGGCAGATGAACGAGGTGATCTCCTTGATCCGGTCTCCCTCCACCGTCAGCACGTCGAGGGCGAAGGGCAGGTAGGTGCCCGCCCCCGGATGCCAGGCGTACGAGCCGACCGCCGGCTGCCCGTTCGCCTGCGTCACGCGGTGACGCCAGCGCCAGGCGCCCGACAGCGGGCCGTAGTGCATGAAGCCCACCAGAGCATCGCGGCCCGTGAACCAGGCGGCCAGCGGCGGCATCGACCAGGCCGCGTCCTCCGCGAGCAGCGACACCACCTTGTCGACGTTGCCTTCCTCCATCGCCTGCATGTAGCCCTCCACGACGCCGCGCACGCCGTCGTCGCCGAGCGCCCTCAGCGTGGCCTGCTGGCTCTGGTCGGGCAGCTTCTCGTCCACCGTCTTGCGGGCCCGCTGCAGCGCGCTGTTCACCGACGCCACCGAGGTCTCGAGCGCCTCCGCCGTCTCCTGGGCCGAGAAGCCCAGCACCTCGCGCAGGATCAGCGCCGCGCGCTGGTTCGCGGGCAGGTGCTGCAGCGCCGCCACGAACGCCAGCTCGACGCTCTCGCGCAGCTCGTAGCGCGCCTCGGGCGCCGCGTAGCCGTCCTCGAGCCCCAGGCCCTGGTCGGGATACGGCTCCACCCAGGTCGCCTCGACCGGAGGCATCCCGATGCCCTGGTCGTGCGGGTCGAAGGACGGCCCGTAGTCGAGCGGCAGCACCCGCTTCGGCCGCCGCGCGATCAGGTTCAGGCAGGTGTTCGTGGCGATCGTGTAGAGCCACGAGCGCAGCGAGCTCCGGCCCTCGAACCTGGCGATCGCCCTCCAGGCGCGGAGCATCGCCTCCTGCAGGGCGTCCTCGGCGTCGTGCACCGAGCCGACCATCCGGTAGCAGTGCGCGTGCAGCTCCCCGTGGTAGGGACGCACGAGCGCCTCGAACGCGCCCTCATTGCCGTCCCGAGCCTCTTGAAGCAGCTCCTGTTCCTGGACCGTCGTTCCCGTAGCCATCGCGATTGCCAGATTAGCCCTCTCACCGATGAATTTCGTGTGCGGCGCGGGTCCATGCCTTGACGATGCATCCCGTGGTCCATCTGGAGCTGCACACTCGCGACCTCCGAGCCGCCCGCGCCTTCTACACCGATCTCCTCGGCTGGCGGCCCGAGCAGATCCGCGCACGCGAGGGCACCTACGAGGCGCTCGAGATGGGCGGATCGGTGGGCGGCGGCATCGTCGAGTGCCGCACCGAGGTGCCGCTCTGGCTGCCCTATGTGGAGGTGGAGCGGATCGGCCGGGCGACCGACCGCGCCCGGCGCCTCGGCGGCTCCGTGCTGCTCGGCCCGCGCGAGGGCCCGGCGGGCTGGCGCAGCGTCGTCGAGACGCCCGCCGGCGGCCAGATAGCTTTCTGGCAGCAGAAGCGATGAAGCCGCTCTACTTCACGGACTCCGACGACGCCAACGCCCTGATCGGCGCCGACCCGATGGCGCTTCTGCTCGGCTTTGCGCTCGACCAGCGCGTGACCGTGCGCAAGGCGTTCGCCGGTCCGCTGGCGTTGAAGGAGCGGCTCGGATCGCTCGACGCCGACACGCTCGCCTCCGCCGACCTCGAGCCCGTCTTCATGGAGCGTCCCCCGATCCATCGCTACCCGAAGGTGATGGCCAAGCGCATTCACGAGCTTGCCGTGCACGTGCGCGACCGCTACGGGGGCGATGCCGAGCGCATCTGGACCGAAGCCGCCGACACCGACGAGCTGCGTGCGAACCTCCTGGGGCTGCCGGGGTTCGGTGAGATGAAGGTGAAGGGGATGGGCGCGGTGCTGGCCAAGCACTTCAACGTGGCTGCCGCCGAGCCGCTCGTGCCGTGGCACCCCACGCTTGGAGACGTGGACTCGCCCGAGGCGCTCGACGAGTACGAGGCCCAGAAGAAGGTCCACAAGGAGGAGTGGGCGCGGGGTTGAGCTCCGCGCGATGAGTTTCGGGTGGTCACGCGGTCTCAAGACCCATGACCACCGATTCGACATCTGACGCAAGGCGCTGGCTGGCCCTGTACGTGCTCTGCGGGGGCATGCTGATGATCGTCCTCGACGCGACGATCGTGAACGTCGCGCTGCCGTCGATCCAGGAGGACCTCGGCTTCTCCCAGAGCGGTCTTGCCTGGGTCGTGAACGCGTACCTGATCGCGTTCGGCGGCCTGCTGCTGCTGGCGGGGCGGCTCGGCGACCTGATCGGGCAGCGGCGGGTGTTCCTCGCCGGTCTGGCGGTGTTCACGATCGCCTCGCTCGTCTGCGCCACGGCTCAGAGCCAGGGCGTGCTGATCGGCGCGCGCTTCGTGCAGGGCGCCGGCGGGGCGATCGCCTCCGCCGTGATCCTCGGCATGATCGTGACGATGTTCCCCGAGCCGCGCGAGCAAGCGAAGGCGATCGGGGTCTACGGCTTCGTGGCGTCCGGCGGCGCGTCGATCGGGCTGCTGGCCGGCGGCGTGCTGACCCAGGCCATCAACTGGCACTGGATCTTCTTCGTCAACGTCCCCATCGGCGTCGCGATCGCGCTCCTGGCGCTGCGGCTGGTCGACCATCACCCCGGCATCGGGTTCCGGCGCGGAGCCGACGTCGCCGGTGCGCTGGTGCTCACGGCCGGGCTGATGCTCGGCGTGTACTCGCTGCTCGAGGCGGGCGATCAGGGCTGGGGCTCGACGCAGACGCTCGGGCTCGGCGGCGTCTCGCTCGCCCTGCTGGCCGGGTTCGTGGCCCGTCAGGCGCGCATCGAGAACCCGCTGATGCCGCTGCGCCTGTTCCGCTCCCGCAACGTGAGCGGCGCCAACGCGATCATGGGCCTGCTGGTGGTCGGGTTCTTCGGAATGTTCTTCCTGGGCGCGCTCTACCTGCAGGGCATCCTCGGCTACAGCGCCCTCGAGGTCGGGCTGGCGTTCCTGCCCTCCTGCATCGTGATGGGCACGCTGTCGCTGGGCTACGCGGAGAAGCTGATCATGGGGATCGGCGCGAAGGCCACGCTGATCGCCGGCCTGGGCTTCGCGGCCGTCGGCCTGCTGCTGTTCTCGCGCGCGCCCGTGGACGCGAGCTACTGGGTCGACATCGCCCCGGTCCAGTTGCTGCTTGGCGCGGGCGCGGGCCTGTCGTTCCCCGCCCTGATGTCGCTCGCGATGTCGGGCGCCACCCCGAGCGACGCCGGCCTCGCCTCCGGCCTGGTCAACACCACGGTGCAGGTCGGCGGCGCGGTGGGGCTGGCGGTGCTGGCCACGCTCGCGACCTCGCGTAGCGAGGGCCTGCGGGCGGACGGCGAGTCGGTGGCGGCAGCGCTGAACGGCGGCTATCACCTGGCCTACCTGGTGGGGGCGGCGCTGACGGTCGTCGGGCTGGTTGTGGCGTTGGTGGTGCTGCGGTCGCCTTCGGACGAGGGCGCCGCGACGGAGGAGCCCAGCGCGGCCGAGCCCGTCTATGGCCCGGCGTCCTGACGGACCTGCTCGCGCTCGCGCCCGGCCACGTCCTCCATCCGCTCGAGCCGCTGGGCGTCCGGCACGCGGCCCGCGGCGGCCACCCGCGCCAGGTGAAACCGGCGCAGCCCGTCGGTGCTTTCGTTCGGGACCAGTGCGTAACGCTTGACGCGCGGGCTTGCATCCACGCCCGCATTGTCACCGCACGCAGGCGTTTTCGCCATTGGCCCGGTGTCGAAAGATCGCCGCGCCGCTTTCGCCCTCAGGTCGAGCCGAAGCGCCGCTCGTACCACTGCCAGGCGGCGCGGAGCCCGCGCTCGAGCTCCCACTTGGGCTCCCAGCCGAGCTCCTCGCGGATCGCGGTCGAGTCGAGGTACTGACGCGCGATCTCGCCCGGCGGCGTGCCCTGGCCGCGGATGTCCGGCTCGACCGAGCGGCCCGACACGGCGATCAGGGTTCGGACCACGTCGAGCACCGAGACCGGGCTCCCCCACCCTGCGTTCCATGCCCGCCCTCGCAGCTCGGGCCGGTCGATCGAGGCGGCGACCGCCAGGTAGGCGTCCACGGCGTCCTCGACGTAGATGTAGTCGCGCTCCGCGGTGCCGTCGGAGCGGACCTTCGGACGCTCGCCACGCGCCAGCGCCCGGGCCGTGTCAGGGACGATCCGGGACCAGTTCAGGTCGCCGGGCCCGTACACGTTGGCCAGCCGCGTGACCGCCAGCGGCAGGCCGTATGAGTGGGCGTAGGAGCGTGCGATGAGGTCCGTGCACGCCTTCGAGACGTCGTACGGGTTGCGCGGCTGCAGCGCGAAGTCCTCGCGATAGGGCAGCCGGTCGTGGGCGCCGTACGCCTTGTCCGATGAGGCCACCACGACGCGCCGCACGGTGCCGAGCGTGCGGCACGCCTCGAGCAGCGTGTAGGTGCCGCGAACGTTCGCCTCCCAGCTGCCGAGCGGCGAGCGGTTGGCGTGGCCCACCACGGCCTGCGCGGCGAGGTGGAAGACCTCCTCCACGTCGTGCTCGTTCAGCACCCGCAAGAGCGCTTGGTGGTCGGTCAGGTCGGCGAGCGCGAGCGTGCACCGGTCCTCGATCCCCTCGCTGCGGAAGCGCGACTGCGGGTCCACGTCGCGGCGGAGCGCCACCACCCGCCTGCCGCTGTCGAGCAGGCGCTCCGCGAGCCAGGACCCGATGAAGCCCTGCGCGCCTGTTACGAGGACCGTCAGCCGCCCGCGACGGCCGGGAGGATCGTGACCTCGTCCCCGTCCTCGACCGTGGTGTCGAGGCCGTCGAGGAAGCGGATGTCCTCGCCGCCCACGTAGACGTTCACGAAGCGCCTCAGGTCGCCGTCCTCCGCGATGCGGTCGCGCAGGCCGTCGAAGCGCTCGTAGAGCCCGTCGAGCACTTCGCCGACGGTCGTCGCGCCGTCGACGCTCGTCTCGCCCTCGCCCCCTGTGACGCTGCGCAGCTGAGTCGGGATCTTGACCGTGACCGCCATTGCGGACGGACAGACTACACAGCGGCAGCGACGGGAACCTCGGCCTCGAAGGACTCGACCGCCGCGTCGATCTCGTGCACGGCGAAGCTGCCCCGCACGGCGTCGAGCGTCTTCAGCCCCTCGCCCGTGATGACCAGCACAACGCGCTCGTCCGGTTCGATGTAGCCGCGCTCTGCCAGCTTGGCGAGCGTGGCCGTGGTGACCCCGCCGGCCGTCTCGGTGAAGATGCCTGTCGTCTCGGCGAGCAGCCGGATGCCGGCGCGCACCTCGTCGTCGGTCACGGCGTCCACCGACCCGCCGGTGCGGCGCGCCAGCTCGAGCGCGTAAGGCCCGTCGGCGGGATTGCCGATGGCCAGCGACTTGGCGATGGTGTCCGGCTTGACCGGCTTGCAGACCTCCCAGCCGGAGTCGTAGGCGCGCGCGACGGGCGAGCAGCCCTCGGCCTGGGCGCCGTTCATCGCCGGGGTCTCACCGCTCACCAGGCCGACCTCGCGCCACTCGTCGAACCCGCGCGCGATCTTCGTGAAGAGCGAGCCCGAGGCGATCGGCGCCACCACCCGCTCCGGCAGCTCGAACCCGAGCCCCTCGGCGATCTCGTAGGCGAGCGTCTTCGAGCCCTCCGCGTAGTAGGGCCGCACGTTCACGTTCACGAAGGCCCAGTCGTGCTCGGCCGAGAGCTGGGTGCAGAGCCGGTTGACGTCGTCGTAGTTGCCGCGCACCGTGACGAGCTTCGTGCCGTACACGCCGGTGGCGAGGATCTTCTGCTCCTCGAGGTCGGCGGGGATGAACACGTACGAGTCGAGCCCCGCCGCCGCGGCGTGGGCCGCCACGGCGTTGGCGAGGTTGCCGGTGGAGGCGCAGGCCACGGTCTCGTAGCCGAGCTCGCGCGCCTTGGCGAGGGCCACCGACACCACCCGGTCCTTGAACGAGTGGGTCGGGTTGGCGGCGTCGTTCTTGACCCACACCTCGCTGAGCCCGAGCCGCTCGGCCAGCCGCGGCGCCCTGATCAGCGGCGTGCAACCGGCGGGCAGCGCGTAGCGCGGCGGCCTCTCGAACGGCAGAAAGTCGGCGTAGCGCCAGAGGTTCTGCGGACCCGCCTGGATGCGCCGCTTGGCGCTCTCGGCTTCGAGCGAGGCGAGGTCGTAGCGCACCTCCAGCGGACCGAAGCAGCGCTCGCAGACGTAGCGCGCCTCCAGCCCGTACTCGGTACCGCATTCCTTGCAGGCAAGTGCCCGGACAGCCATCGTGAACGCCCCTTTCAAGTGGCAAGCTCCGCCGCTGTGTGACGGAGCCCTGCCGGAGGCGTCCAGTCACATCTCGATGGAATTGGCACCTTTCCCGTTGGACGCGCGGTCCGCCGAGTGGTTGCCGGGGCTTCACAGGGCCATGTCCCTCCACCCCTCTCGATGCAACGGCTATGTGAACGGCGAAGGATAGCGCGCCCTGCAAGTAGAATCGAAAGCGTGAGCTACCTCGACGACCCGCTCAGACGCCATGCCGAGCCTTCCCAAGCCCCGTCTCAGGCGCTCGGCCCGCGCACGGGCCGACGGTAACGCGCTCCAGCAGGCCCCGGCCGAGCCCAACGTCGAGGTCGTCGAGTGGGGCGACCTGCGCTGGATCAACATCGAGCGTCCCGGGCCGGTAGACCGCGCCTGGCTCGAGGAGCACTTCGAGTTCCACCCGCTCGACTACGAGGACGTGCTGTCGCGCAACCAGCGGCCGAAGATCGACGAGTACCCCGAGTACCTGTTCATCGTCCTGCACTTCCCGGTGTTCGACAAGGCGGTCGGGCGGCTCAACGCCGGCGAGCTCGACATGTTCATCGGGCCCGACTTCCTGATCACGCTGCCGAACCAGCCGCTGCCGCCCGTCGAGTGGCTGTTCGAGCGCTGCCGCTCTTCGGAGGAGGCGCGCGAGGCGATGTTCTCGAAGGGCTCGGGCTACCTGCTCTACAAGATCGTCGACGACGCGTTCGACTACTGCTTCCCGATGCTGCGCAAGATGGGGACCAAGCTCGAGCGCATCGAGGAGGAGATCTTCGAGGGCCGCTCCGAGGAGGTCGTGCGCGACATCTCGAGCTCCAAGCAGGAGATCATCAACTTCCGCAAGATCATCCGGCCGCAGCGCGCCGTTCTGCGCGACCTCGAGCGCACCAAGCAGCGCTACCTGGCCGAGGACCTCGAGGTCTACTTCGACGACATAGTGGACGCCTCCGAGCGGATCTGGGACATGCTCGAGAACTTCAAGGAGGTCGTGGAGGCCCTCGAGGACACGAACGAGTCGGTGCTCTCCCACCGTGTGAACGAGGTGCTGCGGGTGCTGACCGCGTTCAGCGTGATCATTCTGCCGCTCACGCTGATCGCGAGCATCTGGGGGATGAACGTCGGGATCCCGGGAGAGGCGACCGAGACCGCGTTCTGGGTGATCCTGGGCTCCATGCTGGCGCTCCTGGTCGCGATGGTGACGTGGTTCCGGCGACGAGGGTGGCTGTAGCGGCATGGACGTCGTGATCGCCGGCGGGCACGGGAAGATCGGGCGGCGGCTCGCCCGCCTGCTGGTGGCGCGCGGCGACCGCGTGCGCGGCCTGATCCGCAACCCCGACCACTCCGAGGACCTGCGCGCGGACGGCTCCGAGCCCGTGCTGTGCGACCTGGAGCCGGCCGACGTCTCGTCGGTGGCGGAGGCGGTGTCGGGCGCCGACGCGGTGGTGTTCGCCGCCGGCGCCGGGCCGGGGAGCGGCGCCGAGCGCAAGCTCACGATGGACCGCGACGGGGCGATCAAGCTGCTCTCGGCGGCACAGCAGGCGGGCGTGCCGCGCTACGTGATAGTCAGCTCGGTCGGCGCCGAGAGCCCGCCGGACGGCGACGACGTGTTCAGCGTCTACCTGCGCGCGAAGGCGGAGGCCGACCAGGCGCTGATGGACAGCGATCGCGACTGGACGGTCGTGCGGCCCGGCATGCTGACCGACGAGCCGGGAAC
>DASZJZ010000251.1:0-5237 GCA_035947555.1 Thermoleophilaceae bacterium | reverse complement strand
GGTCTGGAGGGCGCCGTGCGCCACGTGCGCCGGGCATCCCACGACGCTCTCTCCGAGGTGGACGGCGACGTGGCCCTTCTCTACGTGGACGGCGCCCATCGCTACCGCCCGGCCCGGGCGGACATCGAGCGCTGGGGCGCGCGGGTCGCCCCGGGCGGGACGATGCTCGTGCACGACGCCTACAACGCCGTCGGCGTCATGCTCGCCCAGCTGCGCGTGCTCTTCCTCTCGCCGAGCTGGCGCTACCTCGGCCGCACTCGCTCGCTCGCCGAGTACCGCCGCGAGCCACTCGACGGCCCCAACCGCCTCCGCAACGCCGCTCGCCAGCTCCTCGAAGTGCCCTGGTTCGTCCGCAACGGCCTCATCAAGGTCGCCCTCGTGGCTCGCCTTCGCCCCGTCGCCCGGGTGCTCGGACTGCCGGACGGGGACCCCTGGCCCTACTGAGCCACCGGTATGTTCTCCCCCCTTGGACGAATGGCGCTACCGCGAGCTCTACGAGCTGGAGGACCGCCACTGGTGGTTCCGCGCCCGCCGCGCCGTCATCTGGAGCCTGCTGCGCCGGGCCGGGCTGCCGCCCTCGCCGCGCATCCTCGATGCCGGCTGCGGCACGGGCCGCAACCTGGTCGAGTTCGGGCGGCTCGGAGAAGCGGAGGGCGTGGACGCCTCCGAGGACGCCGTGGCCTTCTGCCGGCGGCGCGGGCTCGAAGGCGTCCGGCTCGCGCCGCTCGACGAGCTGCCTTATGACGACGGGCGGTTCGGCCTGATCCTGGCCACCGACGTGATCGAGCACCTCGACGACGACCGCAGCGCCCTCGCCGAGCTCCGGCGGGTCGCGGGGACCGGCGCCCGCCTGGTCCTGACCGTCCCCGCCTACTCGTGGCTGTGGAGCGAGCACGACGTCTCCATGCACCACCGCCGCCGCTACACGCTCCGGCGCCTGCAGAGGAGGGTCGCCGAGGCGGGCTGGCGCCCGCTGGTGCGCTCGTACTTCTTCAGCGTCCTGCTGCCGGCCGTGGCGGTGGTGCGCATAGTGCGGCGGCTGGCCCCCGGGCGCGGGCGGTCCGACCTCACGCTCGCCCCAGCCGCCCTCGGCCGCGCGCTCGAGCTGCCCGTGCTGGCCGAGGCGAAGCTGATCGAGCGCGGCGTGCGGCTGCCGGCGGGCGTGTCGGTGGGGATGGTCTGCACAACGCCATGACCGCCGTGGCGCTCAGCATCGTCGTGCCCGCGTACAACGAGGTGCTTCGCCTGCCGCGCAGCCTCGACGCGATGCGCGCCCACTTCGACGCCGCCGGCGAGCCCTACGAGGTGATCGTCGTGGACGACGGCAGCCGCGACGGCACCGCGGAGGCCGTGGAGGAGGTGGCGCGCGGCTGGCCGCAGCTCAGCCTGGTGCGGCTGCCCGCCAACCGCGGCAAGGGCGCCGCCGTGCGCGAGGGGATGCTGACGGCGAGCGGCACGCAGCGCGCCTTCAGCGACGCCGACCTGAGCACTCCGCTCGACGAGCTGCCGCGCCTGCGCGCCCGCCTCGGCGGCGCCTGCCAGGTGGCGATCGCCTCACGCGACGTGCCCGGCTCCGATATCCAGGTCCACCAGCCCCGCCCTCGCGAGCTGGCCGGCAAGACCTACAACCGCCTGTTGCAGCTGCTCGCCCTGCCGGGCATCCAGGACTCGCAGTGCGGGTTGAAGGTGTTCGGGGCCGAGGCGGCCATTGCCTGCTTCACCCCGCTGCGCACCGAGCGCTTCGGCTTCGACGCCGAGGTGCTCGTGCGAGCCCGCCGGCTCGGCTGGACCGTGGCCGAGGTGCCGGTCCGGTGGCGCCACGTCGAGGCCTCGCGGGTCAGCGCGCGCAAGGACGCGCCCCGCATGCTGCTGGACCTGCTCCGGCTCCGCTTCGGGCGGCTCGACCGCCCCCGCGCCCCGCGCGCCTCCTCCCTCTAGAGCGCCGGCTCGCCGTCGGAGCTCTAGTGGTCGCCTCCGGAGACCACTAGAGCCGCGTGGCCTGGCCGCCGGTCCTGTACGGGGCGCTCGCGCTGCTGTTCTGGGGCCCATGGGTGCTCGACGACCCCGGTTCGAAGATCCTCGCCGCGAACGACCTCGACCCGAGCGCCTACCTGTGGTTCTTCGCCTGGTGGCCGCACGCGGTGCTGAACGGCCTCGACCCCTTCTACACAGACCTGATCTTCGTCCCGGACGGCTACAACCTCGCCTGGGTCACGTCGATGCCGGGGCCGAGCCTCGTCCTGGCGCCCGTCACGCTCACGCTCGGCTCCGTCGCCACGTTCAACCTGATCTCCTTCGCCGCGCCGGTCCTGAGCGCGTGGACGGCGTTCCTGCTCTGCCGGCACGTCACGGGATCGGTCCCCGCCTCGCTCCTCGGCGGCTACCTGTTCGGCTTCTCGCCCTACATGCTGTACCAGCTGCGGGGCGCTCCGCAGCTCGCCCTGATCGCGCTCGTGCCGGTCATGACCTTGCTCGTGCTCCGCCACGCGCAGGGCTCGATCTCCGACCGGCGCTTCGCGCTTGCGCTCACCGCGACCCTCACCGTCCAGATCCTCACCTCCACGGAGATCCTCGCGACCGGCGTGCTGTTCGGCGCGCTCGTCATGCTCGCCGCCTACGGCCTCTACGGCGAGCTGCGCGAGCGGCTGCGGCGCACGGCCCTGCTGTGCGGCGTGGCCCTCGCCGGCACCGCGCTGCTCGCCAGCCCGCTGCTCTACAACGTCTTCTTCCGCGACCGCACGCTGCCCGAGCAGGCGCTGGCCGACTTCCCCGCCGACCTGCTCTCCTTCGCCGTGCCCGGCGGGTTGGTGGCCGCCGCGCCGGAGCGGGTGGGGGCCACGCAGCCGAGCTGGGCGACCGGGGCCGCCTACCTCGGGCTGCCCCTGCTGGCCCTGCTGGCGGCCTTCGCCGTGCGCTACCGGCGCGACCGCCGCGCGCTCCTCGTGCTCGTCGCCTTCGCGGTGCCCGCGGTGGCGGCCCTCGGCACCTACCTGCACGTCGGCGGGACCGACACCGGCATCCCCATGCCGTGGCTGGCGTTCGACGGCCTGCCGCTGCTCCGCTACGCCATCCCCCTGCGCTTTCCCGCGTTCGCCTTCCTGGCGGCCGGGGTGGCCGCGGCCATCTGGCTCGCCCGCAGGCCCACCCGCGGGCGCTGGGCGCTCGCGCTCGTCGCGGTCGCCTGCCTGCTGCCCGCGGTCGGCAACGACGACTGGCACACCCGGCTCGACGAGGTGCCCTTCTTCGCCGACGGCGGGTACGAGAGCCGCCTGAGCGAGGAGGACACCGTGCTGACCGTCCCCACCTGGGGACGCAACATGCACTGGCAGGTGCAGGCCGACTTCTCCTTCCGGCTTGCCGCCGGCTACGTCGGGGCGTTCCCTGAGAGCTACATGCGGTACGCCGCCTGGAGGGAGCTGCTCGGGGTGCCGCTCGGCGAGGAGAGCGTCCCGTCCGTGCCCGAGCTGCGCCGCTTCGTCGACGACAAGGGAGTGACCGTCCTGGTGGTCGAGCGCGAGCACCCGGAGCCCGGCAGGCGGGTGTTCCGCAGCCTCGCGGGGCCGCCGGTCGAAACCGGTGGTGTCCTGCTGTACCGTCTCGCGCCCCCCGGCGGCTGAGCCCCGCGCTATGTTCACGCGGATGCGCCAGCCGTGGATGTCGGTGATCGTGCCGGCCTACAACGAGGAGCAGGCCATCGCAGGCACCCTCGTGGCGCTGCGCGAGCACCTGGACGAAAGCGGCCGGCCCTACGAGATCCTGGTGGTCGACAATGCGTCCACGGACGCGACCGTCCAGCGCGCGGAGGCCTCCGGCGGGCCGGTGCGGGTCCTGAAGAACGACGTGAACCGCGGGAAGGGCTACTCCGTCCGGCGCGGGATGCTCGAGGCCTCCGGACAGCTCCGCCTGCTCTGCGACGCCGACTGCTCGCCCTCGCTCGAGTCCCTGCCCCGGATGCTGGCCGCAATCGAGCACGCCGACGTGGCCGTGGGCTCGCGCCTCGCCGCCGGTGCAGACGTCGGCCGCACCCAGCCGCTGCGGCGGCGGCTCGTCGGCTGGCCCTTCATCGCCCTGACCCGGCTCCTGCTCGCCGAGCCCACCCGCGACGTGTACTGCGGCTTCAAGCTCTGGCGCGGCGTGGCGGCGCAGGCCGTCTTCTCGCGCGGGCGGCTCGACGGCTGGGCGTTCGACGCCGAGGCGCTGGCGATGGCGCGGCGCCTGGGCTACCGCGTGCGCGAGGTCGGGATCGTCTGGATCAACCGCGAGGAGTCCAAGCTGTCGATCCTGCGCACCCTCGGTCCCGCCGTCCGTGAGCTGCTCGTCGCTCGCCGCAACGTGCGCGGTCAGGCCCGCGCGCACGGTCCGGTGGCCGCCGAGGCCGTGGCCGATTCCCCAGAGTCGCGCGCCTGACGCCGATGGAGCCGGCCGCGGTGACCGAGCCCGCCGTGGCGCGCCCCGGGCACTCGCCGCACTGGCTCGTCCGGACGTGGAGGTGGTGGGCGGCCCGTCCGGTGCTGTGCGCGGCCGCCATCTACGGCGTCGTGTCGGTGGTGTTCGTGGGGCAGGGCCTCCTGCCCGGCCGCACGCTGTCGAGCTCCGACATGCTGTGGAGCACGGCGCCGTGGACGGCCGCGGCGCCGCCCGAGGTGCGGTGGGGAGGCGCCAACTTCGAGCTGGCCGACGCGGTCACGGTCTTCCACCCGTTCTTCCAGCACGCGCGGGACGCCCTGCCGGACGTGCCGCTGTGGAACCCGCACGTGATGGGCGGCCGGCCGTTCCTGGCCAACGCCCAGTCGGCGATCTTCTCGCCCTTCACCTGGCCGGCGTTCGTGCTGCCGTTCTGGAAGTCGCTCGCGGTGATGGCGATCCTCAAGCTCTTCGTCGCCGCGCTGGGGACGTTCCTGCTCGGGCGGGCGCTGGGCATGCGCTTCGGCGGCGCGCTCCTGGCTGGGCTGGTCTTCGCCTTCGGCACCTTCTTCGTCGTCTGGCTGGCCTGGCCGCTCACCAACATCTTCCCGCTGCTCCCGTGGCTCCTGCTGCTCACCGAGCTGATCGTCCGCCGTCCCGCGTTGCTGCCCGCCGCCGGGCTCGCCGGCCTCGTGGCGCTGGCGTTCTTCGGCGGCCACCCCGAGACGAGCTTCCACGTGCTGGTAGCCACGGTCGTGTTCTTTTCCTTCCGCGTGCTGCTTCGGTGGAGGCGCTCCGGCCGCGTCACCGCCGCCCGGTCACGGCCGGAGCGC
>DASZJZ010000250.1:0-2551 GCA_035947555.1 Thermoleophilaceae bacterium | reverse complement strand
CCTTCGTGCCTCGTACCGCCGTCAGGTCGACCTTCTCGCGGCGAGCGTCGACGCCCTCGGATTGCCGGAAGACCTCGTCACGCGCGACCGCACCACGCCGATGGACCGCTTCGGAGGGTTCCTTGCGCTGCGGTCGCCGCGGGCGGGCGATCTGCAGCGCGAGCTCGCGGCGCACGGCGTGCTCACCGACACGCGGGGGCACTCCCTGCGGCTCGGCCCGGCACCGTACCTGGCCGACGAGCAGCTCGAGGAGGCGGTCGCCGTGCTCGGGTCGGTGGCGGAAGCTGTGCCTGCGGCGTGAGCTCTCCGGCGATCCGACTTCCTCGAACCGCCAGTTCGCCTCGGGTCTCGGAGGAGCCCACGGACGAGGTGCTGGCCGGACCCGGCGCCCCCAGAGCCCCGTCGGGCCCTGGACGGTCGTCCAGTTTTTGGGCCAGGAGCAGTCGCTGGGGGGCGAGTTTCGGCATGGAACCCGTGCACCGCCTGTGCACGGCATGAGCGTCCCTCTCCTGGGGGTATGACGTACGGGCCGGCAGCGGTCGGCACGGATGTCACCGCGCGGCGGCAGGGGACGATGAGCACTCGGATTCGTACGATCGTGGCCTTGGCGGTCGCCTGCGTGGCGACCTTGACCGGCGTGGCGGAGGCCGCGCCGGGCGAGCTGATCGTGCGCTTCGAGGACGATGTGGGTGCCGCCGACCGGGCGGCCATTCGCGACCAGGCGGGGGCCGAGCTGGAGCGCCGCCTTCCGGTGCGCGGGATGTACCTCTTCGAGGTCGAAGACGGCCGGGCCGTGCGCGCGGCCGAGCGGGCGCTCGAGCGCCGGGACGGTGTGCTGTACGCCGAGCCGAACGCCCCCCGCCGCGCCTCGCTTCGGCCCAACGACCCGTGGTTCCCGATGCTCTGGGGGATGGAGAACACCGGTCAGGTCGTCCGTGGGGTCCCTGGCACGGCCGACGCGGACACCGACTCGTCCGACGCGTGGGATGCCGGCGTCGGTGGAGGGGTGGCCGTGGCGGTGATCGACAGCGGCGTGGACCGCGACCACCCCGACCTCGCTCCGAACGCCTGGCGCAATCCGGGCGAGTCGGGCTCGGGGCGGGAGTCGAACGGCCTCGACGACGACCTCAACGGAAGGGTCGACGACTGGCGCGGCTGGGACTTCGTCGCAAACGACGCCGACCCGGCCGACGAAAACGGCCACGGCACGCACGTGGCGGGCACGATCGCCGCGCGCCGCGGCAACGGCATCGGCGTGGCAGGCGTGGCGGACGGGAGCCGCATCCTGCCGCTGCGAGTGCTCGACGCCCAGGGGACTGGCAGCGTGGCCGGGGTGATCCAGGCGTATGCCTACGCCGCCCGGGCGGGCGCAAAGGTCGTCAACCTAAGCCTGGGTTCCTCGGTGCCGTCGCGTGCGGAGCAGGACGCGATCGCGGCGTTCCCCTCGATGATGTTCGTGGCGGCCGCCGGGAACGGCGGCGACGACGGCATAGGCGACGACAACGATCTCGACCCGGAGTACCCCTGCGCCTACCCGCTGTCGAACGTGGTGTGCGTCGCGGCGAGCGACAACCGCGACCTGCCCGCCCCCTTCTCCAACTTCGGCGCCTCGTCTGTGGACCTGGCGGCACCCGGCGTGAGCATCGTCAGCACGGTGCCCGGCGGCGGATATGCCTGGTACAGCGGCACGTCCATGGCCACACCGCACGTGGCAGGAGCGGCGGCCATGCTGTGGGCGGCTTCGCCGAGCGCAACCGTGTCGCAGATAAAGGCGGCCCTGCTCGACGGCGTGGATCCCGCACCGGCGTTCGCCGGGCGCACCGTCACGAGCGGGCGGCTCAACGTGCTGAGCTCCCTGCGGCGGGTGGCCGACGTAACGCTGGCGCCGCCGGCGCCCGGCGGCGGCTCCGGTGCCGGTGGCGACTCCGATTCGGGCGACGGCTCGGGGTCGGCCGGCGGCTCGGGTTCGGGCTCCGGCGACGGCTCTGGTACCGGCTCGGGGACTCCCCCCGGAGCGGCGACCGAGCCCCCAGGCGACGGCACGCCGCCGCCCCAGCCGGGCGGCGGAGGAGCCGCCGCGGGCCGCGACAGCTCGGCGCCCCGCCTGAGTGTCCGCGTTCCGCGCCGCCCACGCATTGGCCCTCTACGGCGGCGCGGGCTCACGGTCCGCGTGACGTGCTCCGAAGCCTGCTCGGCACGCCTGCGACTCCGTGTCGGCCGGGGAATCTCCGGCACCGCGCCACGTGTAACGCTGCGGCCCGAGTCGCCAAGGCGGATCGTGATCCGCCTCGGCCGCGGGGCCCGCGCCCGCCTCGGCAAGGCGACTCGGCGCCGGGCCACGCTGAGCGTGCGGGGCGTGGACGGCGCAGGAAACGTGCGCACGCTCGCGATCCGGCTGCGGCTGCGATCCGCATGACGAAGCGGCAAGCGCATCGTCACCCACGAGAGCATCATTCGTCGCGTCGATCGACCAGCACGAGTGCTGCTCGCTGCGTGTGCGGATCGTGCGGTCCCTGGCGCTGATCCTTGTCCCGCTGGTCTGCCTCGCTGG